>CALGAM010000209.1 GCA_937951935.1 uncultured Micromonospora sp. | reverse complement strand
TGGGTGACCATCACGATGGTCTGCCCGTGTTCGGCGACCGAGCGGCGGAGGAAGTTGAGCACCTCGGCGCCGGCCCGGGAGTCGAGGTTGCCGGTGGGCTCGTCGGCGAAGATGACCTCGGGTCGCGCGACGAGTGCCCGGGCGCAGGCAACCCGCTGTTGTTGGCCGCCGGAGAGTTGGGCCGGCCGGTGGTTGAGTCGGTCGCGGAGTCCGACGGTTTCGATGACGGTGTCCAGCCACGCGGGGTCGGGTTTGCGGCCGGCGATCGACAGTGGCAGCAGGATGTTCTCCCGGGCGCTGAGCGTGGGCAGCAGGTTGAACTGCTGGAAGATGAAGCCGATCTTGTCGCGGCGGAGTTTGGTGAGGCCGGCGTCGCCGAGTCCGGTGACCGCGGTGTCGCCGATGTGAATCGTTCCGCGGGTGACCGTGTCCAGGCCGGCCAGGCAGTGCATGAGGGTGGACTTTCCGGAGCCGGACGGCCCCATGATGGCGGTGAACCGGCTGCGTTCGAACTCCACGCTCACGCCCCGCAGCGCGGTCACCTGTGCCTCGCCGCTGCCGTACACCTTCCACACGTCGTTTGCCCGGGCCGCTATCGCGGAACCGTGGGCCACCGTCGCCGTCACTTCTTTTCCCCCTGGAAGTGGTCGATACCTTCGGACGGACCGTTGGTCCCTGGTCCGGCCGACGGTTTCCATCGTCGGTGCGGCGGGTGGGCGGGACCTCCACCCGCGGACGGAGCCGGACGCGGATTTCCCGGTGCGGGTCAGCCCGGAGGGCGGATCAGGGTTGTCCCTGACTGGTACTGTTCGTTCTGCGGTTTGTCACTCCGGCGATGCCGGTCACCCGTTTTCCGAGTTCACTGGTGGGTCGATCGACCGGCCCGCCTCTTACCGCTGATTATCTGGTCGGCGTGTGATTGTCCGCGGCGGTTCGGCCGCTTTCCTCCGCGGTGTTTCCGTTGTTTCCGGCTGGCTGCTGCCGGTGTCGGGGAGTGTCGGTCGGCACGTCGTGCCGACCGGTGTCCACGGTGGGCGCCGGGCGCGGTCCGGCCGTTCCGCGCCGGGAGGGTCTCCGGCTCCTCCGTGGTCGTGTCCGGTGTTCCTTCGTGGGGGAGAGGGTCACCCGCGGAGGATCGTCCGTACTCCGGCGACCGGTCGCGGGGCGCGATTGCCGTCGGCGGATCCCCGTCCGACGGCTCACGCCCCCGGCCGGACCAGTCCGGTCTCGTAGGCCAGCACCACCGCCTGTACCCGGTCCCGCAGCCCGAGTTTGGTGAGAACGTGCCCGACGTGGGTCTTGATGGTCGTCTCGCTCACCGAGAGGACCCGGGCGATCTCGGCGTTGGAGAGTCCGCGGGCCACCAGGATCAGGACCTCCCGTTCCCGTTCGGTGAGCACCCCGATCTCCTTCGGTGGCGTGGCGGCCGGGTCCGGCAGTGACTCCGCGAACCGGTCGAGCAGCCGTTTGAGGATCCGCGGGGCGACGACCGCCTCGCCAGCGGCGACGGTGCGGATGGCGGCGACCAGGTCCTCGGCCGGCACGTCCTTGGCCAGGAAGCCGCTGGCTCCGGCCCGCAGCGCGCCGACGACGTACTCGTCGAGGTCGAAGGTGGTCAGGATCAGCACCCGTACCGGCAGCCGGGCTTCGACGATCGCCCGGGTCGCGGCGACCCCGTCCATCCGGGGCATGCGGATGTCCATCAGGACGACGTCGGGCAGCAACCGGCGGGACAGCTCGACCGCCTCGACTCCGTCGCCGGCCTCGCCGACGATGTCGAGGTCGTCCTCCGCGCCGAGCACCATGCGGAAGCCGGTACGCAGCAGCGGCTGGTCGTCCGCGAGCAGGACCCGCACCGGTCGCTTCGGGGCCTGTCCGTCCGTCATGCCGCCCTACCTCTCGTGTCGTTCGCTGACTGGGGCGCCCAGTTGCTCCATGGGCATCCTGGCGTATACCCGGTAGCCGCCCCCTGGGCGCGGCCCGGTACGCAGGGTTCCACCGTAGAGGGCGATCCGTTCTCGCATGCCCACCAGGCCGTGTCCGACCCGGCGGGGTTCCGGCGTCGGCCCTCGCCCGGTGTCGGAGATCTCCACGGTCAGCCACCGCGGCTCGAAGCCGAGCCGGACCTGGGCGGTGGCGTTTCCGGCGTGTTTGAGCGCGTTGGTGAGTGCCTCCTGCACGATCCGGTAGATGGTCAGCGTCACTCCGGGATCCAGCGGCACCGGGGTGCCGTCCACGTGGAGGGTCACCGGCAGTCCCGCCTCCCGGACCTGCTCGATCAGGGTCTCGATTCCGGCCAGCCCTGGCTGGGGGGTGAGGTCGGCGGCCGGTTCGGTGTCGGTGCGCAGGACGTCGAGGAGGCGTCGCAGTTCCCGCAGTGTCGTCCGGCCGGTTTCCTCGATGCTGCCCAGTGCGTCGTCCGCGGCGGCCGGGTCGCGGGACAGCACCCGACGGGCGCCGGTGGCCAGCACGCCCATCACGCTGACGTGGTGGGCCACCACGTCGTGGAGTTCCCGGGCGATGCGCCGCCGCTCGTCGGCCACGGCCTGGTCGGCGAGGGCCCGCTGGTTCTCCTCCGCGACCCGGGCGCGTTCCTCCAGGGCGCGGACGGAGGCACGCTGGGCGTGCACGGTCCGTCCGACGAAGAAGCAGACCAGTGCCAGCAGCACCTGGGTGAAGAGTACGTAGCCGGGGGAGAGCGTGACGGGGCTGTCCGGGACGGGTGCGGCGACGACGACGAGCAGCCCGGGTGCCCAGACGACGGCGCCGGCGAGCACCGCCTGCCGCAGTGGGAAACGGGACGCGGCGGTGTAGCTCAACGTGATCACGGTCATGGCGGCGCTTGCCGAGTGTGCCTGGGCGAGGCCGGCGGCGAGCAGGATCGGGGTCGCCAGGGCCACCGCCGCCCGGGGGGCGATCCCACGCAGCACGATCGGTGCCGCGCAGGCGACGCTCCAGACGGCCGCGGTGACCCGGGGTGGTTCGGGATAGCCGGCGATGGTCTGGGGGGAGTCGGTGGCCCGGAGTATCACGTCCACGGCGACCGCGGCCAGGGCCAGCAGTGTGTCCCACAGCGGTGTCAGGCGCTGCCGGGCGTCCGCCCTGCCCGGCTGTCGGCGCCGGCCGGGCGGGGGCACCGGCGGCGCCGGGGTGTCGCTGTGGGTCATGTTGGCGACGGTAGCCGCTGTTTTCCGGGCGGCGGGTCGTCGGCGTTGGCGAGCCTGTTCTCCTCCCGCGGGAGGAGAGGGGTCCGCGCGGACGCGGTGTCCGGTCTCCGCCGTGTCTACCGCGGCGGGGGTGCGGCGCCGTCGGCGGCGTCCGGGGGTGTCGCCGACGGTGGGGCGGGCGGGCGCGGGTGGATCGACCGGGCCGCCGTGTCAGCCGCCCGGCGGGTGACACGGGCCGGCGGGGCGGGCGGGGACGGTGCCGCGTCTGCCGCGGGCTGCTCCGGGAACGGCGGCGGGGTGCCGCCGAAGGCGGGGCAGAGTGCCTGGTGGTTGCACCAGGCGCAGAGCCGGCTCGGCTTGGGGCGGAAGTCCCGGGCGGCGGTGGCCTGTTCGATGGCGCGCCAGAGCGCCACCACCGTCCGTTCGAACCGGACCAGTTCGTCCACGTCGGGTCGGTAGTCGCACGCCTCCGCGTCCTTGAGGTAGAGCAGTCGTAGTACGGCCGGGACCACCCCACGGGTCCGCCACAGCACGAGGGCGTAGAACTTGAGCTGGAACAGCGCCCGGGCCTCGAACGCCTCCCGGGGCGCCCCGCCGGTCTTGTAGTCGACCACCCGCAGTGCGCCGTCGGGGGCGACGTCGAGCCGGTCGATGTAGCCGCGGATGAGCAGTTGGCCGTCGACGACGGCGGAGATCAGGCTTTCTCGTTCGGCCGGCTCCAGGCGCCGGGGATCCTCCACCCGGAAGTAGCCGTCGAGCAGTTCACGTGCCGAGTCCAGGAACCCGGTCAGGTCGGTGGCGTCGTGGCCGTCGAACAGGTCGGCCAGTTCGGGCTGCTCGGCCACCAGCCGGGTCCATTCGGCGGTCACCATGTGCGCCGCCGTCGTCGGGGTGCGTTCTGCGGCGGGCAGGTCGAACAGCCGCTCCAGGACGGCGTGCACGAGGGTGCCTCGGGCCTGCTCGGCGTTGGGCCGCTCCGGTATCCGGTCGATGCTGCGGAACCGGTAGAGCAGTGGGCAGGTCTTGAAGTCGGCAGCCCGGGACGGGGAGAGCGAGGCGGTGACCGCCGGTTCGGCGGTCTGCGCCGCATCCGCTGCCGTCGTGTGTGATGTCGCCGTCTCCACCGTCATGTCCGAAGGCTATGCCACGGGTACGACCGATCCCGGTTCCACCCGCCGGCCGGGTCCGTCGTGCCGGCGCCGCACCGACGGGTGGCCCGGTCCGGGGGTTCCGTAGCATCGAGGCGGTGGAGGGACAGCCGCGACCTCGACCCGGCGGGAGATCTCGTGTCGGCCTCGTGGCCGGTGGGTGTCCGGTGGTCCTGTCCGGTGCCACGCCGGCGTCGACCTCGGGCGAAGATGTCGTCGGTGTCCCGCCCCGCCGATCTGGCGCAAGCTTGTCAAGTCCGACCGAAAGATGACCCCGTGACCGCACAGCCCACCGCCGTATCCACCACCGCGTCGGCCCGTCGCGGCCCGTTCCAGCCCGGTGACCGGGTGCAGCTGACCGACCCGAAGGGGCGGATGCACACGATCACCCTGGAGCCGGGCCGGTCGTTTCACACCCACCGCGGGGCGCTCGACCACGACGCGTTGATCGGACTCCCGGACGGCAGCGTGGTCACCTCGACCGGTGGGACGCCGTATCTCGCGCTGCGTCCCCTGCTGGCGGACTACGTGCTGTCGATGCCGCGGGGCGCCCAGGTGATCTATCCGAAGGACGCTGCCCAGATCGTGACGATGGGGGACATCTTCCCCGGTGCCAGGGTGTTGGAGGCCGGCGTCGGTTCCGGTGCGCTGACCTGCTCGCTGCTGCGGGCCGTGGGACCGGAGGGGGAGCTGCACTCGTACGAGATCCGGGAGGATTTCGCCGAGATCGCGCGCCGGAACGTGGAGGCCTTCTTCGGTGGGCCGCACCCGGCGTGGACCCTGCACGTCGGTGACGTGGCGGGCTGCCAGGAGACCGGTTTCGACCGGATCATCCTTGACCTGCTCACCCCCTGGGAGGTCCTCGACGTGGTCGAGCGCGCGCTGCTGCCCGGGGGTGTCTTCGTCGGCTACGTGGCGACGACTCCCCAGTTGTCGGAACTGGTGGAGGCGTTGCGTGCCCGCGGCTGCTTCACCGAGCCCCGGGCCTGGGAGTGTCTGGTGCGGGACTGGCACGCGGACGGGCTCGCGGTGCGCCCGGACCACCGCATGGTCGCGCACACCGCGTTCCTGGTGTCGAGTCGGCGTCTCGCGCCGGGTGTGACCGCGCCGCCGCGGCGGCGCAAGCCGAGCAAGGGTGCCGAGGCGTACGCCCTGCGCCGGCAGGCCCTGCAGGCCGGGACGGCCCCGCAGGAGAAGGAGGCCGAGTGAGCGGCGGGCGTGCCGGGGCGTGCCGGGACGCGGGGGCCGCCCGGTCCTGAGGCGGCGGGATCCCGTGCCGCGGGCGGAGGGCCCGTCGCCGCGACGACGCGTCCGCCCGCGGACGGCGCCGGCGGTTCGGCACGGCACGCGACGGTGGCGGGGGTCGTCGGCTCGCCCGGCGGGAGGCCTCCGGTGGCCTCGGTGGTCGGCCGGCGGGTGTCCTGGTCCGCCCGTGGCCGGCCCGGCACCCGCCCGGCGTGCATCGGCGGGTGGTACCCGCAACCGTGCCGGTCGAACCGGGCCGGCGTGACGTCGCGGTCGCGTTCGTGGCCACGCGATCAAGGTCTGTCGACGAGGGTGTTGCATGGAACCGAATCAGCGTCATAGCGGTTAGTGTTAGGGCAGAACGTTCAAGCCCCCGGGGAGGTGGGACGTGGCACGCAGCGACGACGCGGACTCGCGCGCCGCACGGTGGGAGAAGGAGGCCCACGATCTCTCCACCCAGGTCGCGTTTCTTCAAGAGGAACTCGCTCTGGTGCGGCGGAAGTTGACCGAAAGCCCTCGACACGTCCGGCAGCTCGAGGAACGGCTGGCGGCGACGCAGGCCCAACTGGCTCGGCTCACCGAGAACAACGAGCGGCTTGTGAACACCCTCAAGGAGGCACGCGCCCAGATCGTCACGCTCAAGGAAGAGATCGACCGGCTGGCGCAGCCGCCCAGCGGTTACGGTGTCTTCCTGGCCCGTCACGACGACGGGACGGTGGACGTCTTCACCGGGGGTCGGAAACTCCGGGTGGCTGTCTCACCCTCGATCGACGTGACGCAGCTTCGGCGTGGGCAGGAGGTTCTGCTCAACGACGCGCTCAACGTCGTCGACGCGCTCGGTTTCGAGCGGGTGGGCGAGGTCGTCATGCTCAAGGAGGTGTTGGAGAACCCCTCCAACGGCGTGGGTGACCGCGCCCTGGTGATCTCGCACGCGGACGAGGAGCGCATCGTCCACCTCGCGGACACGTTGATCGGCACGCCGCTGCGGCCCGGTGACTCCCTGATGATCGAGCCTCGCTCGGCGTACGCGTACGAGCGGATCCCCAAGAGCGAGGTCGAGGAGCTGGTCCTCGAGGAGGTGCCGGACGTCGACTACTCCGACATCGGCGGCCTGCAGTCCCAGATCGAGCAGATCCGGGACGCCGTCGAACTGCCGTTCCTGCACGCCGACCTGTTCCGGGAGCACCAGCTGCGTCCGCCCAAGGGCATCCTGCTGTACGGCCCTCCGGGCTGCGGCAAGACGCTGATCGCCAAGGCGGTCGCGAACTCGCTGGCCAAGAAGATCGCCGAGCGGCGGGGCGAGGAGAAGCACACCAGCTACTTCCTCAACATCAAGGGCCCGGAGTTGCTCAACAAGTACGTCGGCGAGACCGAGCGGCACATTCGGCTCATCTTCCAACGGGCCCGGGAGAAGGCCAGCGAGGGTACCCCGGTCATCGTCTTCTTCGACGAGATGGACTCGGTGTTCCGGACCCGTGGCTCCGGGGTGTCCTCCGACGTCGAGAACACCATCGTGCCGCAGCTGCTCAGCGAGATCGACGGCGTGGAGGGGCTGGAGAACGTCATCGTCATCGGCGCCTCCAACCGGGAGGACATGATCGACCCGGCGATTCTGCGGCCCGGTCGGCTCGACGTGAAAATCAAGATCGAGCGCCCGGACGCGGAGGCCGCGAAGGACATCTTCTCGAAGTACCTCCGCCCGGACCTTCCGCTGCACCCCGACGATCTGGCCGAGCACGGCAACGACCCCGAGGCGACGGTCGCCGCCATGATCGAGGCGGTGGTGTTGCGGATGTACTCGGAAACCGACGAGAACCGGTTCCTCGAGGTCACCTACGCCAACGGTGACAAGGAGGTCCTGTACTTCAAGGACTTCAACTCCGGCGCGATGATCCAGAACATCGTCGACCGGGGCAAGAAGATGGCCATCAAGGAGTTCCTCTCCTCCGGGCGCAAGGGGTTGCGGCTGCAGCACCTGTTGGACGCGTGTGTCGACGAGTTCCGGGAGAACGAGGACCTGCCCAACACCACCAACCCCGACGACTGGGCCCGGATCTCCGGCAAGAAGGGGGAGCGCATCGTCTACATCCGCACCCTCGTCTCCGGTGGCAAGGGCGCGGAGGCCGGCCGTTCCATCGAGACGGCGAGCAACACCGGCCAGTACCTGTAGTGCGTGATGCTGTCGTGGGCGCCGTGCGGGGCGCCCACGATGCTGTCCGGCCCGTGCCGTCCGACGACGTCCCCGGTTGACGGTCCGGACACGGCGTACGGTGGCCGTGTCGACACACCGGGCGAGGATCCGGTGGCGACGGGGACTACCCTCGACGCCATGGGTGAGCGAAGCGAGGCGGCGGCATGAGCGTACGGCGGATCATGGGTACCGAGGTGGAGTACGGCATCTCCGTGCCCGGCCAGGCCGGTGCCAACCCGATGGTGACCTCGTCCCAGGTGGTCAACGCCTACGGCGCACGTCCGGAGTTGGCCCGGGGCGGGCGGGCACGCTGGGACTACGAGGAGGAGTCCCCGCTGCGGGACGCCCGGGGTTTCACCTACTCCGGTGCCGCGTACGACCCGGCCGAGGCACTGGCCGACGAGGACCTGGGGCTGGCCAACGTGATCCTCACCAACGGCGCCCGGCTCTATGTCGACCACGCCCACCCGGAGTACTCGACCCCCGAGGTGACGAATCCGCGGGACCTGGTCCGGTGGGACAAGGCGGGGGAGTGGGTGATGGCCGAGGCCGCCCGGCGGGCGGCGTCCATTCCCGGCAGCCATCCGATCCACCTCTACAAGAACAACACCGACAACAAGGGCGCCAGCTACGGTGCCCACGAGAACTACCTGATGCGCCGGCAGACGCCGTTCGCGGACATCGTCACGTACCTGACGCCGTTCTTCGTCACCCGGCAGATCGTCTGTGGGGCGGGCCGGGTCGGCATCGGGCAGGACGGATCCCAGCCAGGCTTCCAGATCTCCCAGCGGGCCGACTTCTTCGAGGTGGAGGTCGGGCTGGAGACGACGCTGAAGCGGCCGATCATCAACACCCGGGACGAGCCGCACGCCGACGCCGACAAGTACCGCCGGTTGCACGTCATCATCGGCGACGCGAACCTGTCGGAGATCTCGACGTACCTGAAGGTCGGCACGACGGCCCTGGTGCTGACGATGATCGAGGAGAAGGCGCTCGGCCCGGACCTGTCCATCGCCGACCCGGTGGGCGAGCTGAAGGCGGTCAGCCACGACCCCACCCTGACCCACCTGATACGACTGCGTGACGGACGCCGGCTGACCGCTCTGGACCTGCAGTGGGCGTACCTGGAGCGGGCACGCTCCTTTGTGGACCAGCGGTACGGCGACGACGTCGACCCGGACACCGCCGACGTGCTGGACCGGTGGGAGAGCGTGTTGGACCGGCTGGGCCGCGACGTCATGCTCTGCGCCGGCGAACTCGACTGGGTGGCGAAGCTGCGGCTGCTGGAGGGGTACCGGGAGCGGGAGGGGCTCAGCTGGGCGTCGCACAAGCTGCAACTGGTCGACCTGCAGTACTCCGACGTCCGGCCGGAGAAGGGCCTCTACCACCGGCTGGTGAGCCGGGGTGCGATGGCGACGCTCCTGCCCGAGGAGCAGATCCGCACGGCGATGACCGAGCCGCCGGAGGACACCCGCGCCTACTTCCGGGGCCGGTGCCTGGCCCAGTACGCCTCGGAGGTGGTGGCGGCGAGCTGGGACTCGGTCATCTTCGACGTCGGCCGGGAGTCGCTGGTCCGGGTGCCGATGATGGAGCCGGAACGGGGGACCCGCAAACACGTCGGTGCGCTGTTCGACCGCTGCGCGAGCGCGAAGGACCTGTTGGAGACCATCACCGGTGGCTGACCGTCTCGCCGTCGTGGCCCGGAGATCGACCGGCCGGCCGTGACGGGCCGGTTCCGTCGTCCAACCGAGGTAAGTTTCTCCCAGGCGATCGTGGAGGAGGCAGCAGATGGCTACCCGTGACACCGGCGGCCAGTCCCAGTCGGGCAAGGCGCGCCGGAGCGAGGAGATCGACGAGGTCACCGCCGAGGTGAACCCGCAGGTCGCCGAACGGCACGCCGAGATCACCGAGGATGTCGAGGACCTGCTGGACGAGATCGACTCGGTGTTGGAGGAGAACGCGGAGGAGTTCGTCCGGGGCTACGTCCAGAAGGGCGGACAGTAGCCGGAGCATCCGGAGGTGGCCGGGCGTGTCCGTCGATCCGGTCGCGGCCGTGGGCGGACCACCCGTGCGCGCCCCGACCCGCCGGCCCGGCGTGGTGTCCCCGGTCCGCACGGCGCCGGGTGACGCCGGCGGGGGCGGCCGGGCGGTGTGTGTGGTGACGGGAACCCGCCCGGCGGCCCGGCGCGACGCCCTGTCGACCGTGCCGGTGCCGATCCGTCCGGTCGCCCGCAACACGGGGACGGAGATCACCGCACCGGGTGGATCGGGAAGATACTCTGCTTCAACCGCAACGGTCGCCCCGGCCGGGCCGCGTCGAGGCGGCACGCCGGGACGAGCGACGACAGACCTGAGAGGAAGCACGTGGCAGCGGCTTTTGATCCCACCGGGCGTCTCCCCGACGTGTTCCTCAACGTGGGCACGTCCTCGTTCACCCAGTTCCTCAGCGTGGCGGCGCCTGACCTGCTGCCGGGGCGCCGTCCGCTGCCGCCCGGATCGGCCGCCGACATGGTTCCGCACGCCACCACCATCGTCGCGCTGAGCACCGCCGAGGGCGTGGTGATGGCCGGAGACCGGCGGGGCACGATGGGCAACATCATCTCCAGCCGGGACATCCGGAAGGTCCACCCCGCCGACGCGTACTCGCTGGTCGGCTTCGCCGGAACGGCCGGCATCGCGCTGGAGATGGTGCGGCTCTTCCAGGTGGAGCTCGAACACTACGAGAAGATCGAGGGGGCGATGCTCTCCCTCGACGGCAAGGCGAACCGGCTGGCCGCGATGATCCGGGGCAATCTCGGCGCGGCGATGCAGGGGCTGGCGGTGATCCCCATCTTCGCCGGGTACGATCTTGCCGCCACCGACCCGACGAAAGCCGGACGCATCTTCAGCTTCGACGTGGCCGGTGGGCCGTACGAGGAGACCGGGTTCGACAGCATCGGCTCCGGCTCGCTGTTCGCGAAGGCCGCGCTGAAGAAGCGGTACCGGCCGGGCCTGAGCACCGACGAGGCGGTCCGGTTGGCGGTCGAGGCCCTCTACGACGCCGCCGACGACGACAGCGCCACCGGCGGCCCCGACCTGACCCGGCGGATCTATCCGGTGGTGATGACGGCCACCGCGGAGGGGACCCACCGGCTCTCCGACGCCGAGGCGGCGTCGGTCGCCGAGGCGGTGGTCGCCGCCCGGATGGAGAACCCGGGCGGCTGACGCCGCCACCGCAGTCCGTTACCCGCCGTCCGCGAGACCGGTAAGGAGAAACGCCGCCGTGGCCATGCAGTTCTACGCCTCCCCCGAGCAGATCATGCGTGACCGCTCCGAGCTGTGCCGCAAGGGCATCGCCCGGGGTCGAAGCGCCGTGATCCTCAGCTACGAGGGTGGGGTGCTCTTCGTGGCGGAGAACATCTCCACCGCCCTGCACAAGGTCAGTGAGATCTACGACCGGATCGCCTTCGCGGCGGTCGGGCGGTACAACGAGTTCGAGAACCTGCGCCGGGCGGGTGTCCGGATGGCCGACGCCACCGGGCTCAGCTTCGACCGGCGCGACGTGACCGGCCGGGCGTTGGCGAACGCGTACGCCCAGACCCTCGGGGCGATCTTCACCGAGCAGTCGAAGCCCTTCGAGGTGGAGATCTGTGTCGCCGAGGTGGGTGCCACCCCGGACGACGACGAGCTGTACCGCATCACCTACGACGGCTCGGTCAACGACGAGCCCGGCCGGATGGCGATGGGTGGTCAGGCCGAGGCGGTCAGCGGTGCCCTCCGGGAGGACCACCGGCCCGACATGCCGCTGGGTGACGCGGTCCGGTTGGCGGTCCGGGCGCTGGGCAGCGTCGGCGGCGAGGGCGGGGCACCCCGCACCATCGCGGCGACGCAGCTCGAGGTGGCGATCCTGGACCGGCGGCGGGTGGGCCGCACCTTCCGGCGGATCACCGGCGCCGCCCTGTCCGCCCTGTTGGAGGGGGCCCCGACGAAGCCCGACGACGGCGCCGCGTCGCCTTCGGAGCCGAAGACGCCGGCCCCGGGACCGGACAAGCCGGCCGAGTCCGCCGCCTCCGCGGATCTGGAGACCAAGGGTCGGTCGCCGGCCGGCGACCAGGACACCCCGGGCGAGCCGCCGGCCGGCGACGGCGCGTAGCGCGACGAGGGCCGGCGGCCCGCACCAGGCCGGGTGTGGCGGCGGCGGGCACGTCCCCGCCGCCGGCCGGTGGCGCCTAACCGGCCGCCGGGACCACGGTCCGGAGCAGGCCGTCCGGCTGCAGTGCCGCGGCCAGCTGCGACCGCCAGTCCGGCAGGGACGGCAGCCCGGCTCGACGCCAGCCGGCGTGCCCCAGCACGCTGAACCCGGGTCGGCGCGCCGGGCGTGGGAACCGGTCGCTCGTGGTCGGTCGCACCCGCGCCGGATCCAGGCCGGCCAGCCGGAACACCTCGCGGGCCAGGCCGTACCAGGTGGTCTGGCCGGCGGCGGTGCCGTGGTAGATCCCGGCCGCCGCGGCACCGTGCAGCGCCCGCCCGCCCAGCTCGACCAGGCGCTCGGCGAGCGCGTACGACCAGGTCGGCTGGCCGTGCTGGTCGTCGACCACCTCGACGTACCGGCGCTGCGCCGCCAGTCGCAGCATCGTGGTGACGAAGTTGGGACCGTGGGCGCCGTACAGCCACGCGGTCCGGACCACGTAGCCGGTCTGGGGCAGCAGGCGTCGTACCGCCCGCTCGCCCGCGAGTTTGCTCCGGCCGTACGCGTTGATCGGCGCGGGTGTCGCGTCCTCCGGGTAGGGGGTGGTGGCGTCGCCGGCGAAGACGTAGTCGGTCGAGACGTGCAGCAGCCGGGCGCCGTGCGCGGCGCATGCCCGGGCCAGGTGTGCCACGCCGTCTCCGTTGACCGCGGTCGCCTCCGCCTCGTGTGTCTCCGCCGCGTCCACGTCGGTCCAGCCGGCGGCGTTCACCACGATGTCGTGGCCCGCGACCGCGGCCCGCACCGCCGCCGGGTCGGTGAGGTCGAGGTCGGCCCGGGTGGCGGCGGTGACCTGCCCGCCGGGTCGGTTGGCGAGGACGGCCAGCAGGTCCCGCCCGAGCATTCCGCCCGCGCCGGTGACCAGCCACCGGCCCGCGACGGCGTCCGCCCGCGCGGTCCCGGTCACGCCGGGTTCTCCCGCCGTCCGGGCTCCGAGTCGAGCCTGGCCTTGAGCGGTTCCCACCAGGCCCGGTTGTCGCGGTACCAGGCGATGGTCTCGGCGAGGCCACGGTCGAGGTCGATCTGCGGCGCGTACCCCAGCTCCTCGCTGATCTTGGTGATGTCCAGGGAGTAGCGGCGGTCGTGGCCCCTGCGGTCGGCGACCGGCCTGACCCGGTCCCAGTCGGCGCCGCAGGCGGCGAGGATCCGGGCGGTCAGTTCCCGGTTGGTCAACTCGGTGCCGCCGCCGATGTGGTAGACCTCGCCCGGCCGTCCCTTGTCCTGCACGAGCGCGATGCCGACGCAGTGGTCGTGGACGTGCAGCCAGTCGCGGACGTTGCCGCCGTCGCCGTAGAGCGGGACGGTGCCGCCGTCCAGCAGGTTGGTGACGAAGAGGGGGATGATCTTTTCCGGGAACTGGTACGGCCCGTAGTTGTTGGAGCAGCGGGTGAGCACCACGTCCATGCCGTAGGTCCGGTGGTAGGCCAGCACGAGCAGGTCGGAGCCGGCCTTCGTGGCCGCGTACGGCGAGTTCGGCGCCAGCGGGGCGGACTCGGTCCAGGATCCGGTGTCGATCGATCCGTAGACCTCGTCGGTGGACACGTGCACGAACCGGCCGGTGCCGTGCCGGAGCGCGGCGTCGAGCAGGGTCTGGGTGCCCAGCACGTTCGTGGCGACGAACGGTGCCGCGCTGGCGATGGAGCGGTCGACGTGGCTCTCGGCGGCGAAGTGCACCACGACGTCGTGCCCGGCGACCGTCTCGTCCACCACGACCGGGTCGCAGATGTCCCCGACCACGATCCGCAGCCGGGGGTCGTCGCGGACCGGGTCGAGGTTGGCGAGGTTGCCGGAGTAGGTCAGCTTGTCGAGGACGGTGACCGCGCTGGGGGCCAGTCGTGGTCCGGTTCCGGTGAGCAACATGCGCACGTATTCAGATCCGATGAATCCGGCTCCGCCGGTGACGAGGATCCTCATGGTCCGGGGAGTCTACGCGGCGAGCGGAAATCCGGTCGCGATTTCGTCGGTGATGCGACCGTGATTTCCCGGCGCCGTTCGGTAGCCTGCCGGAATGCGTGGAATCGTGTTGGCCGGTGGCACCGGTTCGCGGCTTTGGCCGATCACGCAGGCCGTGTCGAAGCAACTCATGCCGGTTTTCGACAAGCCAATGATCTACTATCCGCTGTCCACCCTGGTCATGGCGGGAATACGGGAGATTCTCATCATCACCACGCCGGAGGACCAGCCACAGTTCCGCCGGCTCCTCCGTGACGGGTCGCAGTGGGGGCTGCGGCTGGAGTACGCGGTGCAGCCGAGCCCGGACGGCATCGCGCAGGCGTTTCTCATCGGGGAGGAGTTCCTGGCCGGCGACTCCGTCGCCCTGATCCTCGGCGACAACATCTTCTACGGCGGGGGACTGGGGCGCAGTCTGGCGCAGCAGGAACCGCCGGAGGGTGGGCGGATCTTCGCCTATCCGGTGGCCAACTGCGAGGGTTACGGAATTGTCGAGTTCGACGCGGACGGCACTGCGCTGTCGATCGAGGAGAAGCCCGAGAAGCCGAAGTCGCGGTACGCGGTGCCGGGGCTGTACTTCTACGCCAACGACGTCGTGGAGATCGCGAAGGAGCTCACCCCGAGCGAACGGGGCGAGCTGGAGATCACCGACGTGAACCGGGTGTACCTGCGGCAGGGCCGGCTCCAGGTGACGACCCTGGACCGCGGCACGGCGTGGCTGGACACGGGAACCTTCACCTCGCTCATGCAGGCCGGCGAGTTCGTCCGGGTCATCGAGGAGCGGCAGGGCCTGAAGGTCGGCTGTATCGAGGAGGTGGTGTGGCGCAGCGGGCTGATCACCGACGACCAGCTGCGGGATCTGGCGGCGCCGCTGACCAAGAGCGGCTACGGCGAATACCTCTACGGGATCCTCGAGGACCCGGGACGCTGACCACGGGGGCGACGCCGGCCGCCGGCACCGGCCGCCGGCGTCGCGTTCCGCGCACTGCGCAACGCCCGGCCTCGCGACGGTGACCAACCGGCCCGTCGGGCGACTAATCTCCAACCATGGAGCGGCGAATCTTCGGCCTCGAAACCGAGTACGGCGTCACCTGCACCTACCGCGGGCAGCGGCGCCTGTCTCCGGACGAGGTTGCCCGGTACCTCTTTCGCCGGGTGGTGTCCTGGGGGCGGTCGAGCAACGTCTTCCTGCGCAACGGCGCCCGGCTCTACCTCGACGTCGGCTCGCACCCGGAGTACGCCACCCCCGAGTGCGACTCGGTGGCGGACCTGGTCATCCACGACCGTGCCGGCGAGCGGATCCTCGAGGGCCTGCTCGTCGACGCGGAGAAACGCCTGCACGACGAGGGCATCGCGGGTGAGATCTACCTGTTCAAGAACAACACCGACTCCGCCGGCAACTCCTACGGCTGCCACGAGAACTACCTGGTCTCCCGGCACGGGGAGTTCGGGCGCCTGGCCGACGTCCTGATCCCGTTCCTGGTGACGCGGCAGCTGATCTGCGGCGCCGGCAAGGTGCTGCAGACCCCGCGGGGAGCCGTCTACTGCCTGTCCCAGCGGGCCGAGCACATCTGGGAGGGCGTCTCGTCCGCGACCACCCGGAGCCGGCCGATCATCAACACCCGGGACGAGCCGCACGCCGACGCCGAGCGGTACCGGCGGCTGCACGTCATCGTCGGCGACTCCAACATGAACGAGGTCACGACGATGCTGAAGGTCGGCAGTGCCGACATCGTGCTGCGGATGATCGAGGCCGGGGTGGTGATGCGGGACCTGTCGCTGGAGAACCCGATCCGGGCCATCCGCGAGGTCTCGCACGACATCACCGGTCGCCGCAAGGTCCGCCTCGCCTCCAACAAGGAGATCAGCGCGCTGGAGATCCAGCAGGAGTACCTGGCCAAGGCGACGGAGTTCGTCGAGCGGCGGGGTGGCGACCAGACCGCGAAGCGGGTGGTCGAGCTCTGGGGCCGGGTGCTGCGGGCGGTGGAGACCGGCAACCTCGACCCGGTGGCCCGGGAGATCGACTGGGTGACGAAGCTCCAGCTCATCGAGCAGTACCAGCGCAAGAACGACCTGCCGCTGTCGCATCCGCGCATCGCCCAGATGGACCTCGCCTACCACGACCTGCGCCGGGGGCGTGGCCTGTACACGTTGCTGGAGCGGCGCGGCCGGGTGGACCGGGTCGCCACCGACCCGGAGATCTTCGAGGCCAAGGAGACGCCGCCCCAGACCACCCGGGCCCGGCTGCGCGGCGAGTTCATCCGGCACGCCCAGGAGAAGCGCCGGGACTTCACCGTCGACTGGGTTCACCTCAAGCTGAACGACCAGGCCCAGCGCACCGTGCTGTGCAAGGACCCCTTCCGGGCGTACGACGAGCGGGTCGAGCGGCTCATCGCCAGCATGTAGCCGGGCGGGCGGCGCGGGCGCGCCCGGCGGCGGCCGCCGGGACGCCGGCGGGGCGTGCCCACCACCGTCGGGCCGGTTGGTTAGGCTGTGCCCGCCATGAGCGAGTCACGTGCGGGCCGGGAGCCCGAGGAGCGTCGCCCGGAGCAGGTGTGGCTGAACCGCCTCGAGCGTCGCCGTGCCCGCATCCGCGCCGAGATCGAGCGGAACCGTCGCGGCGAGTACCGCGTACCGACCTGGGTGCTGACGGTGATCCTCGTGCTGGTGGTCGCCGGCTGGCTCGCGCTGGTCTTCCTCAGCTGATCACGCGCGGCCACCGCCGTCGGCGTGCCGGTCACCACCGGCCCGCGGCCCGGTCGGTGTGACCCCGTCCGCCGTGGGCGTGCCCGCCCGCAGCGCCGCGGCGTGCCGGCCGGCGGCGGCCGCGGCGAGAAAGTAGGCGTGGTCGGCGTCGAGACCACGCCCCATCGTCGACAGCGGGACCACGCTCGCCCGTAACGCCGCGTCCAGCCCGGCCACGTCCACCCGGACGACTCGGTGCCGCGCGGCCAGCGGTGCGAGGGCGGCGTCCACCTGCGCCGCCAGCTCCGGCGGCAGCCCGTCGGGCACCACCAGGTCGGCGCGGGCCAGCGCCACCCGGCCGTAGGCGGTGAGGCTGTGGTGGGAGATTCCCCGGTGCCGCGTCCGCGGGTCGGCGTCGGAGATGCGCAGCGAACCGATCGGACGACCACCCAGCACCGCCGCGGCGTTGACCGCCTCCCCGACCGCCACGCCGGAGAATCCCCACCGGCTGCCGGTGCCCAGGTTGCCCGGCCCCTGTGTCACGATCGCCACCTCCGCGCCCAGCACGTGCCGGGCGACGAGGAGTCCGCTGTACACGTTGGTGGCCTCGAGGTCGCCACCGAACGCCTGCCCCACCGTCACCGTCCCGGCCAGCACGCCACGCAGCCCGGCCAGGGTCCGGGAGAACCAGGCCGGCAGGGCGCCGCCGTCCGTCATCACGTACGCGATCCGGGCGTCGGGGGCGTCGGCCCGGACGCCGGCCACGATCGCCGGCAGGGCCGAGTGCAGGTCGGCGGTGACCACCGGGAGCCCGGCCAGGTCGTCGGCGTCGGCGAGCACCTCCCGGTGCGGCGAGGCCTCCTCGTCCGCGCCGAGCACGATCGGCTGCAGCGGTGTGTACCGGGCCTTGACCAGGTGCCCGTGGTCACGGGTCCCGGCGGGGGTGGGCGGGTCGGCCGGCAGCCGGTCCGGTAGCGCCACCACCAGGGCGTAGCCACCGGTCCCGAGCCCCATCATCAGTGCGCCGACGTTCAGCAGCACCCGGTCCCCCGGGCGGGGGGTGCCGACCAGCGCCGGGTAGGCGAGCGCCCGGACCGGGGTGCCGTCGGTCTGGGTGACGTCGAGTTCGACCGCGCCGTGCCACCGCCGCCGTACCGCCGTGACCGTGCCGGACCGCCATCGCACCATGCGCGGCAGGGTAGCCGGACCCGTGCGCCCCGGCTCCGGGTGGGTCGGCGGGCCCGCCGGGCGCGGGACCACGCCGTGCCCGCCGCGCGATCCGACACTGCTAGCGTCTGTAGCGTGTCGCGGAGCCGTACCGAGCGCCTGGTCAATCTGGTGATCTGCCTGCTGTCCACGCGGCGGTTCCTGACCGCCGCGCAGATCGCCGCGACCGTACCCGGCTACGAGCACGATCCCGACGACCCACGCGACCACGAGGCGTTCCAGCGCAAGTTCGAGCGGGACAAGGCCGAGCTGCGGGAGCTGGGTGTGCCGTTGGAGACCGGAACCACCAGTGTCTTCGACACCGAGCCGGGTTACCGGATCGCCCGCCGGGAGTACGCCCTGCCGGAGATCTCGCTGGAGCCGGACGAGGCGGCCGCGGTGGGGATCGCCGCCCGGCTCTGGCGGCACGCCGGGCTCGCCGCGGCCGCCTCCTCCGGGCTGGCGAAGCTGCGGGCCGGGGGCATCGACGTCGACCCGCGGGCGACCCTCGACGTGGAGCCGGTGGTCACCGTCGACCCCGCCTTCGCGCCGCTCACGGCGGCGGCCCGGGACCGCCAGACGGTCGCCTTCGACTACCGGGTGCCGGAGCACGACGCCCCGACGAGCCGCCGGTTGCAGCCCTGGGGGGTGGTCTGCTGGCGCGGCCGGTGGTACGTGGTCGGCCACGATCTCGACCGCCAGGCTCCCCGGTGCTTCCGGTTGTCCCGGATCGTCGGTGGCGCGGTCCGCCCGGTCGGCCGGCCGGGTGCCTTCGAGCCTCCCGCCGACGTCGATCTGATCAGCCACGTCGCCGCCTGGTCCGGCCCCGCGGAGCGGACCGGTCGGGCCACCGTCCTGGTCCGGCCGAACCGGGCGGCCGGACTGCGCCGCGTGGCCCGCGAGGTGACCAGCGGCCCCGACGGCGACCGGCTGGTCCTGGCGTACGCCGACGCCGAGTCGCTCGCCGGCCAACTCGTCGGTTACGGTCCCGACGTCCAGGTGCTCGATCCGCCCGAGGTGCGGGAGGCCGTGATCCAGCGGCTGAAGGAGATCGTCGCCCGGCACGACGAGGTGATCGCCGCCCGGCCGTCGGCCTGACGGCCGGTGGTGGCGGGCGCGTGCCCTGCTGACCGACCAGAGGAGGTACCGGCGTGACTCGCCCGGCGCAACGGTCCGGTGGATCCCGGGCCTCGGCGGACCGGCTCGCCCGACTGCTCAACCTGGTGCCGTACCTGTTGGCCCGCCCCGGCATCGCCCTGGCGGAGGCGGCCGAGGACCTCGGGGTGACCGAGCGGCAGCTTCGGGAGGACCTGGAGCTGCTCTGGGTGTGCGGCCTGCCGGGGTACGGGCCGGGTGACCTCATCGACATGGCCTTCGACGGCGACCGGGTCACCATCACCTACGACGCCGGCATCGACCGGCCGCTGCGTCTCACCCCCGACGAGGCGCTCGCCCTGGTGGTGGCGCTGCGGATGCTCGTCGAGACCCCCGGTGTGGGCAACCGGGACGCGGTCGAGCGCGCCCTGGCGAAGATCGAGAGCGCCGCCGGCAGCCACGCCGACGCGCCGGTCGCGGTCCGGCTTCCCGGCGACGGCGACCGGGTGACCGCGCTGCGCGACGCGGTACGGCGCCAGCGGGCACTGCGGATCACCTACTACACGGCGGCGCGGGACGAGTCCACGGAACGGACCGTCGACCCGATCCGGGTCTCGATGATCGACGGCCACGCCTACCTGGAGGCCTGGTGCCGCCGGGCGGAGGCGGTGCGGATGTTCCGGGCCGACCGCATCGACGCCCTCGTCGAACTGGACGAGCCGGCCGCGCCGCCGCCGCAGGCCGAACTGCCCGACCGCGGTGCCGGCATCTTCCGGCCCTCGGCGGACCTGCCGCTGGTCACCCTCCGGGTGGGCCGGTCCGCACGGTGGATCACCGAGTACTACCCGTGTGAACACGTCGATCCCGGCCCGGAGTCCGCCGACGGGGCGACCGGCCGGGAGTGGCTGGTCTCGCTGCGGGTGACCGACCTGGACTGGGCCCGCCGGTTCGTCCTCGGCCTCGGCCCGGAGGTGACCGTCGTCTCCCCGCCGGAACTCGTCGAACAGGTCCGCGACCAGGCGGCGGCGGCACTGCAGGCGTACGCCCGCCCGGCGGCCGGGTCCTCCGGCCACTAGGCTGTCCGGTTGTGGTGAGGTGGTTCGTACTCGGGGCGCTCCTGGTCAGCCTGCTGGTGCTCGCGGTGGCGGTGCGCCGGGTGCTGACCCGACTGTCGGGGCTGCTGCGCGCCGCGCAGGCCCTCCAGGAGCGGCAGGAACACGCGAACCAGCTGCGGGACGCCGCGCTGACGCTGCAGCGGCGCGGCGAGGAACTCCAGGAACGGATCGAGACGGTGCAGCGGCGGATCGGGGTGATCCGCGGCCGGCGCGCGGCGCGGCTCCCCGCAGCCCAGCCCGTGCGGTGGGCGTCCCCGACCGACGGTGACCGTCCGGGCTGACGTGTGCCCAGCCGGCCGGAAAGTCGCCGACCTGGCGGGTGGCACCGGCCGTCAACGCACGTACGATGGGCCGAGACACTCCTCTGCTGGACACATTCGAACTGGAGTCTCCCATGGGCTTCATGAAGCCGTGGCACATCATCGTACTCGTCGCAGTGCTCGTCCTGCTGTTCGGCGCGAAGCGGCTCCCTGACGCGGCCCGCGCGCTCGGCCGGTCGCTGCGCATCCTCAAGGCCGAGACCAGGAGCCTCGCCGACGACCGGGACCTCGCCGAGAAGGCCGACGCCCAGGCGGCCCGTCAGCCGCTGCCCGGAGACTCGACGGTGCACCCCACCAGCGTTCACCAGCCCGGCTACCAGCCGCCCGCGGCGCCGGCGGTCGACCCGGTGCAGCGCGTCCGCGACAACTGACCCGGGCCCGGCACCGTGGCCTTCGCCCTACGCCGTCGGCGCGGTCCGAGCAACTTCCAGCGGGCCGCCGACGGCTCGATGACCCTGATCGAGCACCTGCAGGAGCTGCGGACCCGCCTGTTCCGGGCATCGCTGGCCATTCTCGTCGGATTCGGGTTCGGTATCTGGCTGGCCCGGCGGGTGCGGCGGCTGCTCCAGGAGCCGTACTGCGGGCTGCCCGGCTCGACGGTGGACGGCAGGTGCCAGTTCACGCAGCTCGGTCCCGCCGACCTCTTCCTGCTCGACCTGAAGATCGCGCTGTGGGTCGGGCTGATCCTGGCCGCGCCGGTCTGGCTCTACCAGCTGTGGGCCTTCATCGCCCCGGGCCTGCACAAGCACGAGCGGCGGTACGCGTACATCTTCGCCTCCCTGGCCGCGCCGCTGTTCGTCGCGGGTGCGGTGCTCGCCTACTTCGTGATCGCGAAGGGCCTCGCGTTCCTGGTCGGGCTCGCCGGCGAGGACGTCTCCAGCACGTTGGAGATCACCCGCTACATCTCGTTCGTCACGAACATGATCATGATGTTCGGGGTGGCGTTCGAGTTCCCGCTGATCGTGCTGATGCTCAACTTCGTCGGCATCGCCAGCGCCCGGCGGCTGCTCGGCTGGTGGCGGGTGGCGGTCTTCCTCTTCTTCCTGTTCGCGGCGATCGTCACGCCGACCCCGGATCCGTTCGGCATGACGGCGTTGGCGCTCTGTCTCTGCGCGCTCTACTTCGGCGCGGTCGGGGTGGCCTTCGTCAACGACCGACGCCGGGCCCGGGGCAGGGAGGAGTACGCGGGCCTGGCCGACGACGAGGCGTCGCCGCTCGACCTCACCCCGGAGCCGGTCACCGCCGGGGAGCGGATCGAACCGGTGACGCCGGTCGCGCCGCCGGAACCCGTTCCCGCCCCGAAACCGATCGACCGCGGCTACGACGACGTGACCTGAGTGCGCCCCGGGCCCGAGGCGGCCCCGTCCGCACCCCGCACCGGCCCTGTCGTGGCCGGCGGGGCAGACGGTACGGTGCTGGCCGTGACCGCCAACGACCGGCCGCCCGAGCCCGCCCCCGCGACCGGGCTGGCCGACGGGCACCTGGCGGTCCTGGCCAACCCCGGCGCCGGCCGGGGCCGCCACCGCGGGTTGCTGCCGGTCGTCCTCGACCGGCTCCGGTCGGCGGGCCGACCGGTGGAGCTGATCGAGCCCGGCACCGCCGCCGAGGCCCGGGCCGCGTGTCGGGCCGCGGTGGACGGCGGGGCCGCGGCCCTGGTCACGGTCGGGGGCGACGGCACCGTCCACCTGGCGCTGCAGGCGGTCGCGGCCACCGGTGTCGCGTTCGCGCCGGTGCCCACCGGCACCGGCAACGACTTCGCGGCCGGCACCGGTTTCCCGACCGACCCGATCGCGGCCGTCGAGGTGGTCGCCGCCGCCGTCGCGGCGGGTCGCACCCGCCCGGTGGACCTGGCCCGGATCACCGGACCCGGCGGTGGCCCGCGGTGGTACGGCGCGGTGCTGGCCGCGGGGTTCGACGCGCTGGTCAACGAGCGGGCCAACCGGATGCCCTGGCCGCGCGGGCCGCGCCGCTACGACCTGGCGATCATGGTCGAGCTGGCGCGGCTGCGGCCGCGGCACTACACGCTGCGGCTGGACGGCGTGACACACGAGCTGGAGGCGGTGCTCGTCGCGGTCGGCAACTGTCCGAGCTACGGCGGCGGCATGCGGATCTGTCCTGACGCCGACCCGACCGACGGGCTGCTCGACGTCGTCTACGCCGGTCCGGTCGGCCGGGCCACCCTGGTCCGGATCAAGCCCCGGGTGTACCGGGGTACCCACGTGACGCACCCGCTGGTGCGTCAGCACCGGGTGCGGACGGTGGAGCTCGCCGCCGAGCAGATCGTCGGCTACGCCGACGGCGAACGGTCCCTGCCGCTGCCGGTGACCGTGACCGCCGTACCCGGTGCGCTGCGCCTGCTCCGCTGACCGGTTCGCGCGCCGCCCGCCGGGTCCCCCGGGCCGCCGCGGCGGGTAGCGTCAGCCGCGGCGGGCGAGGACCAGGTCGACGACGGCGGCGAGGCCGTTGCTTCGGCCCGCCTCGGCCGCCGGCAGCACGAGCGCCGTGCAGCCGGCCTGCACCGCCCCGGCGTCGGCCGGCGTGTCGCCGACCATCAGCGTCCGCTCCGGCTCGACCCCCAGCATCCCGCAGGCGCGGTAGAAGATCGCCGGATCGGGCTTGCAGCGTCCCACCTCGTACGACAGGACGAACGCGTCAACCAGGTCGGTGAGGCCCCAGGCGGCGAAGTGGGGGCGGAGGTCGAAGCCGACGTTGCTGACCACCGCGACCGGGATTCCGGCCTCCCGCAGTGCCCTCAGGGTCTCGGCGGTGTCCGGGTACGGCAGCCAGCCGTCCGGGCGCAGCAGCCGGTCGTAGAGGGCCTCCGGCAGGCCGTCCACCCCGCTGTCGACGGTGGCGGCCAGGCCGACGTAGGCGGCCCGGTGGGCGGGGGCGTACAGGTCCCGCTCCGCCCACACCTCCGCCAGGTGGGGCGGCACCCGGGCGGGAGGCGGGCCGCCGGGCCGACCGGCGGCGACGAGCCGGTCGGCCAGCGCGGTGGCCCGGGCGCGGTCCAGGGTCGTTCCGCACTCCGCCGCCGCGGCCAGGACCCACGTGACCGGGTCCTCCACCTGGGCGAGAGTGCCGTGGAAGTCGAAGAGCACCGCGTCGACCGGCCGTCGGTGCGGCGTACGGGGCGCGGAGTCGGATATCCCGCTCGTGCTACGTGGCGTGGGCGGTTCGGCGTGGTCCGGCACGTGCTGCACCCTACCGACCGCCCCCGGACCGCCTGCTCCACGGCCTGCCCGGTACGCGCACCCGGTACGCATTAATCTTGGCGGTATGTCGAGCCCCGCCGAGCGGTACGCCGCGGCGCGCCGCCGGGCCGCACAGGCCAAAGCGTTCCCCGCGCTTCACGAGTTCGCCCAGGAGCTCGGGTTCGAGCTCGACGACTTCCAGCGTGAGGCGTGCCAGGCGCTGGAGCGGGGCAGCGGGGTCCTGGTCTGCGCTCCCACCGGCGCCGGCAAGACGGTTGTCGGCGAGTTCGCCGTCCACCTGGCGCTCCGCGGTGGTGCCGGCGGCCGGCCGGGGGCGGCGGACGGCGACACCGTGCGGCGGAAGTGCTTCTACACCACCCCGATCAAGGCGTTGTCGAACCAGAAGTACCACGACCTGGTGGACCGCTACGGCTCGGAGCAGGTCGGCCTGCTGACCGGGGACAACGCGATCAACGGGGACGCGCCGGTGGTGGTGATGACCACCGAGGTGCTGCGGAACATGCTCTACGCCGGCTCGTCGAGCCTGGACGGCCTGGCCTACGTGGTGATGGACGAGGTGCACTACCTCGCCGACCGGTTCCGCGGCGGGGTGTGGGAGGAGGTGATCATCCACCTCCCGGCGTCGGTGACGCTGGTCTCGCTGTCGGCCACGGTCTCCAACGCCGAGGAGTTCGCCGACTGGCTGGTCACGGTGCGCGGCGAGACCAAGGTGGTGGTCAGCGAGCACCGGCCGGTGCCGCTGTGGCAGCACATGCTGGTCAACCGGCGGATGTTCGACCTGTTCCACGACGCCGACGCGGCACGCAAGCACGACGTGCACCCGGAGCTGCTGCGCTACACCCGGGAGCTGCTGCGCCGGCTGGAGCTGACCGACCGCGGGCACGGCGGCCCGGGTGGTCGGTCCGGCCGGGGACCGCGGTGGCGTGGTCCGCTGCGGCACGAGATCGTCGAGCGGCTCGACCGGGAAGGACTGCTGCCGGCGATCCTGTTCATCTTCAGCCGGGCCGGCTGCGACGCCGCCGTCCAGCAGTGTCTGGCCGCCGGGCTGCGGCTGACCACCCCGGAGGAGCGGGCCGAGATCCGCAGGATCGTGGAGAGCCGGATCGCCAGCGTGCCCGGCGAGGACCTGGCGGTGCTCGGCTACTGGGAGTGGCTCGACGGCCTCGAACGCGGGCTGGCCGCCCACCACGCGGGCATGCTGCCGGCGTTCAAGGAGGTCGTCGAGGAGCTCTTCGTCCGCGGTCTGGTGAAGGCGGTCTTCGCCACCGAGACGCTGGCGCTGGGGATCAACATGCCGGCCCGGTGCGTGGTGCTGGAACGGCTGGTGAAGTTCAACGGCGAGGCGCACGTCGACCTCACCCCGGGCGAGTACACCCAGCTCACCGGGCGGGCCGGCCGGCGCGGCATCGACGTCGAGGGGCACGCCGTCGTGGTCTGGTCGCCGGAGGTCGACCCCCGGCACGTCGCCGGGCTCGCCTCCACCCGGACCTACCCGCTGCGGTCCAGCTTCCGACCGTCGTACAACATGGCGGTCAACCTCGTCGGCTCGGTCGGCGCCGTACCCGCCCGCCAGCTGCTGGCGTCGTCGTTCGCCCAGTTCCAGGCGGACCGGTCGGTGGTCGGACTGGCCCGGCAGGTGCAGCGCAACGTCGAGACCATCGCGCAGTACAGCGCCGAGGTGCGCTGCCACCTCGGCGACTTCGACGAGTACTTCGCGCTGCGGGTGGCGATCGCCGAGCGGGAGCGGGCGCTGGCCCGCCAGGGGCAGGCCCAGCGTCGGGCGGCCGCGGTCGCGTCGCTGGAACGGCTGCGGGTCGGTGACGTGATCCGGGTGCCGTCCGGCCGGCGGGCGGGCCTGGCGGTGGTGCTCGATCCCGGTGTCGGAGGGTTCGGCGAGCCCCGCCCGCTGGTGCTGACCCAGGACCGCTGGGCCGGGCGGATCACCTCCGGCGACTTCACGAGCCCGGCCGAGGTGCTCGCCCGCATCCGGGTGCCGCGGCACTTCAACCACCGCTCGCCCGCGGCGCGCCGGGACCTGGCGGCCGCGGTGACCAGCACCGGGCTCGACCGGCACGCGGGCCGGCGTGGCGGCCGGTCCCGGGGCGGGGTCGAGGACGAGCGGCTCACCCAGCTGCGCGCCGAGCTGCGCCGGCATCCCTGCCACGCCTGCCCACAGCGGGAGGAGCACGCCCGCTGGGCGGAGCGGCGTCGGCGCCTGGAGCAGGACACCGCGGAGCTGCGTCGGCGGGTGGCCGGGCGGACCGGGTCGCTCACCCGCACCTTCGACCGGGTCTGCGGGATCCTCACCGACCGGGGCTACCTGTCGCCGGAGGGCGAGGTGACCGAGGCGGGACGGATGCTGAGCCGGATCTGGACCGAGGCCGACCTGCTGGTCGCCGAGTGCCTGCGCCGGGGCGTGTGGGACGGGCTGTCCCCGGCGGAGCTGGCCGCCGCCGTCTCGGTGGTGGTGTACGAGGCGCGGCGGGATGCCGACGAGCGGGCCTCGGTGCCCCGGGGCGCCGTCCAGACGGCGGTGGACGCGACGTTGCGGATCTGGGCGGAGTTGGAGGCCGACGAGGCGGCGCGGGGTCTGGCGGTGACCCGCGAACCGGACCTCGGTTTCGTCTGGCCGATCTACCGGTGGGCCCGCGGTGAGGCGCTGGCGAAGGTCCTGGCCAGCGCCCACAACCTGGACGGGGACATGCCGGCCGGCGACTTCGTCCGGTGGGCCCGCCAGGTCGTGGACCTGCTGGGGCAGGTGGCCGAGTCCACGGGGGCCTCCGTCGAGCTGCGCAACACGGCGCGCCAGGCGATGGCGGCGATCAACCGGGGCGTCCTGGCGTACCACGGCGCCGTCTGAGTCCGGCCGGCGCTCCGGGGCGGCGTGGAGGCCGGCGGTCGGCCGCCGGGGCGCCGCGGGCCCCCGGCGGGGCGGCGTCGCCCGTGGGGGCGGGACCCGCCCCTGGCGCCTGTCGTCTCAGCGCGCGTTGGCGGCGAGGGCGTCGACCAGCCGGCGGCACGGGCCGGCCAGGTTCCACGTCTCGGCCAACGCGAGCAGCCGGTCGGGGTCGGCGGGTGCGGCGGGCAGGGTGGTCTCCAGCGGCGGCAGCGGGACGTCCAGGGCCACCCGGACCACCGACGGCGCGACCGTCAGGTAGTCGCGGGCGGCGGTCAGCCTGGCCCGCAGTCCGGGTGCGAGGTCGGCGGCGGGGTTGTCCAGCGCCGCGAGGATGCCGGCCAGGCTGCCGTACCGGGCGACCAGCCGGGCGGCGGTCTTCTCGCCGACGCCGGGAACCCCGGGCAGGCCGTCGCTGGGGTCGCCGCGGAGCACCGCGAAGTCGGCGTAGGCGGCGGCCGGAACGCCGTACCGGGCCCGGACGGCGGCGTCGTCGCACTCCTCCAGCTTCGCCACGCCCCGGCCGCAGTAGAGCAGCCGGACCGGACGGTCGTCGTCGACGAGCTGGAACAGGTCCCGGTCGCCGGAGGCGACCTCGACCGGCGCGGGCTCGCGCGCGGCGAGGGTGCCGAGGACGTCGTCGGCCTCGTAGCCGGCGACGCCGACGACCGGGACGCCGAGCGCCGCGAGCAGGTCGAGCAGCAGCGGCACCTGCGGGACGAGGGTCTCGGGCACCACCTCGTTGCCGTCGGCGCCGACCCGGTGTGCCTTGTACGTCGGCAGCAGCGCCACCCGCCAGGACGGACGCCAGTCGGCGTCGAGGGCGCAGACCAGCCGGTCCGGCCGGCGGGTGCGGACCAGGGTGGCGAGCATGTCCAGGAAGCCGCGGACGGCGTTGACGGGGCTGCCGTCGGGCGCCGTGGCGGCGGACTCGGGGATGCCGAAGTAGGCCCGGAAGTAGAGGCTCGGGGCGTCGACGAGGAGCAGCGGACGGTCGGTCACCCGCACAGCCTGGCACAGCGCGTGCGGGGTGGTGATCGGGGTGGTCCGCGCCACCCAAACGAACGTTAAGCTAGTGGCGTGGATGACGGCGACCTCCGTCCACCCCAGCGGCGCACGACCGCGGTGCGAGCTGCCGCCGAGGCCCCCTCGACGCCCTGCTCATCCCACCCGCGGCCGCACCGCGCCGCCCGACCGTCGACGGCGTCGGGCTGGACGGGCACGAGGACCCGTACCCGGTCGTGGGCGACGCGCTGCCGCCCGCACCGGGACGGGCGCTCTCCGGGGAGCCCGGCATCCACCTCCCCGGGCGGCACGGCCCTCCGGACCGAGGACGTCGAGCACCGCGCCCCGCGGCGGGCGCGGTGGCTCACCACCGTATCGAGGAAGCTGGTTCAGCTGTGAACGTCGAGCGCATCCTGCCCACCGAGGAGGCCCACGACCTCCTCGGCCTCGCCACCGAGATCGCCGATGGCGAGCTCGCCCCCAAGGTGGCCGACTTCGAGTCCCGCGGTGTCTTCCCCCGGGAGGTGGTCCGGCTGCTCGGCAGGGCCGGCCTGCTCGGCCTGCCCTACCCGGAGGAGTACGGCGGCGCGGCCCAGCCGTACGAGGTCTACCTGCAGGTGCTGGAGATCCTGGCGAGCCGCTGGCTGGCCGCGGCCGAGGCGGTCAGCGTGCACACCCTCGCCTGCTACCCCGCGGCGACCTACGGCGACGAGCAGGTACGCAAGCTGCTGCCGGACATGCTCGGCGGCGACCTGCTCGGCGCGTACTGCCTCTCCGAGCCGCAGGGCGGCTCGGACGCGGCGGCCCTGACCACCCGCGCCGTCCGGGACGGCGACGACTACGTCGTCTCCGGCACCAAGGCCTGGATCACCCACGCCGGCTCCGCCGACTTCTACACCGTCTTCTGCCGCACCGGCGGCCCGGGCCCCCGCGGCATCTCGTGCCTGCTCGCCGACGCCACCACCCCGGGCATCCTGCCGCAGAAGCCGGAGCGCACCATGGGACTGCGGTCCTCGCCGGTCGCGCAGGTCGTCTTCGACGACGCGCGGGTGCCGGCCAGCCGGCTGGTGGGCGAGGAGGGCGCCGGGTTCCGGATCGCCATGTCGGCGTTGGACGCCGGCCGGCTCGGGATCGCCGCCTGCGCGGTGGGGCTGGCCCAGGCGGCCCTGGACCACGCCGTCGACTACGCCCGGCAGCGGGAGCAGTTCGGCCGGCCGATCATCGAGTTCCAGGGGCTGGGTTTCCTCCTCGCGGACCTGGCCACCCAGGTGGCGGCGGCCCGGGCGTTGACGCTGGCCGCCGCGCGGCTGAGGGACGCCGGGCGGCCGTACTCGGCGGAGGCGGCCAAGGCGAAGCTGTTCGCCACCGACACCGCGATGCGGGTCACCACCGAGGCGGTCCAGGTCCTCGGCGGCGCCGGCTACGTGACGGACCACCCGGTGGAGCGCTACTTCCGTGAGGCGAAGGTGCTGCAGATCGTCGAGGGGACCAACCAGATCCAGCGGCTGGTCGTCGCCCGCTCGCTCGCCCGCTGACCGGCCTGGCCGCGTCCGGTCGCGCGGCGCCGGGTGACATGACGGCTGCCACGCCCGCCCACCGGGTCACCGCCGGGGCGGCCGAGCCGGTAGGTTGCACGTCGTGGAGGAGACCGATCGGGCCATCGTGGCGGCGTTGACCACCGACGGCCGGTTGTCGTACACCGATCTGGCGGAGCGGGTGGGGCTGTCGGTCTCCGCGGTGCACCAGCGGGTCCGCCGGCTGGAGCAGCGCGGAGTGATCAGGGGGTACGCCGCCCGGGTCTGCTACGAGGCTCTCGGCCTGCCGCTGAGCGCCTTCGTGGCGATCCGGCCGCTGGATCCGTCGCAACCGGACGACGCGCCGGAGCGGCTCGCTCACCTGCCGGAGATCGAGTCCTGCTACTCGGTGGCGGGGGAGGACTTCTACCTGCTGCTGGTGCGGGTGGCGAGCCCGGCCGACCTGGAGCGGCTGCTGCAGGAGATCCGCACCGCCGCCAACGTCACCACCCGGACCACCGTCGTGCTCTCCACACCCTACGAGGGCCGTCCGCCGAAGACGGTCGTCTCGGGGCCCTCGGGCGAACCGCCGGCGGGTTCCGGCGCGGGATGACCGGGTGTCCCTACCGGTGGCGGTGGCCCGTCGCGGCGGGTCACCGCCACCGGCTTGCGGCCCGGTCCACCGCGGGACACCAGCGGGCCCGTGCCCGACCGGGGCGACGTCCCCGGCCGTCAGGAGGGTCCGCGCCCGGGCGGGGACCGATCCCTGGTTCCACCACGCGGCCACCGACCGTCCCGGTCACGGTGAAGCCGGCCGGGCGCCGCGGGCTGGTGGCCGGACGACGAACCGCCGTCCGCTCGGCCCGGGGTGTGCCCGGCCCGGGCGCCGTGGTGCGCCGCCGCCCCGGCACCGGTCGAAACCCGACACGGTTCGCGTCGACTCCGGTACGTACCGCGTCCCCGGCCGGGGCGGGTTTCGCTCCTCCGACAGCGGGCAACCTCATCGGGCCGGCTGGCCCGACGGCGAACCGACGCCAGTGAGGAGCGAACACACCATGAGTGCCATGGACAAGCTGAAGAACAAGGCCGAACAGCTCAAGGGCGCCGCCAAGGAGCGTATGGGCGACCGCACGGACAACGAGCGGGAGCGCGCCGAGGGCGCGATGCAGCGGTCGCAGGCCAAGGCGAAACAGGCCGGGCAGAACGTCAAGGAGAAGTTCGACCGGTGACGTCCCTCCCTAGTGGACGTACTGGGCGCTGTGCCGGGCCCACCAGGCCCGGCCGGCCTCTGGCAGGGTGTCGATCGGGTCGTAGTAGGCGTACCGCCGGTGCAACGCGGTCTCGTCGTCCGACTCGATAGACGTCCGGTAGTTCTTGGTCCAGTACGAGATCCCACGTTCGCGGTCGTACTCGGTGAGCATGTGCACCCACCGCTTGCCGACGAACGGCACGTCACAGACGATCCGAGGGGTGGCGTAGCCGGGCAGGTAGCCCATGATGTCGTGCTGGAGCCGCTGGGCCTGCCAGACCGGAACCCGCCAGTGCTCGGCGTTGGGGATCATGTCGCACAGGTAGAAGTAGTACGGCAGGATCCCGGCCTCACCCTGCAGCGCGAAGCAGAGGTCGAGCAGGTCGGAGGCGGTGGCGTTGACCCCGCGCAGCAGCACCCCCTGGTTGCGTACGTCGCGTACGCCGACCTCCAGCGCGGTCTGGGCGGCACGCGCGACCAGCGGGGTGAGGGACTGGACGTGGTTGACGTGGGTGTGGATGGCGAGGTTGACGCCGCGGCGGGCGGCGGTGCGGGCGACCCGTTCGAGGCCCTCGACCACCTCCGGCTGGAGCCAGTGCTGCGGTAGACCGGCGAGTGCCTTGGTGGCGAGCCGGATGTCCCGCACGGTCTCGATCGCCAACAGCCGCATCAGGTACGACTCCAGCTGACGCCAGGGGACGTTGGCGACGTCGCCTCCGGAGACGACGACGTCACGTACCTCGGGGTGGGCCTGGAGGTAGGCGATGTGGGCGTCGTACCGGTCGACGGGCTTGAGGGTCAGTTTCAGCTTGTTCACCTGCGGCGTGGAGTTGCCGACCAGGTCCATGCGCGTGCAGTGCCCGCAGTACTGCGGGCAGGTGGCGACGAGCTCGGCGAGGACCTTGGTGGGGTAGCGGTGGGTGAGGCCCTCGGCGACCCACATGTCGTGTTCGTGTAGGGAGTCGCGGGTGGCGTAGGGGTGTGAGGGCCAGTCGGCGCGGCGGTCGCTGGCCAGCGGCAGCAGGTAGCGCCGGATCGGGTCGGCGCGGAAGGTCTCGCTGGTGAGAGGGCCGTCCGGCACCATCGTGTTGAGCATCTGGGGCGGGACGAGCATCGACATGGTGGCGTACCGCGCCTGGTCGGCGGCGAGGTCGTCGTAGCAGTCGTCGCCGATGGCATCTCCGAGGACGGCGCGCAGCTGCCGGATGTTCTTGATGCAGTTGGCGCGCTGCCACTGCGCGGACTCCCACTGTTCCCGGGTGACCTGGCGCCAGCCCGGGAAGCGGGTCCAGTCGGGCTCCACGAGCGGGCGCCGACGGTACTCGTACGGCTGCCTGACGGCGCCGCCGTCGCGGGGCGGGGCGGGGTTGTGACGGGTGGTGAGGACCGTGGTGGTGGGCTCGGTCCGGGTCACGGGGCCTCCTCGTCGGTCGTGCGGTTGGCAGCCTCACCGCGAACGGTACTGGAAGATTTCCCGCCAAGGAAATATTCTGCCGTAAGTTTTACGTCAGATCGCGGAGTCGACCGGCGGGGTGCCGGTGATCGGGCACCTCTGCGGCAAGGAGGTGGCCGTGGGTCGGGATGCGGGGAGCTCCTCGCCCGTGGGACTGCACCGGGTGCTGGAGCCGGCCGGGGTGCTGCCGCAGGCGGCGTACCGACTGGACGCACGACCGGAGATCCGCTCCGACGAGGTGCGGGTGGCGGTGGAGCGGCTGAACCTGGACGCGGCGAGCTTCCGGCAGTTGTCGGAGAAGCACGGCGGAGACGGGGCGGCCGTCCGCGCGGAGGTGCTCGACATCATCACCACCCGCGGCAAGATGCACAATCCGGTCACCGGGTCGGGCGGGATGCTGGTGGGCGTCGTCGACGAGGTCGGACCGGACTCGCCGCTGCCGGTCAGGCCCGGCGACCGGGTGGCGACCCTGGTGTCACTGACCCTGACACCGCTGGCGGTCACGGACGGACTCGCCCGGTGGGACGGCCGCGGTGAGCAGGTGCCGTGCACCGGGCACGCCATCCTGTTCGCCCGGTCGATCGTGGCGGTGCTGCCGGACGACCTCGACTCACGGCTCAGCCTGGCGGTGCTGGACGTCTGCGGTGCGCCGGCGTTGACCGCCCGGACGGTCCGCCGGTACGACGCGCCGACGGTGGCGGTGCTCGGCGGGGCGGGCAAGAGCGGTTCCCTGTCCCTGGCGGCGGCCCGTGATGCCGGGGCCCGTCGCACGGTCGGGGTGGTGCCGGTGGCGGCGGAGCGAGACCGGCTGGTGGCCGCCGGGCTGGCCTCGGAGGTGGTGATCGCCGACGCGCGCGACCCGGTGGGGGTGGCGGCGGCGGTGACCTCGGCACTGGGTGGGCCGGCCGACATCACCGTGGTCTGTGTGGACGTACCGGGGTGCGAGCACGGGGCGGTGCTGGCGACCGCGGACGGCGGGACGGTGATCTTCTTCTCGATGGCGACGAGTTTCGCCGCCGCGGCCCTGGGCGCGGAGGGGTTGGCGGCGGACGTGACGATGCTGATCGGCAACGGCTACGTCCCCGGTCACGCGGAGTACGCACTGGACCTGGTGCGCCGGGTCCCGGGAGTGCGTGCCTTGTTCGAGGAGCGGCTGGCGGCAGACTGAGGCCATGACGAACCCTTCGACCGTGACGACGGATTCCTCGACCGCCGCCGGACAGCCCACCACGTTGTACCGGGGTGGGCGGCTGTACTGCCCGGCCGATCCCCAGGCGACGGCGTTGCTGGTGCGCGACGGGCGGATCGCCTGGCTCGGGGTCGACGCGGACGCGCCGCGCGCCGACCGGGTGGTGGACCTGGAGGGCGCGCTGGTGACGCCGGCGTTCGTGGACGCGCACGTCCACGCGACGGACACCGGCCTGGCACTGTCCGGGCTGGACCTGTCCGGGGTGCGCTCGGCGGGGGAGCTGCTGGCGGCGGTGGCGGCCTTCGCCGCCGGACTCCCGACGGACGCGGTGGTGCTGGGGCACGGCTGGGACGAGTCGGGGTGGACGGACCGACGGGTTCCGGAGGCGGCGGAACTGGACCGGGCGGCGGGGGGTCGCCGGGTGTACCTGTCGCAGGCGTCGGTCCACTCGGCGTTGTGTTCGTCGGCGCTGCTGGCGGCGGCGCCGGAGGTGGTGGGGGCACCAGGCTACGACCCGTCGGGCTGGGTGCGGCGGGAGGCGCACCACGTGGTGCGGGAGGTGGCGCTGGGTTCGGTGACGGCGGCGCAGCGGCGGGCCGCGCAGGAGGTGGCGCTGCGGCGGGCGGCGGCGCTGGGGATCGCGGCGGTGCACGAGTGCGGCGGGCCGGAGATCTCCAGCGAGGCGGACTTCGTCGCGCTGCTGTCCCGCTCCGGAGACGGGCTGCCGGAGGTGTACGGCTACTGGGGCGAGCTGCGGGCGGCGGCACGGGCCCGGGAGCTGGGCGCGGTGGGCGCCGGGGGTGACCTGTTCGCCGACGGGGCGCTGGGGGCGCGCACGGCACACCTGTCGGAGCCGTACGCCGACGGCGAGCCCGGGGAGTGCGGACACGGGTACCTGTCGGCGGAGCAGGTGCGGGACCACCTGCTGGACTGCGCGGAGCACGGGGTGCAGGGCGGGTTCCACGCCATCGGGGACGCGGCGATCGCGACCGTGCTCGCGGGATTCGCGGCGGCGGCACAGCGGCTCGGGGTGGAGCGGATACGGGCGGCGCGGCATCGGGTGGAACACGCCGAGATCATGGACAAGCGGCTGATCGCCGGGTTCGTGGAGTACGGGATCGTGGCGAGCGTGCAGCCGGCGTTCGACCGGCTGTGGGGCGGCGACCGGGGGATGTACGCCACGCGGCTGGGGGTGCGGCGGTCACTGGAGTCGAACCCGCTGGGGGCGATGCACGCCACGGGGGTCACCCTGGCGTTCGGGTCGGACTCGCCGGTGACGCCACTGGACCCGTGGGGGTCGGTGCGGGCGGCGGTGACGCACTTCAACCCGGCGCAGCGGTTGAGCCCGCGGGCGGCGTTCGCCGCGCACACCCGCGGCGGCTGGCAGGCGTTGCCGGAGGGGTTCGACGGGTCGGGCGCGTCCGGACGGCCGGCGGAGGGGGTGCTGGTGCCGGGCGCGGCGGCGACGTTCGCGGTGTGGTCGACCCCGGCGGGGGTGGATGGCGGGTTGCCGGTGCTGGTGTCGGCGGATCCGCAGCTGCGGGGGCCGGACGATCCGACGCCGCTGCCGGTGTGTCGGCGGACGGTGCTGCGCGGGTCGGTGATCTTCGAGGAGGGTGTCGGGTGAGCCAGGGATGGTCGCCGGTGTCCGCGGGGGACGGCGGGTCTCCGGGCGGGAAGCTCGGGTTGGATCCGGCGCTGGTGCGGCGGGCCCGCGAGTTGGCACGCCGGGCCGGTGAGCCGGTGGTGGAACTCGCGCGCAGCCACACCACGGTGTCCGTGGAGCGGGCGGTGTTGCGGCTGGCCGGGGTGTCGGGGGCGGACCCGGACGGGATTCCGTGGGTGAACCGGCTGGTGGACGCGGTGGTCGCCGACGTGGGCCTGGCCCACGGGGCGGCGTTGCCGGTCTTCGACGCCATGGTGCGGGAGTTCGGCCCCCCGTCCGGGTGGTCGTCGGACCCGGGGGCGGCGGTGACGTTGCTGGCCCAGAAGGCGGCGGCGGGGTCGGTGCGGTTCCGGATGCCGACGGGGCGGGCGGCGCGGTCGGCACGGGCGGCGGCCCGGCGGGCCGTCGGTGCGGGACTGCGCCGCATCGACCGGCGGCGGGCGGAGCGGGAGCGGCTGGTGCGCCGGTACGGGGACCCGCCGCATCGCCCGTGGATCTATCTGATCGTGGCGACCGGGGACATCTACGAGGACATCCCGCAGGCCCAGGCGGCGGCGCGGGCCGGCGCGGACGTCATCGCGGTGATCCGGTCCACGGGCCAGTCGTTGCTGGACTACGTGCCGGAGGGGGCGACCCGGGAGGGGTTCGCGGGGACGTACGCGACGCAGGAGAACTTCCGGCTGATGCGGGCGGCGCTGGACGAGGTGTCGCGGGAGTTGGGCCGGTACGTGCGGCTGACGAACTACGCGTCCGGGTTGTGCATGCCGGAGATGGCGGTCCTGGCCGGCCTGGAGCGGCTGGACATGATGTTGAACGACTCGATGTACGGGATCCTGTTCCGGGACATCAATCCGATCCGGACCTTCGTCGACCAGCGGTTCTCCCGGCAGGTACACGCCCGGGCGGGGATCATCATCAACACCGGCGAGGACAACTACCTGACGACCGCGGACGCGGTCGCCGACGCGCACACCGTGACGGTGTCGCAGCTGCTCAACGAGTACTTCGCGCACGAGGCGGGGCTGGCGGACTGGCAGCTGGGGCTCGGGCACGCGTTCGAGATCGACCCGGACCTGCCGGAGTCGTTCCGGTTGGAGCTGGCCCACGCCCTGTTGGCCCGCGAACTGTTCCCGGACGCGCCGTTGAAGTGGATGCCGCCGACGCGGTACATGACCGGGGACGTGTTCCGGGGAAACCTGCTCGACGGGTTCTTCAACCTGGCGGGGGTGCTGACCGGGCAGGGGATCCTGCTGGTGGGAATGATGACCGAGGCGGTGGCCACGCCGTGGTTGTCGGACCGGGACATCGCCCTGCAGAACGTGCGGTACGTGATGCGGGCGGCCGGCGGGCTGCACGAGGACTTCGTGCCCGCGCCGGACGGGTTCATCCAGCGGCGGGCGCACACGGTGCTGGGTGAGGCGGTGTCGCTGTTGGAGCGGATCGTCGACCAGGGGCTGCTGACGGCGATCGCGGAGGGCACGTTCGGCATCATGCGACGGCCGGCGGACGGGGGCCGGGGCCTGGACGGGGTGGTGGCGCGGGCGGACGGCTACTACAACCCCGCCACGGAACTGCTGGAGGCGCAGATGGCCGGGGCGAGAACCGGAGGTGGGCAGTCGTGACGGGCGGGCCGGTGGTGCGGCCGTACGGGGACAGCACCGGCGACGGGATGGTGCAGCTGTCGTTCACGCTGCCGGTACCGCACGACAAGCGGGCGGAGGGTGCGGCACTGCAGCTGGCGGCGAAGATGGGGGTGGATCCGGCGACGCTGGTGCACGCCCGGCAGATCGGGGACCGGTTCACGTTCTTCGTCGTGTACGGCCGGGTGAACCACCTGGTGGACCTGTCGACGGTGCGGGTGGTGGAGCGGGACTTCCCGCTGCTGTCACCCAAGGAGATCAACGCGCTGATCCGGCGCAGGCTGCGGCGGAAGCTGTCGGTGGTGGGGGCGTGCATCGGCACGGACGCCCACACCGTGGGGATCGACGCGATCCTGAACGTGAAGGGGTTCGCCGGTGAGAAGGGGCTCGAGTACTACCGGGAGCTGGCGGTGACGAACCTGGGTGCGCAGGTGAGCGTGCCGGACCTGGTGGCGGCGGCCCGGGCGGCGCGCGCCGACGCGGTACTGGTGTCGCAGGTGGTGACCCAGCGGGACGCGCATCTGCACAACGTGCGGGAGATGTCGGCGGCCTTCCGGGAGGCGATGCCGGCGGATCGTCGGCCGCTGCTGGTGGTCGGCGGCCCGCGCTTCGACGAGACGATGGCCGAGGAGCTCGGGGTGGACCGGATCTTCGGGCGGGGGACGACCCCGCGTGAGGTGGCGAGTTACCTGGTGCACCGGTTGGTGGGGTCGGCCGCCCCGGGCGGGGACGCGGCCGCGGCGCGGGCGCGGGTGGCCGGATGAGCGGCCGGCGGCCGGACGGCGGCGCGGCCGACGATCCCCGGCTCGGGCTGTCGGTGACCCACCGCCGGTACGTGCCGTACGGGCACGCCCACTACGCGGGGAACCTGGTCGACGGTGCGTACGTGCTGGGGCTGTTCGGGGACGTGGCGACCGAGGTGTGCATCCGCACCGACGCCGACGAGGGCCTGTTCGCCGGCTACGCGGAGGTGCGGTTCCGGGAGCCGGTCCGGGCCGGGGACGTGCTGGAGGTGGAGGCGACGGTGATCCGGGTCGGCAACCGGAGCCGGACGCTGGAGTTCGCCTGCCGGGTGGTGTGCCGGGGCCGACCGGACCGGGGCCCGTCGGCGGCGGAGGTGCTCGACCCGCCGCTGCTGGCGGTGACCGCGGTCGGCACGGTGGTGGTGCCGCCCGGCCCCGCCACGGCCGAGGGCGCCGGGTCGCGGTGACGACGTCGTACGCGATCTGCGCCGACGTCGGCTCCACCTGGACGAAGGTGGCGGTGGTCGACGTGACCGACGGGACGCTGGTGGCGACGGCGGCCCACCCGACGACGACCGCCACCGACGTGGTGCACGGCCTGGACGCGGCGGTCGCGGACGCCACCGCCGGGCTGCCGAAGCCCGGCTCGGCGCCGTGGTACGTCTGCTCCTCCGCCGGCGGCGGGCTGCGGCTGGCGGTGCTCGGCTACGAACGGCTGATCACCGCCCGGGCGGGTCACCAGGTCGGGCTGTCCGCGGGCGCCCGGGTGGTGCACGTGGGGGCCGGCCGACTCGACGGCGCCGGGCTCGGCGCGTTGCGGGCGTCCCGCCCGGACGTGGTGCTGCTGGTCGGCGGGACGGACGGCGGCGACGCGGAGGTGCTGCTGCACAACGCGGGACGGCTCGCGCGGGCCCGGTGGCGGGTCCCGGTGGTGGTCGCCGGGAACGCCCAGGCGACACCGGCGGCGGCGGAGCTGCTCGCCGCCCGCGGGGTGCCGGTGACGGTGGCGGCGAACGTGCTGCCGTCGATCGGGGTGCTGGCCCCCGGTCCGGCCCGGGCGGCGATCCGGGAGGTGTTCCTGCGGCACGTGATCGGCGGCAAGCGGCTCTCGCGCGGCCCCCGGTTCGCGCGGCTGGTCCGGGCGGCCACCCCGGACGCGGTGTTGACGGGGGTGGCGCTGCTGGCCGACCTGACCGGCGGGGACCTGGCGGTGGTGGACGTGGGGGGCGCGACGACCGACGTGTACTCGGTGCTCGTGCCGGACGAACGGGCCGCCGGTCCGGGTGCGCCGGCGGCCGGGATGCTGTGGCGGGCCCGGACCGTCGAGGGGGACCTGGGGGTGCGGTGGAGCGCCCCGGGCGTGGTCGCGGCGGCGGCCGGCGAGCGGTTGCTGGCCCCGGGCGAGGAGGAGCCGCTGGCGGAGGCGGCGCGGCGGCTGGCGGCGGATCCGGCGGGGGTGGTCGACGACCCGGCGGGGCGGGCGGCGGAACGCCGCCTGGCCGCCCTGGCCGTGGTGGTCGCGGTTCGCCGGCACGCCCGCGGGACGACCGATGCCCCGGCCCGGGACCTGCGGGAGGTCCGGCTGCTGGTCGGCTCGGGCGGGGTGCTGCGGCACGCGGGCCCGGCCGGCGGGGCGGAGGTGCTGGCGGAGGTGCTGGCCGACCACGCCGGCGGGTGGCTGGTGCCGCGGGCGGCCCGGCCGGTCGTCGACGTGGACTACGTGTTGGCCGCGGCGGGCCTGTTGGCCCAGCCACACCCGGAGGCGGCGGCGGCACTGCTGCGCCGGCACCTGGTCGACGCGGACACGACCGGGTGAGACCCGTCGTCGGGGTACGACACGCCGGACCGGATCGCGCGACTGGCCGAGGGCGGTTGACAGCGCCCCGGGGGATGCGCGTACCGTCTTTGAGTCCTACCACGGGAAGCGGCTGTTGTTCGCTTCGTCCCTTCGTCCGCTGGCCGAGCGACACTTCCGTTTCCGTCGCGGCGGCCAGGTCCAGCGGGCGGGGGTCGGCGGGGCGGCGCGAACCGGCCGCGGTTACCGGTGCACGGGCGGGGTGGTGCGGCGGCCAGTAGACAACGGCCCCACGGGAACAGCCAGTTCGCGTCGGGTCGGTCCGAAGGTCGGACGCGACGCCCTCTCCACACCGGCCGGGAAGGGCCTGGGAGCATCGGGGCGCGGTCTCTGTCGGCCGCGCCCCGATTTCGTGTCCGGGCCGGTAGCCTTCCGCGGGTGGTCTCCTCGCCGCCGCCGGGTGCGGCGGCCTCGGCACGGACGGTGAGGCGCGCGTGAGGGTGATGGACTCGGTCGGGACCGCGACGGTGGCCGACGGCGACGGGCCGCCGCGGCAGGTGCCGGCGGCACCGGCCACCGCGCGGCGGCCGGTGCCGTGGGTCGCGGCGCTGCTGGCGGCGCCGGCGGCGGGTCTGGCGCTGCTGGTGGCGTTCCCGCCGTACGGGTGGTGGTGGTCGGCGCCGGTGGGTGTGCTGCTGTTCACGGTGGCGGTGCACCGTCGCCGGCCGCGGGTCGGGTTCGGGTTGGGGACGCTGGCCGGGCTGGCGCTCTTCGTACCGATGCTGAGCTGGACGAACCTGCACACGGGCAACCTGCCGTGGCTGCTGTTGTCCGGGCTGCAGGCGGTCTACCTGGGGTTGTTGGGGGCGGCGGTGGCGGCGACCAGCGGCGTGGTCGACCGGGCCCGCTGGTCGTGGCCGCTGGTGACCGGGGTGCTGTGGGTGGCGCAGGAGGCGTTGCGGGACCGCACGCCGTTCGGTGGCTTCCCGTGGGGCAGGTTGGCGTTCAGCCAGGGTGACTCGCCGCTGCTGCGCCTGGCCGCGCTGGGCGGCGCCCCGCTGGTGACCTTCGGGGTGGCGTTGGCCGGTGGGCTGCTGGCCGCGGCGGTGTGGCGACCGTGGCGGCGGCCGACGGTGGCGGCCGGCGGCCGGGCGGCGGCCCTGGTCGTGGGGGCGGTCGCGCTCGTCGGGGCGGGGTGGCTCGTCCCGGTCGGGGTCGGCGCCGGGGCCGAGACGGCGACGGTGGCGATCGTGCAGGGCAACGTGCCCCGGATGGGGCTCGACTTCAACGCCCAGCGGCAGGCCGTGCTGAACAACCACGCCGACGCGACGATCGCGCTCGCCCGCCGGGTGGCCGCCGGTGTGGAGCCGCAGCCTGACCTGGTGGTGTGGCCGGAGAACGCCAGCGACATCGACCCGACGCGCAACCCGTCGGCGGCGGCCCGGATCTCCGAGGCGGCGGACGCGGTCGGCGCGCCGATCCTGCTCGGCGCCGTGCTGCTGGGGCCCGGACCGGGGCAGGTGCGCAACGCGGGACTGGTGTGGCTGCCGCGGACCGGCCTGGACGCCGGCCAGGTGTACGTGAAGCGACACCCCGTACCGTTTGCCGAGTACGTCCCGATGCGGCGGATTGCCCGGATGGTCAGCAAGGAGGTGGACCGGGTCCGCAACGACTTCGTCGCCGGTACCACGCCGGGGGTGTTGCGGGTCGCCGACACGGTGCTGGGGGACGTGATCTGCTTCGAGGTCGCCTACGACGCCGTGGTGCGCGACACCGTCACCGGGGGCGCACGGCTGCTGGTCGTACAGACCAACAACGCCACGTTCAACGAGTCCGAGGCGCTGCAGCAGCTGGCGATGGTGCGGCTGCGGGCGGTGGAGCACGGCCGGGAGGGTTTGATGGCCTCGACCGTCGGGGTGTCCGGGTTCGTCGGGGCCGATGGGCGGGTAACCGGGGCAACCGGGTTCAACACCCAGGCGGTGGTGACCCGCGACATGCGCCTCGGGGACTCCCGGACGGTCGCCACCCGGGTCGGCGTCTGGCCCGAGGTGGTGCTGGTGACGGTGGCCGTGGCGGCCCTCGTGGCGGCGGCGGTGACCCGCCGCCGGCCGATCCCCGGGGACGCTGCGGCGACGGCCGGCGACCCGGCGGATGCGGAGGAGCGGTGAACGAGTCGTTCGGGACGGCAGACCACGCGGCGGGCTATCCGGGGGTGGGGCGGGTTCTGGTGGTCGTCCCGACCTACAACGAGGCCGACAACATCCGGGGGATCGTCGACCGGATCCGCCGTGCCGTGCCGGCGGCGGAGGTGCTGATCGTCGACGACGCCAGCCCCGACGGCACCGGGGCGCTCGCCGACCGGATGGCGCGGGCCGACGGCCACCTCCACGTCCTGCACCGCGGGGCCAAGCAGGGTCTCGGTGCGGCGTACGTGGCCGGGTTCGGCTGGGCCGTCGAGCGCGGCTACGCGGCGGTGGCGGAGATGGACGCCGACGGCTCACACGCCCCGGAGGAGCTGCCGCGGCTGTTGGACGCGGCCCGGGACGCCGACGTGGTGATCGGTTCCCGGTGGACGACCGGAGGGCGGGTGGTGAACTGGCCGCTGCGCCGGCGGTTGCTGTCCCGGCTCGGAAACCTGTACACGCGGCTGGCGTTGGGCATGCCGCTGTCGGACGCGACCGGCGGGTTCCGGGTGTACCGGGTGTCGGCGTTGCGTCGGCTCGACCTGCCCTCGGTCGCCTCCCAGGGGTACGCGTTCCAGGTGGAGCTGTCGTGGCGGGCGCACCGGGCGGGTCTCCGGACGGTGGAGGTGCCGATCACGTTCGTCGAGCGGGAGCGCGGCACGAGCAAGATGAGCCCGGTGATCGTCGGTGAGGCGCTGTGGCGGGTGACGCTCTGGTCGGTGCTCGACCGGCGGCGGCGGACGTGACCGGGGTCGTGCCATCCTGGGACCGGTGGACCCGACACCCGAAGATGGGATGACATGCGCCGAGGACTGAGGCTGGTGCCGCTGGCACTGCTGTTGACCGGAGTCGTCGAGCTCACGGTGTTCGTACTGGTCGGTCGGGGTGTCGGGTTCGGGTGGGCGGTGTTGCTGGTACTGGCCGCCTCCCTGGCGGGACTGGCGCTGCTGCGCCGGGAGGGTCTGCGCGCCTGGCGTGGTTTCCGGGACGCCGTGAACAGCGGTCGGCCGCCGGGGGAGCAGGTGACCGACGGGCTCGTCGGGCTCGCCGCCGGGCTGCTGCTGGCCGTACCGGGCCTGGTCACCGGCGCCGCCGGGCTGCTGCTGGCCGTACCGCCGGTGCGGCGGCTGGCCCGCCACAGGGCACGGCGGGCGGCGGAGCAGCGGATCTCCGCGGCGGTCGCCGGGGATCTGTTCGGTCCTCGCCGGGTGCGGGTGTGGCAGGGCCGGCCCCGCCCGGCGTACGACGACCCGGGCGACCGCCCGGGTCCGGCGATCGAGGGTGAGATCGTGGAGCGGCGGGCGCCCTGACGGCCCGGGCGTCGGCACGATGCCGCCACAGACGCCACCGCCCCACGGCACTCGCCGTGGGGCGGCGTACTCGGCTGTGTCGCCGCGCTCAGGATCGGCCGCGCCGGGCCCGGATCTCCTCGAGACGTTCGGCGAGGATGTTCTCCAGCTCGGGGATCGTGCGACGCTCGAGGAGCATGTCCCAGTGGGTGCGCGGCGGCTTGACCTTCTTCTGCTCGGGCTCGCTGCCGTCGACCAGCCGGGCGGTACTGCCGTCGAACCTGCACTCCCAGGTGGTCGGGACCTCGGCGTCGACGGCGAACGGTACCTGGAACCGGTGGCCCTTCGGGCACAGGTACTCTCGGGACTGGCGCGGGGCAAGCTCGGTGTTGCGGTCGGATTCGTAGCTGACTGCTCCCAGACGGCTCCCGCGCAGCATGCGCTCGCCCATGATCGGCTATCCCCTCGGTCGTGGTGCTGGTTCTTATCGTTGTAACGACATGCGCCGGGCGGGCGATTCCCACCCGGCGGGAGGAACCTCCGTGTCGTTGAACGCTGGAAGCGTATCCGGATCATCGGCGAGGTGATCAGGGTCATCCCACCGGCGGCCGGGTGTGGCTGTTCGGACCGGGTTGGTCCGCCGATCGTCCCGTACCCGGGGTTCACCGACCGTCGGCCGGCGGTGCGGACGGAGCCGGGCGGGCGCTCAGGCTGGCCAGGGCGGCGGCGAGATCACTGACCTGGTTGGTGAGCCGGGCGGCGTTGTCGCGGGCGGCGTCCCGCTCCGCCTCGGCGGCGGTCAGCCGTGCCGCCAGGTCGGCGGCGCGGGCCTCGGCGGCGTCCGCGGCGGCGCGCGTCCGCGCCAGCTCGGCCCGGGCACGGTCGCGCTCCTGAACGGCCTGGTGCGCCTCGGCCCGCGCCGCCTCGGCGGCGGCCTCCGCCGTCGCGACGACCTCACGGGCCCGGGTCGCCTCCTCGGCTGCGGCCTCGGCGGCGCGGCGGAACTCCTCGGCCCGGGTGCGGGCCTCGGCCGCCTCCCCGCGGGCCTGGTCCGCGGCGGCGACCGCCTCCTCGGCCCGGGTGCGGGCCTCGGCGGCGGCGCGGGTGGCCCGGTCTGCTTCCGCGCGGGCGGCGTCCCGTTCCCGGGCCAGGTCGGCCAACCGCCGGCGCTCGGCGTCGAGTTCGGCACGCAGCGCCGCGAGCTCCCGCCGGGCCGCGTCCCGGTCCCGCTCGGCCTGGGTGCGCAGCGCGGTCGCCGCCGTCTCCGCCTGTTGGGCCGCGTCGCGGGCGGCGAGCGCCGCGGCGGCCTCGGCCCGGGCCTCGGCGGCGTCCGCGGCGGCCCGCTGCGCCTCCTGCCGCGCGGCCTTTCGGTCGGCGTCCGCGGCAGCCGCCGCCTGTTGGGCCTCGCGCCGGGCCGCCTCGGCCTGCTCGGCGGCACGGCGCGCCTCGTCGCGCTCCGTCTGGGCGGCGGCGATGTGGGCGGCCGCCTCGGCCCTGACCTCCGCGAGCTGGCGTTCGACCCCCGCCGGGGACAGTTCGGCGTGCAACGCCTCGGCGAGGGTGCCGACGACCTGTTCGAGCCGATCGACCAGTTCCCAGCTGCGGGCCACCTGCCCGGCGAGCCCGGGCGCGTTGCGCTGGCGCATCCGCTGGTTGCGGAAGGCGCGCTGGCAGGCGCCGTCGTTGTCGCGGCAGTACCGGAACGGCCGTCCGGCCGTGCCCCGCTGCGGCACCGGCCGTCCACAGTAGGCGCAGGGACGGGTGTCGGCGCCGGGCTCGGTGGCGGTGGTGGAGGAGGGCTGCGGGTTCATCGCCGGGGAAGTCTAGTGCCGGGGCCGGTGGCGTCCGGGGTGCCCGCGTGTGCCCGACGGCCGCGACGCCGCGCGCCCCGGGCGGTCACGTACGGCGGGACCGGTGTGGGCGGTCCGGCGTCACCCGACCGCACCGCACATAACTGTCATTATGGTGTATCGCTCCGCCGCCGCGTACCACCGCGGATCGCCACCGCGACAACCAATTATTGGATTACTGTTATCGGTAATCCAATAATTCGGGTGCAGGGTGCCGGTGGTGTCGGTCAGCGGAGCCCCGCCCGCGCCGGCCCCGCGGGTTCCTCCTCGCCGGTGGCGGTCGGAGCCACCGGCGGAGCTCGACCGGCACGCCATGATCTCCGACCGGTCCGCCGGGCCGGACCACCCACCTGGGATCGGCTCTCGCCGCCGCCGGGGAACGGACGGCGGTCGGACCTCCACATGCGAGCAACCGGCGCCGGAACGCTAGCCTGGCCCGATGCGCGAAACGCCCGAGGAGCTCACCGAGCTGCAGAACCTGCTCGACGCGTCCCTGGCCCGTGCCACCGAGCACCTCCGCTCGATCGTCGCCGAGCGGACGATCAGCGCGGTCCAACTCACCCAGATCCTGACCGGCATGTGCACGCTCGCCCTGTCCACCGTGACCGCGAGGGGCGAACCACGGATCAGCGGCGCCGACGGGCACTTCCTGCACGGCAGGTGGCACTTCGGCACGGCCCGCGGCGCCGCCAAGGTCCGCCACCTCGCCGCCCGCCCCGCCGCCAGCGTCGCGCACCTGCGCGGCGACGACCTGGGCGTGTTCACACACGGCACCGTCGAGGTGCTCAACCCGAAGGACGGCGAGCCGGCCCCCGACTGGCCGGACGTGAAGGCCTACCTCACGGACTTCTACGGCGCCGACGCCTTCGACTGGGACGACGTGGTGTACTACCGGCTGCACCCGCACTGGATGACGGTCTACGCCCCCGACGTGGCCAAACTCCTGCCCCGGTGACCCGGGATCGTGGCGTCGGGCGACCCGGCGGGCACGGATGCGGTGCCCCGGGCGCGCCTGCGCCACGAGCGACGCATCGACTGAGAGTCTTTCTCACGTGTCACGACTCCTTTCCACCCTCACCCGTCGGCAGTCCGGCACGCTCAGCCTCGGCGGCACCGCGACCGACTTCACCGAGGCGTGGCTGCGCAACCGGCGCCTCTCCGAGCACACCCGGGCGGCGTACCGGCGGGACGTCACCAGCTGGCTGTCCTGGTGCGCCCAGCACGAACTCGACCCGCTGGCCGCAACGTTCCTGCACGTCAACGCCTACGCCCGGCAGCTCGAGTCCCAGGCCGACCCGCGGACCGGCCGGCCGCTGACCCCGGCCACCGTCGCCCGCAGGCTCTCCGCGCTGTCGAGCTGGTACAGCTTCCTGGTCAAACTCCGCGCGATCGACACCAATCCGGTGGCCGGCGCGGACCGGCCCCGGGTCGACCGGGACCACTCCGCCACCGTCGGCCTGACCGCCGAGGAGGTCGACGCGCTGCTCGCCGCCGCCGAGGCCGACACCGGGCCGAACGCGCCACGCAACCGTGCTGTGGTGACCCTGCTGGCCGACCTCGGGCTCCGCGTCGGCGAACTGATCTCGCTGAACCTGACCGACCTGGGCACCGAACGTGGGCATCGCAGCATCCGGTTCGTCGGCAAGGGTGGCCGGCTCCGCCGGCGGGCCCTGACCCCCGGATGTGCGTACGCGCTGGACGCCTACCTGGCCGCCCGGGCGGCCGCCGAACGCCGACCGGTGGACCAGCTCCAGGGGGCCCTGCTGGTGACCGCCACCGGCAGACGGCTCGACCGGCACGCCGTGTTCCGACTGGTCCGCCGACTGGCCCGGCAGGCCGGGCTGCCGACCTGGGATCGGCTCTCCCCGCACTCGCTGCGGCACGCGTTCGCCACCACGGCCCGCGCCGAGGGAGTACCGCTGGAGGACGTCCAGGACGCGATGGGGCACGCCGACCCCCGAACCACCCGCCGCTACGACCGGGACCGGCACAACCTCGACCGGGACCCGGCGTACGCCATCTGGGCGGCCCGCGCCCGCCGGCGAGGCTGACGGCGCCCTGCGGGCCCGCCGCGACGGGGCGGAGGCAGCCCGGGCGGCCGGCCGATCAGCCGCCCGCGGCTGCCTCCCCGCGACCCACCGGCCCCGCCCGGCCCGCCTGCGGGGGCGACCCTGGCGGTCAGAACCGTGCCGGGCCGCCGTTGGCGTCGACGGCGTCGCGGGCGGCCTGGGCGAACGCCCGGACGGAAGCCGTGCCGCCCGCGGTCCGCCACACCACCGCCACGTCCGTGTACGGGGCGTCGTCCAGCGGGACGAACGCGATGTCGGGTCGGCTGTAGTAGTGCCGCACGGAGGCGGCGACCGGGGAGACGCCCTGGTCGGCGGCGATCAGCGCCAGCAGCTCCTGGAAGGTGCTCACGTCCTGGCCACGGGGAATGGGCCGCCCGCCGGGCGTGTGGCGTGGGACGTGGAAGTCCCACCAGTAGGCGGGCGCGGGACCCGTGACGCCGAACGTGGTCATGCCGGCCAGGTCCTCCAGCGACACCCTGTCCCGGCGGGCGAGCGGGTGGCGTGCCGGAACGGCCAGCACCCGCGGTTCGGACAGCACGACCGGGCCCACGGTCAGATCCGGCTCGTCCACGGGCAGCCGGGTCAGCAGGACGTCGACGTCACCGGCGCGCAGCGGTCCCAGCGGGTCGGCGAAGTGGGTCTCCCGCATCTGGATCTCGCACCCGGGATGCCGGGCCCGGAAGTTGCCCAGGATCGCCGAGGTGAGCGTACCCGCCCCGGAGCCCAGGAACCCCACGCGCAGCACACCGTGCACACCCCGGGCGGCGTCCACGGCCTGGGTCATCGCCTCGCGCAGGCCCTGGTAGAGCGGCTGGACGTCGGCGTACAGCCGTCTGCCGAGCGGGGTGAGCGCGACACGCCGGCTGGTGCGTTCGAACAGCGGCGCCCCGACCCGGCGCTCCAGCTTCCTGATCGTCTGGCTGATCCGGGCCTGCGACAGCCGCAGGCGCCGCGCGGTGCGGCCGAAGTGCAGCTCCTCGGCCAGGACGAGGAAGGCCTCCAGCTCGTGCCGTTCGGGTACGCGGACACCATCCATAAGCCCAAGTTATCGCCTGTTCCGCTCTTCGCCGTTGTTCGCCCTCCGCCCGCCCACGGATCGTGAAGGCGTTCACCTTGCGATCAAGAAGGACGTGAGACCAGGAAGGAGTCGCGGATGACCGTGGTACGCGACGCCCCGGCCACCACCGGACACCACAGCGCCCTGTCCCGACGACAGCGGTGGACGCTGCTGGTGGTGATGGCCGGAACCTTCATGGCGATCATGGATTCGTTCATCGTGAACGTGGCGGTGCCGTCGATCCGCGACACCCTGTCGGCGAGCTACGCCCAGGTGGAGCTGGCCGTCGGCGGCTACGTCCTGGTGTACGGGGTGCTGCTGGTGACCGGCGGCCGACTGGGCGACCTGTACGGGACGCGGCGCCTGTTCATGGCCGGGACCTGGGTCTTCCTGGTCGGATCCCTGGCCGCCGGTCTCGCCCCCGAGCCGGTGACCCTGATCGCGTTCCGCGCCGTCCAGGCCACCGGCGCGGCCCTGTTCTACCCGCAGGTGCTGGCGGTGCTGCAGACCGCCTTCACCGGCCGGGCCCGGGCCACGGCGTTCGCGGTGTTCGGCGCCACGATCGGACTGGCCTCGATCGCCGGGCAGGTGCTGGGCGGCCTGCTGATCCACCTCGACGTGTTCGGGCTCGGCTGGCGGAACGTGTTCCTGGTCAACGTGCCCGTCGGCCTGCTCACCCTGGCCGGCGCCGCCCGACTCCTGCCCCCCGACCACGCCACCGCCACCCGTACCGGACTCGACCTGACCGGCGTCGGACTGCTCAGCGGGTCGCTGCTGCTGCTGACGGTCCCGCTGGTGCAGGGCCAGCACACCGGCTGGCCCGCCTGGGCGTGGATCTCGCTGGCCGCCTCGGCTCCCGCGCTGGGCGTGTTCGTCGCCTGGGAGCGGCGTCTGGCCGTACGCGGCGGTAGCCCGCTGGTCGACCCCGCCCTGTTCCGGCAGCGCGGCTTCACCGCCGGCACCGCCATCGCCCTGGTCTTCTTCGCCGGCAACGCCGGCCTGTTCTTCGTCCTCGCCCTCCAACTCCAGAACGGCATGGGCTACTCGCCGCTGGCCGCCGGGCTCACCTTCGCCCCCCTCGCCGCGGCGTTCGCGGCCGCGTCACTGCTGGCCCCGCGCCTGCGGGCCCGACTCGGCCCCCACACACTCACCCTCGGGTACGCGATCAACGCCGCCGGCACCCTCGCCCTGCTCGTCACGGCCTGGACGGCCGGGACCGGGCTGACCGGCTGGACCCTGCTGCCCGCCCTGACGGTCATCGGCCTCGGCGAGGGCCTGTGCGTCAGCACGCTGATCGGGGCGATCCTGGCCGGCGTGCCCGCCCGGGACGCGGCAACGGCGGGCGGGGTCCTGGAAACCGCCGTCCAGGTCGGCATGTCGCTGGGCGTCACCGTCCTGGGTCTGGTGTTCGTCACCGCGCTCGGCCCGAACCCGGACCCGGCCGCCCACACCGACGCGTTCACGGTCACGCTGGTCGGCAACCTCGCACTCGCCGTCACCGCCCTCGTCCTGCTGCCACCCCTGTGGTCCGGGCGGGCGGCACGGTGAGGGTGACCGCGCCACCGGGACCTCCCGGACCCCCGACGGGCGGGCGGACGTCGGCCGGGGCACACCGAGAAGTGGCGGATCAACCGCGCCGGCGACCCGGGCGTGTCTACCGTCGGTGCCATGGGCACCGAGTCGCCGTGGCGTCGCGCGGGCCGGCGGCCGCAGCGGGTACGCGGCCTGCTGTCGCTGGCCGCCGCCGGGGTCTTCGTCTGCTGCGTCGGCGCGGCCGGACTCGGCGCCTGGAACTACCAGCACGTCCGCCAGTCGTCCGGGGCGGCCCGCGAGTCGGCGGAGGCGTTCCTGCGTGACGTCGTCGCCGGCGACCCCGACGGCGCCTACGACCGCCTCTGCGCCGACACCCGCCAACGGTGGAGTCGGGACGACTTCGTCCGCCGACTCGCCGTACCACCGACGATCACCCGGTACGACATCGAGGACGTGCAGGTCGCCAGCGACCAGGAGGGGCAGCTGCGGGGCACCGTGGTGGCGACGCTGACCCGCCGCTCCGGGGCGGTGGACCGGCGGGAGATGCCGATGGTGAAGGACGGTGACCGGTGGCGGGTCTGCGGCGACCCGTTCTGACCGCCGGGACCGGCCCGCGGGGCGGCCGCGCACGGCCCGGCACCGCGGTGCGGGGGCCGCGCGCACCACGCCGCGGGGTCAGCGCCGCCCCAGGTCACCGGCGCGGTAGTGCTGCCGGCAGAGCACCTGGTACCTCACCTCGGCCCCCTCGGCGGTGTCTCCGATGAGGACCTGTTGCCCCTCCCGGACCACCGCGCCGTTCACCACCCGGGCGTTGAGCAGGCCCGGCCGCCCGCACCAGCAGAGCACCTCGACCTGGATCCGGGTCACCTCGTCGGCGAGTTCGAACAGCCGCTGCGCGGCCGGGAACAGGCAGGACCGGAAGTCGGTGGCCAGACCGAACGCGAACACGTCCACGCCGTAGTGGTCGACCAGCTCCGCCATCTGCTCGACGTGCCGCACCGTGTAGAAGCAGACCTCGTCACAGATCAGGTAGTCGATCCGGACACCCTCGGCCATCCGCCCGCGAACCAGGTCACACAGGTCCAGATCGTCGGTGACCTCGATCGCGTCGTGCGCCAGGCCGATCCGGGTCGTGATCCGCGGACCGAGCGAGCGGTCGATGCGGGTCAGCACGAGCCCGCGCCGGCCCTGCCGGGCGTGGTTGTAGTTCATCTGCAGGGCCATCGTCGACTTGCCACAGTCCATCGGCCCCCAGAAGAACCTCAACGCGGCGCCGTGGCGCTGTTGCCGCCCGCCGTCGGCACCAGCGCAGGCAGGCAGGCGGGCAGACCCGTCGGCGGTGGGCAGGGATGCGAAGGTGCTGTCGTCGGTCACGCCCGGGGAGCCTAGGGCACCCCGGGCGTGCGGTTCGATCCGCCGTGCCGCGCGTCACCCGCCCCCGACCGGCCACGCCCCCTACAGCCGGGTCGGCGGCACGTTGCCGGCGGCGACGATCGCCCGGCGCATCGGCACGGCGAACAGCAGCACGAACCCGACGACGAAGAACGTCAGCAGGGAGACGATCGCCGTCCGGTAGCTCTCCGTCATCCCGTACGCCAGCCCGAACAGCAGCGGGCCGAGCCAGCTGGTGCCCTTGTCGGAGATCTCGTACAGCCCGAAGTACTCGGCCTCCTTCCCCTTCGGGATCAGCTGGCTGAACAGCGACCGGCTCAACGCCTGGCTGCCGCCGAGCACGATGCCGATCCCGCCACCGAGCAGCACGAACGGCACCGCCTGGCCGGCCGGCAGCCAGTACGCGACCGCCAACACCGCCGTCCAGAGCACCAGGCTGATCAGGACCGTCTTCCAGGCGCCGATCCGCCTCGCCAGCACGCCCATGCCCAGCGCGCCGAAGAAGGCCAGGAACTGCACCATCAGGATCGTCGGCACCAGCACGTCGTCGGACAGCCGCAGCTCCTCGGTGCCGTAGGTCGCGGACAGCGAGATCACCGTCTGGATGCCGTCGTTGTAGACCAGGTACGCCACCAGGAAGAACAGCGTCAGCGGGTACGCCTTCAGGCTGCGCAGCGTGTGCCACAGCTGGCGGAACCCGTCGAGCAGCAGCGGCCCCTCGGCCGGGCCGGCCACCGGCGGCCGGTTCCGCAGCCGCACCAGCGGGATGGTGGTGAACGCGGCCCACCACACGCCGGCGGAGACGATGCTGTAGCGGGCGACCTCACCGGTGTCCAGGCCGAGGGAGTCCTTGAACAGCACGGCCGCCACGTTGATCGCCAACAGCAGCCCGCCGCCGACGTAGCCGATGGCCCAGCCGATGCTGGACACGCTGTCCCGCTCCTCCGGGCCGGCGATCTGCGGCAGGAACGAGTGGTAGACGACGATGCTCGCCCCGTAGGAGACGTTCGCGACCAGGAACAGCACGGCGCCGAGCAGATACCGGTCTCCGGTCAGGAACAGCAGCCCGATGGTGGCCGCCGAGCCGACGTAGGCGAACAGCGCCAGCATCTGCTTCTTCCGGGGTGACCGGTCGGCGACCGCGCCGACCACCGGCAGCACGAAGACGGTGAGGAACACCGACAGCGACACCATGTACGGGAACAGCGAGCCGGGGGCGATGTCGATGCCGACCAGGCTGATCCGCTGCCCACGGCACGGGTCGTCGGAGGCACAGCCGGCGGCGGCCTTCGCGACCGACGTCAGGTACGGGCCGAGAAAGACCGTGACGACCGTGGTCTGGAACGCCGAGTTGGCCCAGTCGTAGAAGTACCAGCCCACCCGCTCGCGGCGGGTGCTCGACGGCGCGCTCTGCTCCGCCGTCACGGGAAGAGTCTCGGCCATCACTCTCGTCCTACGGGGTCGGGCGGCCCGGTCCCGCCGACCTACCGGTCGGCGGGCCAGCAGCCGCGGCTGAGGTATGTCGCGCGCAACACGTCGACGTGATCGGTCATGATGCCATCCACACCCAGATCCAGTAACTCGTGCATCTCGGCGGGTTCGTCGATGGTCCACACGTGCACCTGCAGGCCGAGTCGGTGCACGTGGTCGACGAAACGCCGGTCGACGACACGGATCCCCCGGTAGCGGACCGGGACCTGCGCGGCGACCACCGACGGTGGAAGCACCAGCCGCCGGCCCGTCAGCGACGCCAGCCGCAGCCGGGCGACCCCACGCAACCCGAGCGAGGTCGCCACCGCCGGCCCGGCGGCACGGCGCAACCGGGCCAGCCGGGTGTCGCTGAACGAGGCGAGCAGGACCCGGTCACCGGCGCCGCCCCGCTCGATCGTCGCCACCGTCGGACCGACCGCGTCGTCGGCCTTGACGTCGACGTTGAACCGGACCTGTGGCCAGGCGGCGAGGACGTCGTCGAGCCGGGGCACCACGGAGGCCCCGCCGACCCGGATACTGGCGAGGTCGGCCCAGCGCAGGTCGGCGACGCGGCCCCGTTCACCGGTCATCCGCGCCAGCGTCGCGTCGTGGAAGACCACCGGCACCCCGTCGGCGGTGGCGTGCACGTCGGTCTCGACGTACCGGTAGCCGAGCGCGACCGCGCGGGCGAACGCCTCCACGGTGTTCTCGTCACCGTGGGCGGCGCCACCCCGGTGCGCGAAGGCCAGCGGGGTCGGCGCGTCGAGGTAGGCAAAGTCCCGAAACATCCTCGCGAGTATGGCCCGGCCCGGTGCGCGGCCCGCCGCCGACTCGCCACGCCCCCGCGCGCGGGACCTACCGGCTCTCCGGCGGCGCCCAGAAGCGGGCCAGGGCGCTGGTCGCCGGATCGTCCGAGGCGGCCAGCGTCGACCACGGGTCACCGTCGACCGGCAGGTCCACGGCGGCGTAATCGGCAAGATCGTCGGGGTACGGCGCCTCCGCGACGACCGCCTCCGCCGGCTCCGGACCGCCCCGCGCCGATCCGAGCAGATCCGGGTCGACCCACGGGAACCCGTCGACCGGCTCCGGCAGGGCACCGACGAACCCGCCGAACGGCTCCGGACCGACCGGCGGCCACCACCGCGCCGGATCGCCGTACGGGCCGGCGTCCGGGTCGGCGCCGACCGGCGGATCCGCCGACCCGAACCCGACCTGCGCCGGTACCTCCGCGGCGGCCGGCTCGTCGGCGGCGCCGAAGCCGGCCTCAGCATCGGGATACCCGCCGTCACCGGCCCACGGGTCGTCCGAGACGTACGGGTCGACGCCGCCCGCCGGTTCCGGCGCGGCAGGGTCCGCGCCGTACGGGTCCGGGTCCACGTCGTCGAGATCCTCGACGAGACGCCCCACGGCGGGCCCGTCCTCCAGACCGAACGGCCCCGGCTCCGGCACCTCCGGGCCGTCGGCATCCCAGTCCCCGACGTCCGGCTGGTCCTGCGGCCAGCCGTCCCAGTGTTCCGTCATGGCGCCTCCCCGCCGCGCGTGCCACCCTCGGCCTGCGACGATCCGGCCGGCGAGCCGTCCGCGCCGGTCACGTCCCGGTCCGCCCGTCACCGGCCCTCGGTGACGGGGCGAGCGCCCGGACCCGCCGGAGCACCTCGTCGACCTGCCTGATCCTGGCCCGCACCGCGTCCCGGTCCGCCTGGATGGCGGCCCGCCGCCGGGCCCGGCTGGCCTGGTCCTCCGCCGCCGCCGCGTCGATCTCGGCGATCCGGGCGTCGAGCTGACGCAGCCGTCGTTCGATCGCGTCGTCCAGTGCGAGCGTCAACGCGTACTGCAGGTCGGTGAACCGGTGGCTGATCTCGTCCGACAGCGCGGCCCGGGCGTCGGCGACCACCTCCCGCAGCCACACCCGGGCCTGCTGCCGGTCGCTGTGCACCCGGCGCCGGTACAGGACGAACCCACCGGCGGCCAGCCCCAGCCCGAGCCCGGCGAACGGAATCAGCAGACCGGTGCCGACCAGCGCCCCGGCCCCCAGCGCGGAGACGCCGGCCATGGCACCCCGGCCGACCATGAACGCCATCCCACCCGCCGACAGCGCGATCATCACGTTGTCCGTCCCACCCTCGCGACGCGGCTTGCTGACCAGCGCGTGCCGCAGCGTGGCGTTGAGCCGACCCAGCACGAACCGCAGTTCGTCCGGCTGGAACACCTCGGCCAACGCCCGTTCCCCGACCCGCCGGAAGCAGACCTCAAGGTCCGCCGACAGCCGCACCGACAGCGCGTGCAACGCCCTGTCGACCTGCTGCGGCAGCGTACGCAGGTCATCGCCGCGCGCGGCGTCGATCCGGTTGAGGAAGTCCTCCTGCAGACCGCCGAGATAGCCGCGCAACAGCCCGGTCACCTCCACCCGCGCCCGCTGGGTCTCGGTGTTCAACGCCAGCGACCACTGCCGCGACTCGGTGCGCTTGCGCGCCGCCACCGCCGCCCGCTCCCGCCTGACCCGGGCCAGGGCCTCCGGATCCGGCTCGGTCGCCCGCAGCCGCTCGCCGAACTCCAGGTCGACGGTGACCAACTCACTGCGGACCGTCCGCAACACGTTCGCCTGGCGCAACAGGTGCCCACGGCCCGCCAGCTCGACCAGGGCGTGCTGCAACGCCGCGACACGTGACTCCCGCACCAGCTCACCGGCGACCTCCGCCGGCACCGTCCGGGCGAGTTCGGCGAGCCGGGCCGACACCGGAAACCACGGCGCGGACCCGAACCGGGGCGCGTGCGCCCGCAACTGCTCCCGGTTGTCGGCCAGAACGGTCCGCCACCCGGGGTAGGCGTCCGTCTTGGTCAGGGCGAACACCACCAGGTCCACCCGCTTGCTCGCCTCGATCAAGAACTCCAGTTCCGGCTGCGCGAACGGGGCCGCCGCGTCGACGACGAACAACAGGGCGGTGGCCTGGGCCGCCGCCTCGAGCGCCACCCGGGCGTGGTCCGGGTCCAGACCGCCGGTGCCCGGGGTGTCCACCAGGCTCAGGTACTGCAGCAGCGGCGCCGGATGGGTGACCTCGATACGCCGGGGCGGCCGCTGGTCGTCGGGAAGCCGGCCCAGCGGGGTGGCCCAGTCCCGCAGCTGCGACAGATCCAACGGCACCGGATCGGCGCGGCCCGGCAGCCACGCCGTCGCCCCGGCCTGCACCCCCGGCACGAACTCCAGATAGCAGGCGGTGGCGACCGCGGCGTCGACCGGTGACAGGTCCGGCACCCCGATCAGGGCGTTGACCAGCGAACTCTTACCCCGCTTCGTTTCCCCGACCACCACGATCGACGGACGGGTGACAACCCTGCGCCGCAACCGGTCGACCTCGGCCGCCGCGTCCGGCGCCACCTTCCGCAGGTGCGCCAGACCGGTCTCGACCGCCGCACCCAGGGCGGCACCCAGCGCCGCCTCCCCGTCGTCGCCGCCGACCGCCGCCGGCCGGCCACCGCCGGTGGCCGCGTTCACGGCAGGCTTCCCCCGGCCCGCACCTGCTGCGACAGCAGGAAGAACCCGCGGTGCGCCACCTGCGCCACCCGCGACTGCGCCGGACTCGCCCCGGCCACCGCGTAGACCCGCCACCGGGTGGCGGCGTCCAACGCCGCCCGGGCCAGCTGCTCCGGCGTGGCACCGGGCAGGCGGAGAATCCACCGCGGGTCGGTGGACAACGCCAGCCGGGTCAGCTCCTGCTCCATCGGCTCCGGCAACTCCACCGACCCGGTGCTGACCAGCTGGGCCACCTCCAGCAGCCGCAGCCGGTGGTACTCCGGCTGCTGCAGCACCTGCTCGATCGCGTCGCGCAACAGTTCCCGGTCCCGGTGTCGGGGCGCGTGGCCGGCCAGCCTCTCCAACGCCGACAACGCCCACCCGGCCTTGAGCGCGTCGGTACGCCACCGGAACGCCTGGTCCAACGTGTGCCGCAGCCGGGGGAAACCGGACGCCTCACACAACAACCGGACCAGGTCACCGCTGGCCAGGCCGGGCCGGGCGGCGAACTGCGCGACGGCGAACCCGACACCGTACAGGTCCAACAGCCGCAACAACCGCTCCCGCTGCACCCGCGGCACCGGGCAGTCCCGGCTGCGGAACAGGTCCACCGAGGCGAGCAACACCATCCGCTCGTTGTCGGGAAGCCGGGCGATGGCCCGCAACGCCTCGCAGTCGGCGGCGGTGAGCCGGCCCGCCTCGGTGGTCTCGGCCAGCAGCCCGACCACCGGCACCACGTCCGACACCACCCGGCGCAGCAGCACACTCTGGTCGGCGGCAAGCGGACCCGCCACCGGCCACGGGTCCGCCGCCCCGCCCACCAACTTGTCCACCTTGTTGAACAGCCCCAGCGAGTTGATCGGATTGCTGGCCAGCCGCGCCGAAGCCGACCGGAACGCCTCCAACGCCGCCACGTCGTCACCGCGCACCGACTGCGTGAACACGTAGACGATCGCCTCGGCACCGGCGATCGCGCCGACCGAGTCGTCGTCGACGTCGTCGTCGAACGGCGCCCTCGCCGACCCGAACAACAGCCGGCGGGCACCGGCGCTCACCGACGCGTTCGTCGACGCCAACCCGGGCGTGTCCAACACGGTCAGGTCCCGCAGACGATCGCTGGTCACCGTCACGTCGACGTACCCGATCTCGGCGCGCGGCACCCCGAGCCGCTGCGGCACCATCCCGGCGTCGTCCAACGGCAGGCTGACCCGCCCACCGTCACGGCGCACCACGTCGACCCGGTCCACCGTCCCGTAGCGGAACCGGGTGACCACCCGGGTGCACTCACCGACCTCGGTCGGCGCCACCCGTCGCCCGATCAACGCGTTCACCAGCGTCGACTTGCCAGCCTTGAGCCGGCCGGCGACCGCCACCCGCAGCGGCTCGTCCAGCCGGCGCCGAACCCCCCACACCTGGCCGGCGGTGCCGTCGGCGAGCCGGGGACCCACCTCGTCACAGAGCTGGGCGACCCGGGCACTGAGCGGGCCCGCGCTCATGTTCGTCAACCGGCGGTGCCGTCGGCGAGAATGGACACCCGGCGATGGCACACGCTCATCTCGTCAGCTCTCCCTCTCCGACACGACGGCGGGAGCAACGTGCCCCCCGCCGCACCCACACTACGAATATCCTGCCGGCGCAGGATCCCATGTTCACGCCACCGCCGCGCCCGGCGGTGGCACCGCCCCGACGGGGAGGACCAGTGCGGCACGCCCCGGTCGGCAACCCACCCGACCAGCACCACCCGCACGACGTACCCGAGGCCACACCCGACAGCCTCCGCGACGTCGTGGCGGCCGCCTCGGCCCTGCTGGCCACCCCGGGGCTGGTCGTCCTGCACAGCGGCCCCGGCGGGGGACGCAGCACCGCCCTGGCCCGGCTCGGCGCGGCGTTCCGGGGACCGGTGTTCGCCGGCGGTGGGCTGGCCAGCCTGCCCGCCGAGCCCGCGTTCGCGCTGACCCGGGCGGTCCGGGTACGGCTGCCCACACACGACCCGGCCCTGCTGGCCGAGGCGGTCCGCGCCCGGGTCCGAACCGGCCTGCTCCTGCTGGACGACCTCCAGTGGGCCGACCCGGCCACCCTCGCCGCCCTGGTGCCACTGGCGGCGCACTGCCGGGTGGCGGTCGCCCTCCGCACCCCGCACCGGCTGCCGGCCCCGGCCGTCACCGCCCTACGGTCAGCCGCGGCCGGCTGGCTCGCCATCCCACCGCTGGACCCCGCCGCCGCCACGGCACTGGCCACACAGGTCGCCCCCGGGCTCACCCCGACCGCGGTCGCCGACGTGGTACGCCGCGCCGGCGGGACGCCACTGGCGGTGGTGACCCTGGCCCGCCTGGCCGCGACCGGCCGGCCGGCCAGGCCCGAACCGTCCCCGCCGCCGGCCCACGACACCGCGCAGGTCGAGTACGCCGTCGCCGCCGCGCTCGCCGACCTGACCCGGCCGGCCCGCACCGCGATGGCCGCCCTCGGACTGCTCGGTCGACCCGCCACCACCGCCATCCTCGGCACCGGCACCGACGAACTCGCCGCCGCCGGCCTGGTGACCGTCACCGCCGACGCCACCGTCACACCGGTCTCCCCGTACGTCGCCGAGATCGCCGCCGGCCTGCTCGACACCACCGCCCGCCGGGCCCTACACCGACGGCTGGCCGACCTCGTCCCACCCGCCGAGGCGGTCCGCCACCTCGCCGCGGCCGGCGACACACCCGCGGCATACCGGCGGGCACTGGCCGCGGCGCAGACCACCGCCTCCGCCGCCACCCGCGCCGACCTGCTGCTGACCGCCTGCGGGCTGCCCGGCGTCGAGCCGGAACCAGCAACCCGGATCGCCGCCGCCCGCGCCGCGCTGGCCTGCGGCCGACCCGGGGCGGCAGCCCGCGTGCTGACCACCGTCGCCCCACTGGGAGTCGACGCCGACCTGCTCCGCGCCGAGGCGCTGCTCCAGCTCGGCGACCTCGCCGCCGCCCGCGCCACCGCCACCCGGGTCCCGGACTCGTCCCCCGCCGACCAGCGCGCCGCCCGGGACCGGATCCTGCTCCTCGTCCACCTCGGCACCGCACCCACCGTCGCCACCGCCGAGGCGGCCCGCCTCGTCGCCCGGTACGGCCCCCACCCGGCACATCCGGGACTACGGGCCGCGCTGGCCGCCGTCCACGCCGCCGACCGCGCACCCGGATGGGAGACGGAACTGGCCGAGGCCACGGAGGCCGCCACGGCCGCCGGGGACCCGCTGACCGCCCGGTGGAGCGCCTGGCTGCTGGTCGAGACCCTGATCGCCGACGGACGGCTCGTCGAGGCCGGACACCACGCGCAGCACGCCGAGCGGGCCTGCGCCGCCGACCTCGCCTACAGCTGGCAGACCCGGTTCCTCGCGGCCCGACTGTGGTGCGCGGCGCTGCGGGGCGGACTGCCGACCCTGCCCCGCGACGAGACGGTCCGCCGGGCCACCGACCTCATCGACCGTACGGTGCCGGAACGCGCCCGCAGCTACGCGGTGGCCGCCGCGAGCCTCGTCGAGGCCGACGGCGGCCTGCTCGGCCCGGCCCGGGCCCGGCTGGCCCGCACCCCGCCGGCGACCACCGACCCACTGCTGGACTGGACCCACCGGGAGGTGGCCTGGCTCGACGGCCAACCCGAGCAGGCCACCGACCCACCACCGGCGGGACCGACCCTGGTCGACGGGCTACGCCAGATCACCGCCCGGTGGGCGGCCCACGACCTCGGAGGGCACACCGCCCCGCCCCGGCCGGCGCCGGCCACCACCGGCGACCGGACACCCCCACCCGTGGCACGCACCCTGGCCGCCTGGGACAGCCCCGGCGGCGACCCGGCCGGCTTCACCCGGGCCGCCGCCGACTGGCGCGACCTGGCCGTACGCGAGGAGGTGCGCTGCCTGCTCGCCGCCGGGCTACACGAACCCGACCCGGCCCGGGGCGTCACCGCACTGCTCGCCGCCGAACAGCGCGCCGAGGAGCAGGGCCTGGTGGTGCTGCTCGGCCGGACCCGGCGGGCACTACGCCGGCACGCGGTACGCCGCGACCACCGCGGCAGCCGCGGCCGCGGGACACTCACCGACCGCGAACGCGAGGTCCTGCGACTGGTCGCGGCCGGAGAACCAACCCGCCGCATCGCCGGACGACTCGGCATCTCCGGCGAGACGGTGGAAACCCACGTCCGCTCGGCGATCCGCAAACTGGGCGCCCGAACCCGCACCGAGGCGGCGGCGCTCGCGCTGACGATGCTGTGACCCGGATGGAGGTGTCGCCGTGAGCGATCCACCCCGCTACGTCCTACCGTCCACGACGGACGCGACCACCGTACTCCGCCGACTGACCCGGGCCGGATGGCGCAGCCGGGAAGGGTTCACCGTCACCGAACCCGGCTGGGACCTGACAGCCGCCCGACTCGTGCTCCACGGCCGGATCCCGGACCAGGACACGCTACGGCTGGCGGTGCTCGCCGCGGCCCGGGGCGCCGGGGTGGTGGCGATCGTCGACCCGACCGGCGACCTCGGCCGGGCACTCGTCGCCGACCTGAGCCGGCTCGGGCCGGTCCACCAGGCCCCCGACCGCACACCACGACCGGAGCCCGATCCGACGCTGGCGCGGCTCGTACCCGAACAACGCGCCCTGCTGGAGAGGCTCGCCGCCGGCGAGACGATCGCCTCGGCGGCGGCCGCGGAGTTCCTGTCGGTGCGGACCGCCAACCGACGCATCGCCCAGGCCCGACAGGCACTCGGGGTCCGCACCACCCGGGAGGCGGTCCTCGCCTACCTGCGCCAGCAGCGCCGCGCACCGTGAGACGCCGGCGCCGGCCCGCGGTCCCGAGAACCCGACACCGCGCCGGTCAGCCGCCCCCGGGCTGACCGGCGGTGGGGCGACGCCGGTGCCGGCGGCGGGTCTCCGTCGGCCGGGTCGGATCGACGTGCCGGGGCAGGTCCGGCTCGTCGGGCCGCAACGGGACGAGAGCGGCGGTGATCGCGTCGATGATGGCCTCGGTGGCCCGGGTGGCGGCCCCACGCCCGGCCGGATCGATGCCGGCCAGGTCGACCGGCGGGCCGAAGTGCACCCGGACCACGGGACGACGCAGCAGGGCCCGCCCCAGCGCCGGCAGCAGCCCGCGCGGCGCGGCGTACGGCAGGATCTCGTGCGCCCCCCACTGCGCCACGGGGACGACGGCGGTGCCGCTGGCGAGGGCGAGCCGGGCGGTCCCGGTCCTACCGCGCTCCGGCCACATCCCCGGGTCGAGTCCCATCCGGCCCTCCGGATAGACCAGGACGACGGAGCCGCGGGCGATGGCGGCCGCCGCGCGCTGCAGGGCCAGACCGACCGTGGGGGTGCGCCGGTCCACCCGGATGTGTCCACTGGCCCGCATCACGGCGCCGACGACCGGGGCCCGGAAGATCCCGCCCGTGGCCATGATCCGGGGTGCGATCCGGCGGACCCGGCAGGCGGCGGCCAACACGATCGGGTCGAACGGGTTGATGTGGTTGGCGGCCAGGATCAGCGGCCCGTTCCGCAGGTGCTCCGGCACGTCACCGGTGACCCGCAGCCGGGCCACCAGCCCGACAACCCCTCGGGCGAGAATCTGCAGGAGCAGCCAGAGGCGGGGGACACGCCACGGCGTGTCCGTGGTATCGACGTCCATCAGCGTTCGATCGTCGCACGACGACGGCGGCCGGGGGAGCGGGGCCACCGCCGCCGTGCGCGTGACACACGGCGACGCGGCCCGGGGCCGGGCCAACCCGACCCGGCCCCGGGGCGACCCGACACGTCCACCGACGGTGCCGGCGCGCCGCAGCGGCGCGGCTCAGCCCGCGTCGCGCAGCTCCGCCAACCGCGCCTCGACCTCCGCCAACTCCGCGCGCAACCGCTCCGCCTGCTGCTCGGCCTCCCGGCGCTCCGCCTCCAGAATCTGCTCCACCGCCTCCTGCACACCCGGCACGTCGACCATCGCCACCATCCGCAACGCCTCGGCCGGCTTGATCACGTACGGCTTCGCCAGCGTCTTCGCGCCCTGTGTCGCCCCCAACGTCCACTCACCGTCGGCGTACGACAACGTCACCGTCAGCCCCGCCGGCCCCTTCGGCCGCGCCGTCTTGGCCGCCCGCTTCGCCGGCTTGGACCCTGCCTCGGCCGCACCCGCCGGGGGCGTCTCCACTGCGGTCACTCTCGCCTCCTCGCGCGGAGCCGGAACCGGCTCCCGCACCACCATGAACTCCGGCTCCGGAACAGGCTCCACCGACGGCTCCGGCTCCGCCTTCGCCTTCCGGGCCGCCCCCTTGGGCGCCACCGCCAGGTCGGCGGGGGAGAAGGGCAACTCGTCCCGACCGAACCGGACCACCACCCACTCGTCGGACTCCGCCGGATCGGTCAGTGCGACCACCTGGCCGAGCTGGCCGGCGATCTGCCCGGCCGCCTCGGTGAACACCACCTTCGGCCGGCGACCGTTCGCCAACGCGTCCCGGATCTGCTCCAAGTCCTCGGTCGACAACCCCTGCTCAGCGACACGCGCGGCAGCCATCGGATCCCTCTTCCGTACACCTGTTTGATTTCTGCCTTACTACCAGCCCCGCCCGACAAGGTCGAGACAGACACACCGACGAAGATCACACGTCGCCGCCGGCCGATCCGGCCCACATCCCTGGCAGGATGCCCGTGACCGGAGGGGAGCGGCGACGCCCGGGGGGGACAGGCATGAACCCACTCACCGTGGTGACCGGCGGCAGCCGGGGGATCGGCGCCGCCACCGTGCGCCAGCTCGCCGCCGCCGGTCACGACGTCGTCTTCTGCTACCGGCGCGACGCCGCCGCGGCGGCCGAGGTACTCCGCGCCGTCCACGACGCCGGCCGCCGCGGCGTCGCCCTCCGGGCCGACACCTCCGACCCCGACCAGGTCGCCCGCCTCTTCGACACCGCCGCCGACCTCGGACAACCCACCGGCCTGGTCAACAACGCCGGCACCACCAGCCCGATCGGACCCTTCACCGAGCTGACCGTCGCCGACCTGCGCCACGTCGTCGACGTCAACCTCGTCGGTTACGTTCTCTGCGCCCAACAGGCCGCCCGCCGGTTCACCGCCGGCGGCGCCATCGTCAACGTCTCCTCGGTCGCCGCCACCCTCGGCAGCCCCGGCGAGTACGTCCACTACGCCGCCGTCAAGGCCGCCACCGACACCCTCACCGTCGGCCTTGCCAAGGAACTCGGCCCACGCGGCATCCGGGTCAACGCGGTCGCACCCGGCATCATCGACACCGAGATCCACACCGTTTCCGGCGTACCGGACCGGGCCCACCGGATGGCCGACCGCATCCCGCTGGGCCGCCCCGGCCAGCCCGAGGAAGTCGCCGCCGCCATCGTCTGGCTGCTCAGTGACGCCGCCGCCTACACCACCGGCGCCGTGCTGCGGGTCTCCGGCGGTCTGTGACCCGGCACCGGGTGGCCCGCGCCCACCTGCGGTTCCAGCAGAGTCGATAATCTACATTATGTAAAGTAAACCGGCTGCGCGCGGCCCCGACCCGGTCCTCCGGCCACACCGGTTCCCGCGCCACAGGTCACCCGGCCGCCCCGGTCGGCCCCGTCGCATCCACCGGCCGGATGCGACGGGGCGAGACGCCCTTGGCCATCCACGGCACGACCGCCGACGCGTCGCCGTGGGTCGCGTCCCTGCGCCACGGGGCTCCGGACGCCCGGTCCGCCGCTCCCTCTCCCTTTCGCGCGTCGGCGGTGGCGTGGCGCGCTCGCCACGCGGGTCACGAGTCCCGTGACACCGGTGACCCGGGGCCCGGGCGGGCACCGTCCACGTTGACCACGAGTAACATTCATGCATAATATTCCTTATGCAGGACAAACAGGACTGTCCGCTTCTTTCCCTCGTCGAGGAGTTCCTGACCGCCCGAGCGACCCGCAAGCCCTCCCCCCACACCCTGGCCGCCTACCGGCGTGACCTGTTGGCCGTGGCACGGCTGGTCGCCGAGGATCCGGCCACTCCCCTCCCCCTCGCCGAGCTGACGGTGGACGTCCTGACCACCCGCACCCTGCGCGCGGCCTTCGCCCGGTTCGCGGCCCACCGCGCCCCCGCCTCCGTCTACCGGGCCTGGTCCACCTGGAACACCTTCTTCAACTTCCTGGTCGCCGACGGTGTGGTGGCCGGCAACCCGATGTCGGCGGTCGACAAGCCGGTCGTGCCCACCCCGCCGCCGAAACCGCTGCGGGGCGAACGGACACCGGAGGAGCTGCTCGAGGCGGTGGCGCGGGCGGACCACCGGCAGCGGGACCCGTGGCCGGAGCGCGACCTGGCGGTGCTGGGTCTGGCGCTCTGCGCCGGACTGCGCCTGGCCGAACTACTGGCGCTGCGGGTGGGGTCGCTGGCGGGACGGCCGGGCGAACGCCGGGTGGACGTGGCGGGCAAGGGCGGCCGGGCCCGGACCATCCCGATCGAGCCGGAGTTGGACGCCGTCATCGGGGCGTACCTGGAAAGCCGGCGGAGGCGGTTCGGGACGCGGACGGTCCGGCCGGACTCGCCGCTGCTGGTGGACCGACACGGCGAGCCGCTGCGCCGCGGTGGCCTGCAGTACCTGGTGCGGTCGTGCTACCGACGTGCCGGGATCATGGACCGGGTGCCGCGCGGTGCGCAGCTGCACGCGTTGCGGCACACGTTCGCGACACGGCTGGCCGAGGACGGCGCGAGCGCGGCGGAGATCATGCGGCTGTTGGGGCACGCGAGTCTGGCGACGAGCCAGCACTACATCGAGGTGACGGCGGCCCAGCAGCGGGCGGCGGTGCGGGCCAACCGCACCAACCGGGCTCTGGGACGGCTCGTCGCCGCCGGGTGACCGGTCCCACCGGCGGGCACCGACCGGCGCGGGCCGGGCCGGAGACGGCGGCCGGTCGGTGGTGGCGGGCTGCTCAGGCGAGGTCGACGACAAGGGGCCGGTGGTCGGAGATGTCGACCGCGGGGGTGGCGACGGCGGTGACCGCGGGCAGGGTGTGGCCGCCGCGGGGGTCGACGAGGATGTGGTCGAGTTGGACCCGGGGATGGGTGGCGGGATAGGTGGGCCGGTGGGCGAGAGACCGCCAGCCGGAGACGAGGGTGGCCAGGCGGGTCGGAAGGTTCAGGTCGCCGAGCAGGATGCGGGGTGGGGGCAGGGCGCGCAGGGCGCGGACGACCTGGCGGAGCTGGCGGATGTTCCGGCCGGGGACGAAGGAGAGGTGGGTGGCGGCGGCGGTGATGGTGCCGTGGGGGGTGTCGACGACGGCGGCGAGGACGACGCGGGGTTCGTCGCGCAGCAGGGTGACACCACCGCCGGGGCCGCGGACGACGACCGGTGAGCGGATCGGCAGGGCGCCGAGCCGGGTGACCTGCCAGGAGCGGACGGGGTAGCGGCTGATCAGCCCGATGCCGTAGAGGGGTTCCCCGTGTCCGTCGTCGTCGTGGGTGAGCGGGCGGAAGTGTTCGCCGGGGGTGCCGACGACGGCGGCGGCGAACCGGTGGTGGTCGGCGTTCATCGCCCGGGCGGCGATGGTGGTGAGGTCGAGGTGGCTGCTGCGGGACTGGTCGCGGTCGACCTCCTGCAGGGCGAGGATGTC
>CALGAM010000208.1 GCA_937951935.1 uncultured Micromonospora sp. | reverse complement strand
ACCCGACGGCGGATCTCCGCCTTGGGACGGCGGCGGATCTCCAGTCCGAAGGCGACGTTGCGGCGTACCGACAGGTGTTTGAACGCCGCGTAGTGCTGGAACACGAAGCCGACGTTGCGCTTCTGGGGTGGGAGGTGGGTCGCGTCGACACCCTCGATCTCGATCCGGCCGCTGTCGGCGGTCTCGAGGCCGGCGATGATCCGCAGCAGCGTGGACTTGCCGCCCCCGGAGGGACCGAGCAGGGCGGTGAGCCGGCCCGACGGGATGCTCACCGAGACGTCGTCGAGGGCGACGAAGGTGCCGAACCGCTTGCTGACATTCCTGACTTCGATGCTCACCGATGTTCCTTCGGCCGGATGACGGATACGACGATGATGGCGGCCACCGCGACCAGGGTGAGGAGCAGCGCGGTGGCGTAGGCCCCGCCCCTGTCGAAGTTCAGGTACATCTCCTCTACCACGAGGGTGGCGGTGCGGGTCTCCCCGAGCACGTTCCCGGAGACGACCTTGACCGCGCCGAACTCGCCCAGCGAGCGGGCCAGGCTGAGCATGACGCCGTAGACGACGCCCCACTTGATGGTGGGCAGCGTGATCCGGCGGAACGTCTGGAGCGGACCGGCACCGAGGCTGCGTGCCGCCTGCTCCTGCTCGTCGCCGACCTCCTCCAGGACCGGGACGACCTCACGGATCACCAGGGGCAGGGCGACGAAGACCGTGGCCAGCACGATGCCGGGCGTGGCGAAGATGACCTGGATGCCGACTCTCTCCAGAGCGGGCCCGAACCAACCGCTGCGCCCACCGTAGACCAGTACCAGGGCGAGTCCCACGACGACGGGTGACACGGACAGGGGCACGTCGAGCAGGGCGTTGAGCAGCCGCTTGCCGGGAAAGTCGTACCGGACCAGCAGGAGCGAGATCCCGACGCCGAAGACCGTGTTGATCAGCACCGCGATGACCGCCACGGTCACGGTGAGGCGGAACGCGTGGACGATGTCCGGGTCGGAGAGCAGATTCTGGAGGTCCGTCAGGCCGTTGGCGAACGCGTTCCGCCCGACCAGCGACACCGGCCAGGCCACCAGCAGGAAGAGGTAGAGGACGACGACCAGGCGTAGCGCGTACCGCACCAACCCGCGCCGGCCGCGCACCCGCGACGTGCTCCGACGGTCAGCCACGGCGGACCACCCGCCGCTGCAACACGTCTACGGCGACGATCACCGCGAACGAGATGACGAGCAGGACCGCCGCCACCGCCGCCGCCCCCTCCAGGTTGTCGTTCTCGATGCTGCTCAGGATCCGCACCGAGGTGACCTCGGTCCGCATCGGCAGGTTGCCGGAGATCAACACCAGCGACCCGTACTCACTGATGCCGCGGGCGAACGACAGCGCGGCGCCGGCGGCGATGGCCGGGGTCAGGCTGGGCAGGATGATCCGGCGGAAGATGGTGAACCGGCTCGCCCCCAGCGACGCGGCGGCCTCCTCCGCCTCGACGTCGAGTTCCGCCAGCACCGGCTGCACCGTCCGGACGACGAACGGAAGGGTGACGAAGAGGAAGGCGAGGAAGACCGCGATCCGGGTGTTGGCGATGTTCACCCCCAGCGGACTGTCCGGACCGTACAGCGACAGCAGCACCAGACCGGCGACGATCGTCGGCAGGGCGAACGGGATGTCGATCAGCACCTCCAGGACGCCCCGGCCGACGAACCGGTCGTCGCGGACGAGAACCCAGGCGATCGCCGTGCCCATCACGACGTTGACCAGGGTCACCAGGAGGGCGGTGCCGACGGTGAGCCGGATCGCCGCCGCGGTCTGCGGGTTGGTGACCGCCGACCAGAACTCGTCCCACCCGCCCGAGGAGGCGGTGACCACCACCGCCGTGAGCGGGATGAGGACGAGCAGGCTGAACCAGAGCATGGCCACGCCCAGGCCCAGGCCGGCGGCGCGGGTGAGCGGTCGGCCGGTCCGAGCCGGCCGGCGCTGTCGCGTCGGCCGGCCGGTGGCGAGGGTCGCCGAGGTCATTGCGCCTTCCCGGACGCGGCAATGATCTTGACAATCAGGCCCTCCTTCTCGTCGAAGAACTTCTTCGACAGCGCCGACCAGCCCCCGAAGTCCTTCTCGGCGGTGAGGAGCTTCTGTGGGGTCGGGAACGGGTTGTTGGGGTCGGGAACGCCCTCGACGCCACTGGTGTCGACGCCGTCGATGATCGGTCGGAACCCCTTGAGCGCGAACTGGCGCTGTCCCGCCGGGCTCAGCACGAAGTTCAGGAACGACTGGGCCTTGGGGTGGGCGTTCTTGAGAACCGCCCCCGGGTTCTCGATCAGGATGGTGGTCTGCGGAACGACCCAGTCGAACTTCTCACCGTTCTGGGTGGCGAGGATGGCCTCGTTCTCGTAGGCGAGCAGAACGTCACCGGTGCCGCTGAGGAAGGTGGTGGTGGCGTCCCGGCCGCTGCCGGGCAGCGACACCACGTTCGCGAACAGCTTCGTGACGAACTCCTCGGCCTGCTCGTCCGTGCCACCGTTGCCCGTGATGTGGCCCCAGGCGGCCAGGGCGTTCCACCGGGCCGCCCCGGAGGAGGCAGGGTTGGGGGTGACGATGGAGACACCCGGCTTGATCAGGTCGTCCCAGCCCTGGATGTTCTTCGGGTTGCCCTCCCGGACGGCCAGGACCACGATCGACGACGACACGATGCCCTTGTTCGGGCCGTCGTCCCAGCTCTCGTCGACCAGGCCCGCGTCGACCAGGCGGGTCACGTCGCTGGTGACAGAGAAGTGGACGTAGTCGGCCTTGAGCCCGGCCACCACCGCCCGGCTCTGGTCGCCCGAGGCGCCGTAGGACGTCCGGAACCGTACGCCCCTGCCCTCCTCGGTCTTGTTCCACTCCGCGATGATCGCCTTGTTCGCCGCCTCCGGCACGGCGTACCCGACGATCGAGAGCGTGGTGGTGTCCCCTGCCGACCCGCCGCCTCCGCAGGCGGACAGGGCCAAGGTGGCGACGAGCGCCAACGCGGTCGCCGCTCTGGTCCGGTTCATCTGTCTCCCCATTCCCTACTAAGTCGATCGGATAAGCCGGCTTACCGTATGGTGATGGTGGTGGACGGGTCAATAGCCGTTCGGACAGTCGTCAGCCGGCCTGGAGACGCGCCGCCTTGGCGAGCAGGTCGGCGAGGGTGGTCCGATCGACTATCTCGGTGATGGCACGGTCCAGCGAGAGCCAGACGTCCCGCAGCCCCTGCGCCGGGCCGTGGTAGCGGGCCAGCGCGGTCGGCCGGCCCCGCACGGTCGTGATCAGGACTCCGTCGGTGGCCCGCAGGACGTCACCCACGCTGATCTCGTCCGCCGCCCGGGCCAGACCGTGCCCGCCCTCGGTACCCCGGAAGCTGAGCACGAGCCCACCACGACGCAGGTCCATCAGGATGTCCGCCAGGAAGCCGGCCGGAATCCGGTCCGCCGCCGCGATCTCCGCGGCCTTGACGAGCCGGGGATGCGCGTCCGCGATGACGAGCATCGCGCGGAGGGCGTAGTCGGTACGCGCGGAGATGTGCATCCCGGGCGCCTCCGATCGGTCCGGCCGCGGCCGGGTCCCGGGCCTCGCCGGCCGTCCCGCCAGCGAAACCCACAATTCCTATCATTCAGATAGGGATACTAGACCGCAGTATCGAGGAGTTCAAGTGCCGGTCGGTCGCCGACACCGCCGCGCCGCGCGGCATCCCCACACCACGCCGGCGGTCCGCCCAGGTCAGCTGTTGGTGGCGGGTGGCGTGGGCGTACCCCGGGCGGCTGGTCCGGTGACCGGCGACCAGTGATCAGGTACGGGTGCCGCCCCGGGCACGCCCACGCGGGAGCGTCGCGGTACCACGACCGGCCCACGAGGACCGGCGCGACGTGCACATTTGCCGGCGCGAGCAATTCCCACGAGAACGGCAATAAATGCTGACAAGTTCTGCCATCGACCCGCCCGGTCATGCGGCAGACCACCCCGCGATACCGTAGTGCCGACGCTGCCAACGACTGAGGAGACCCATGGCTGACACAGCCTTCATCTCGACGACCATTCCGTACGTCAACGCCCGGCCGCACCTCGGCCACGCGTTGGAGTACGTGGAGGCTGACGCGTACGCCCGACACATGGCCGCCATGGGCACCGACGTCTACTTCCTCACGGGCTCGGACGAGAACTCTCTGAAGAACGTCCTGGCCGCGGAACGAGAGGGCGTGTCCACCCGTGACCTCGTCGACCGCAACGTCACCCATTTCGAGCGCCTGCTCGACACGCTCGGCGTCACGTACCGGCGCTTCATCCGTACCTCCGTGGACACCGACCACCTCGACGGCGCCCGGTTGATCTGGGAGCGCATGCGCGCGGCGGGTGACATCTACGCCCGCGAGTACGAGGGGCTGTACTGCGTCGGCTGCGAGCAGTTCTACTCGCCCGCGGAACTCGTCGACGGGAAGTGCCCGGAGCATCTCGTCGAGCCGGACCAGGTCAGCGAGACCAACTACTTCTTCCGGCTGTCGCGGTACGCGGAGCCGCTGCTGAAGGCCATCGAAGCGGGCGAGATCCGCATCGTGCCGCAGACCCGCTACAACGAGGTGACCAGCTTCATCCGGGCCGGGCTGGAGGACATCAGCATCTCCCGCTCCACCGACCGGGCGCGTGGCTGGGGCATCGAGGTCCCCGACGATCCCAGCCAGGTGATGTACGTCTGGATCGACGCGCTCACCAACTACACCAACGCCCTCGGCTGGTCCCGGGACGCGGAGGAGTACCGACGATACTGGGTGGAGGCGCAGCGGCGCATCCACCTGGTCGGCAAGGGTGTGCTGCGCTTCCACGCCGTGTACTGGCCGGCGATGTTGATGTCCGCCGGCCTGCCGCTGCCGACCGACATCGTGGTGCACGGCTACATCACGGCGAGCGGCCACAAGATCAGCAAGAGTCTGGGCAACACCGTCGACCCGGCCGAACTGGCCCAGCGGTACGGCACCCACGCCGTGCGCTACTTCCTCCTGGCCGACTTCTCGCCGTTCGGGGACGGGGACTTCTCCGAGGATCGGCTCGTCAGCCGCTACAACACCGACCTCGCCAACGGACTGGGCAACCTGGTCAGCCGGGCGACGAGCATGACGCTGCGCTACCGCGACGGAGTCGTGCCCGCGCCGGGCGCGACGGGACCGGCCGAGCTCGCACTCGCCGAACAGGTCGCCGCCAGCGAGGCGGGTTCCCGCGAGGCAATGGCCGGCTTCGACCACAAGCTGGCGCTGTCCCGGGTGTGGGATCTGGTCCGGCGCACCAACGCGTACGTCGACGAGCGGGCGCCCTGGCAGCTGGCCAAGGCCGCCGACAACGGTGACCAGGCCGCCGCCGAGGCGCTCGACACGACACTGCACCACCTGGTCGCGGCCGTGCGGCGACTCGGCACCCTCGTCGCGCCGTTCCTTCCCGACGCCGCCACGGCGATCCTCGACGCGGTCGGTGCCCCGCCCGAGGCGGCGTCCCACTGGTTGGACGGCGTCACGGGCAGCCGGGTCACCAAGCCGCCGGCGCTGTTCCCCCGGTTGGACGCACCGAGGGTGTAGCCACCGCCGATCCGCCCGCCCGGCCCCGCCTCCGGGTGGCGGGGCCGGGCGGGCGTGTCGACCGCCGTGGCGACGGCGCCCGGGGCCGCCCTGCGCTCACGGGGACCGCGACCAGCCGTTGTGGACGCTCAGCCGGCACGTGCGTCACCTCGGTTGCGCGACCCCGACCGAAGGCATGGGGGTCCTGGCGTGGCGTGACCGACGCTCACCGGCGCGGCGTTCGGCGCGCCCGGCGTACCGCGATGATCCCGGCGGTCACCAGGGCCGCGCCGGCCACGACCACGGCACCGACCCACCACACGCCGACTCCGGAGCTGTCGCCGCCGGGCGCCGACGCGACGGGCGATGTCTCCGGCCCGTCCGGGGGTGCCGCCCCGGTGGTCGAGACGGGGTGCGGCTCCAGCGCCGGCGGCAGTGCGACCGCGAACCGGAACTGTCCCTCGATCGGGTGTCCGTCGGCGGAAACCACCCGGTAGGCCACTCGGTAGCTCCCGGAACGCATCGGGTCGACGGGGAGATGCAGCCGCCGGTCCACCACCCGAGGCTCGCCGGTGCCGTGCCGAACCCCGTCCGGGCCGGTGACCACGACGGTGCTGAGGGCGCCGCGGATCAGCTCGCTGAAGGTCAGCGTGATCTCGTCGAGCGGGGTCGTCACCGTCGAGTCCGCCTGCGGATCGCTGCCGACCAGTCGGGCGTGTGCCGCCGCCGGGCCGGTGGTGAACAGCCCGCCGGCCGCGACCGCGGTGACCGCCAGCACGGTCAGCCTGGCCAGTCTCGCTCCGATACGTCGCACCGGACCTCCTCCCTGTGTCGTTCCTCGTCACCGGGTCGGTCAGCCGAGCACCGGTTCACCGATCCAGCCCCCGGGCTCGCAACCGGGCGGGATGGCGAAGACCGCGGAGCCGATCGGGGTGGTCCACTCGTTGAGCAGGTCCCGCTCGGCGAGGCGGCGTTGGATCGGCAGGAACTGCCGGTCGACGTCGGCCTGGTACGCCGCGAAGATGAGCCCGCAGTCCGCCCGCCCGTCCGCGTCCGGCGGCTCGTCGTAGTTGTACGAGCGGCGAAAGATCCTCAGCCGGTCGTCGGTCACCCGGGCCCGGGTCACGTGCGCGAAGTCCGGCATGACCGGCAGCCCCGCCTCGTTCAGTGCGGAGAAGTCGGGCTCGTCGTGCTCATGCTGCCCGGTCAACGGCGCTCCGGTGTCCAGCCTCCGGCCGATGACGAGTTCCTTGTCGGCCCGGCCGAGCATGTCCCAGGTCTCCAGCTCGACCCTGATCCGCCGCAGGACCAGCGTCGTGCCGTTGCGTAGCCAGTCCGGGCCGTCGTTGATCCAGACCGACCGTTCGAAGGCGGAGGTGCCGGGCCGGGGGTTGGCGGTGCCGTCGAGCTGTCCCATGATGTTGCGCTGGGTGTGTCCCGAGGCCTGTGCGCCCCGGCTGCGCCGGAAGCCCCGTTGCACCCACCGGACCGTGGCGAACGGCCGGCTGTCCTTGATGAGGATCCGCTGCGCGTGCGTGACCGTCAGCGGATCGTCGGCGCAGATCTGCAGCAGAAGGTCACCCCCGGACCAGGCCGGTTCCAGGCGGTCGATGTCGAAGGGGGGCAGTTCGGCGACCGAGGGTGGTCGCCGGTCGTCCCTGCCGGCTGCCGCGTACAGGCCGGGCCCGAACCCGAACGTGATGGTGAGCCGGGCCGGTAGGACGGCCAGTTCCGGTTCGGTGTCGGCCAGCGGCGCGCGGCCCTGGGTCAGCCGGGCGGCGTCGTCGGTGAGCAGCCGCATCAGCCGGACCAACGCCGCCCGGTCGGTTCCCGGGCGGAGGGTGAACGCGACGAACGCCGCGTGTGCCTGAGGTTCGGTGGCGACGCCGGCCTGCCGGGGGCCGTGGAAGGGCTCGACATCGGTGCCGATGGTGGTGCCGGCGAGCGGGTCGGCGGTGGAGGGTGCGGCTGTCTGCCGGCCGGCGATGGCCGCGGTGACGCCTGCCGCGGTGACGACGGCGCCGCCAACGCCCAGGGCGCCTCCGGCGAGCAGCCGCCGCCGGCTCAGTGGTCGGGTCTGGGGACGGTCTGTCACGGCGCCGGACTCCCGGCCGTCGCCTGGCCGTGGCTCATCGGCATGCCCGGATCCGGGTCGTAGCTCTCCTGCGCACCGGTGAACGGCTTGGCCACGGCGGTGAACCCAACGGACCTCCCGTCAGCGAGGGTGAGTGTGAAGGCCAGTTCGTCGCCGGCCCGGACCGGCTGACTCAGGTCCGTCAGCATCAGGTGGTCACCGCCGGGCTCCAGGACGTGGCGGGTGCCGGCCCTGATCGTGATGCCGCCCGCCTTGGGCTGCATGACCATCGCGCCGTCTTTCATGACCATCTCGTGCAGTTCCACCGGCGAGACGGTGGTACGCACGTCGACGACGGTGACATCGGTGTCGGTGTCGTTGACGATGATGCCGAACGCGGCGGTCATGCCGCCGTCGGCCGCCTTGACCCAGGCGTCCCGCACCGTGACGGTGTCGGCGCTCGTTGACGGGACCGGGCGGGGCGTGGCCCCCGGTCCGCCGGCCGTGTCGCATCCCGCGACGGCGAGCACGGTCGCCACGGTCGCGGCCAGCGCCCCCAGCCGTCCTCGCGCCCTCGGCGATACCGACCTGCGCATGTGTGCTTCCTCCGGTTCTGGTCACCTGCACTACTACTAGTCGTCGTAGATCGGCGACCGGTTCCCCACCCTCGGAGCACCTCACGGGGAAGAGGCCTGGCGGCCGGTGGCAGTGGTGCCACCCGAGATGTCGTGCCAGCCGGGGAACGAAGCCCATCGGCAGCAAGAGTGCCGGCCGGGAGGTTTCTTCGCCGGCGGCCGGACGCGCCGGCGCGCTGACGGGCCCGCGGGCACGCACGGACGAACGGCCGGGCGGCCCTCACGGGGCGTGCGCCGAGGCGGCCGGACCGGCACCCGGGGACGGGGAGGGCCCCGTCGCCCGGGGCCGCTCACCCCGTCCCGACGCCCCGGCGGGCGCGTTCCCGTCGCGGGTCCGGGATCGGCACGGCCGCGAGCAGGGACCGGGTGTACTCGTGGGTCGGGTTGTCGTACAGCGTGTCCGAGTCGGCGATCTCCACGATCTCGCCGCCGCGCATCACCGCCACCCGGTCGCACAGGTGGCGGACGACCGCGAGGTCGTGCGCGATGAACAGGATCGTCAGACCCAGCCGCTCGCGCAGGTCGTGGAAGAGGTTGAGCACCTGCGCCTGCACCGAGACGTCGAGGGACGACACCGGCTCGTCGCAGATCAGCAGTTTCGGCTCCAGCGCGATGGCACGGGCGATGGCGATGCGCTGGCGCTGGCCGCCGGAGAAGGACCGCGGGTAGCGGTCGAGGTGCTCCTCCTCGAGGCCGACCATCCGGAGCAGTTCCAGGGCGCGCCGACGCAGCGCGGCCCTACCCGTCACCAGCCCGTGCACCAGCAGGGGCTCGCTGACCGCCTCGCCCACCGGCATCCGCGGGTTGAGCGACGAGTACGGGTCCTGGAACACCATCTGCATGTCCCGGCGCAGGGAGCGCAGCTCGCGGCCGGAGGCACCCAGCACGTCCCGACCGTCGAGGACGACGCGACCGGAGTCGGCCGGCAGCAGACGGGCGACGCAGCGCGCGGTGGTCGACTTGCCCGATCCGGACTCCCCCACCAGGCCGAGGATCTCGCCCCGGTCGAGGGTGAACGAGACGCCCTTCACCACCGTCACCGGCGGCGACCGGTATCCGGTCGGGAACGACTTGACCAGGTTCTCCACCCGCAGCAAGGTCATTGCTCAGACCTCCGTGACCTGTTCGGCGTGACGGGTTGCGACGTGGCAGGCGACCCGGTGGGCCGCCGCCCGGGGCAGCAGCAGCGGGACCTCGCTGCGGCAGGCGTCGACCGTCGACGAGCAGCGGGGGTGGAACGCGCAGCCGTCGGGACGCTGCGCGGGGGTCGGCACCTGGCCGCCGATGGTGGGCAGCCGTCCCTGGTGCCGCTCGTCGATCCGCGGCACCGCCGCGAGCAGCCCGCGCGTGTACGGGTGGCGGGCCCGCCCGAAGATCTCGTCCACCGGTCCCTGCTCGACCTCGCGACCGGCGTACATGACCACCACCCGCTGCGCGAACCCGGCGACGATGCCCAGGTCGTGGGTGATGAGCAGGACCGCCATCCGGCGCTCGGCGGCGATCTCGTCCAACAGGGAGAGGACCTGCGCCTGGATGCGCACGTCGAGCGCGGTGGTCGGCTCGTCGGCGATCAGCAGGTCGGGTTCGGCGATCACGGCGATCGCGATGACCACCCGCTGCCGCATCCCGCCGGAGAACTGGTGCGGGTAGTCGTCGAAGCGGCGGGCCGCGTCCCGCACGCCGAGCCGGGCCAGCAGGTCGATGGCCCGGCGGCGGGCCTCGGCGCGCCTGACCCCCCGGATCAGCAGCGGTTCCATCACCTGACGCCCGATGGTCATCACCGGGTTGAGCGAGGACAGCGGATCCTGGAAGACCAGTCCGATCCGGTTGCCGCGCACCTGCCGCAGGATCCGGCGCGACGCGCCGACGAGCTCCTGGCCGTCGAGCCTGACCGAGCCGGTCACGCGGGCCGTCGGCAGCAGTCCGAGGATGGCCTGGGCCGTCACCGACTTGCCGGAACCCGACTCGCCGACCAGCGCCACCCGTTCCCCGGGCGCCACGGTCAGGTCCAGTCCGTCGATGACCCGGACCGGCCCGGACGGCGTGTCGAAGTCGACCCGCAGGTCGCGGACCGTGAGCAGCTCGGTCATGCCTTCCCTCCGTTGCCCAGGGTGGGGTCGTTGCGCACCCGCAGCCGGTCGCCGACCAGGTTGAACGCGATGGCCGTCAGCGCGATCGCGGCACCCGGCAGTGCCACCACCCACCAGCCGTTGACCACGTTGTTGCGGCCGGCGGCGACGAGCGCGCCCCACTCGGCCGACGGCGGTTGCGCGCCGACGCCGACGAAGGAGAGCCCGGAGATCACCAGGATCACCGCGGCCACGTCGAGGGTGATCTGCACGTACAGGGTGTCCAGCGAGTTGGGCAGCACGTGCCGGGTGATCAGCCGCCACCGGGACATGCCGATCGACCGGGCCGCGTCGACGTACTCGGCGTGCAGGGTCTCCCGTACGAGGGTGCGGACCAGTCGGGCGTACCCGGGCCACCAGGTCAGGGCCAGCGCGATGACCGCCGACTCCAGGCTCGGGCCCATCGCGGCGGCCAGGCCGAGCGCGAGGATCATCGCGGGGAACGACAGCCCGATGTCGCAGATCCGCATCAGGATCTCGTCGACGATCCGCCCGCCGAGTGCCGCCGCGGTGCCGAGCACCACCCCGATGACGGTGGCCACGGCGATGACCACGAACGTGGCCAGCAGTGTCACCCGGGCACCGGCGAGAACCCGGCTGAACACGTCGCGGCCGTCCGCGTCCGTGCCGAACCAGTGCTCCGCGCTCGGCGGCTGCAGGCTCTGGTCGAGGGCGACCCGGTAGGGGTCGTGCGGGGCGACGAAGGGGCCGACCACCGCGACGAGAATCACCAGCGCCGCCACCACCACGGCGGCGCGCTCCAGCCAGTCGCCGACGCGGAGGCGACGACGCCGGGACACCAGGGGGACCGGTGGGACCGGGGGAGCTGCCATGCGTTACACCCCTGCCCTTCGCAACTGGGGATCGAGCCACAGGTGGACGAGGTCCACCAGGAAGTTGGCGATGACGAACGCGACGCCGATCACGAGCACCACCGCGACGACGGCGAACAGGTCGTTCTGCAGGACGGCGTTGACCGCGTACGCACCGATGCCCGGCCGCCCGAAGATCGACTCGACCAGGACGGTGGAGCTGAGCATCCAGCCGAGCTGCATGCCGATGATCGTGCTGCTGGGCACCAGCGCGTTGCGCAGCCCGTGTCGGATCACCACGCGCCACTCGGAGGCGCCCTTGGCCCGGGCCAGGGTGACGAAGTCCCGGTCCAACGCGCTGATCATGGTCGAGCGCAGCGTCCGGGCCACCACCGCGACGAACGGTGCGGCCAGGGTCACGGCCGGCAGCACCAGGTGGGCCAGCGCGTCGGAGAACGCGCCGAGGTCTCCGGCCAGCAGTGCGTCCACGGTCACCATGCCGGTCCGCTCCGGCACGGAGACCCCGAACGACAGCCGCCCGGTGAGCGGGAACACCTGCCACTGCGCGGCCAGCAGGTACTGCAGCATCAGCCCCAGCCAGAAGACCGGGACCGCCGCGCCGAACATCACGATCAGCCGGGCCGCCAGGTCGGCCGCCCGCCCGCGCCGTGCCGCCGAGATCACCCCGAGCGGCACGGCGACGAGCAGGTTGACCAGCATCGCGGCGAGGACGAGTTCCACCGAGGCGGGGAGAACGTCGGCCAGGTCGGCGGTGATCGGTCGGCTGGTGAACAGCGAGGTGCCGAGGTCGCCGTGCGCCAGCCGGGACAGGTGCCGGCCGAACTGCACCAGCAGCGGCTCGTCCAGACCCAGCCGTTCCCGGGCCTGCGCCACCTGCTCCGCGGTGGCGTTGCGACCGGCGGCGGTCCGGGCGGGATCACCCGGAACCACCTGCGCCATGAGGAACACGATCGCCGCCAGTCCGAACAGGACCAGGGCCATCAGACCCAGGCGCCGAACGATGAACCGGAGCATCGTCCTCCCTTCCTTCGGCAGTACGTCCGCGCCCGGTTACCGGTCGAGCTGGATGGCGTAGACGTCGACGGTCTGGTGGTGCGCGGTCCGGTACCGGTATCCGGAGACGTCCGCGCGCAGCACCGTGACGTACTGCGGGTTGGCGAAGTTGATCGAGGCGAAGTCCTTGGCGATCAACTGCTGCGCCTCGGCGTACAGGGCGCACCGCTGCTGCTGGTCCGGAGTCTGCTGGGCCTGCCGAACCAGCGTGTCGACCCGGCTGTTGGCGTAGCCGCCGTAGTTGTAGCCGTTGCCGATGAACTGCGAGTCGAAGTTCGTCGACAGCACGGCGTGCGGGTCCGGGAACATCGGGAAGGCGTAGATCATGCCGATGTCCGGCGTCGTGTCGTTGCTCTTGATCATGTCGACGTACGCCGGGAAGGTCACGCCCTTGAGCTCCAGCTCGATGCCGATCTCCCGCAGCGCGGACTGCAGCAGCGTCCCGGCCCGCTTGTGCTCGTTGATCACCGGCAGGTACGTCATCGTCAGCTTGACGTTGGACAGGCCGGACTCGGCCAGCGCCTGCCTGGCCTTCTCCAGGCTGTACTCCGGCTGGACGACGGTGGCGTCGTGGCACGGCATCGCCGTCGGCAGCGGGCCCTGGGCCGGCTTGCCGGCGCCGTAGAGGATGTCCTTGACGTGCGACGCGTAGTCGTACGCGTGGGACACCGCCTCCCGCAGCTTCGGGTTGGCGGTCGGCCCGCCCTTCATCTTGAAGAAGCCGTAGAGCTGGACCAGCGTGTCGGCCTTGTCGACCACGAACTCGGGGTTGCCCTCGAAGGTCTGCCAGTCGACCGGGTCGATGTCCATGGCGATGTCGATGTCGCCCTGGCGCAGCGCGTCGCGCTGGGTCGCCGCCTCGGGCAGGTAGCGGAAGACGACCTTCTGCGCCTGCTTGTCGAAGCCGCCCCAGTAGTCGGCGTAGCGCTCGAAGACCGCCTCCTGGTTCGCCTGGTAGCTGACCAGCTTGTACGGGCCGGAGCCGGCGTCGTGGTTGGCCAGCCAGCTCTTGCCGTCGTCGGACCCGGCGTTGCTCTGCACGAGCTTGCTGTTGAGCACGTACACCCGGGACAGGGCGTTGATGAACGGCGCGTACGGCCGCGACAGCCGGATCGTCAGATGGGTGTCGTCGGCGACCTCGGTCGACTCGTACGCCTGCAGCTCGGCGGCGACACCGGTGTTCAGCTTCTTGATCCGGTCGAGGGTGAACCTGACGTCCTCGGCCGTCAGCTTCGCCCCGTCGTGGAACGTGACGTCGTCGCGCAGCTCCACGCTGATGGACGTCGCGTCGGAGGACACCTCCCACTTCGTGGCCAGCTCGCCGGTCAGCTGACCGTCCGGCGTGAAGTCCACGAGGGTGTCGTAGAGCGGCGTGACGACCTCGTCCACCGTGGAGTTGTCCGCCTGGATCGGGTCGAAGCTCGCCGGCGGTTCGTTCTCCGCGATGATCAGTGTCCTGCTGCGCTGGTCGGCGCCGGCGTCACCGCCGCCCTTGGCGGTGCACCCGGTGAGGACCAGCGCGCCGCACAGCAGCGCCGTCCCCACCCGGAGCACCCGGGGTCGGAAATCCGTATGCATCTCTCTTCGTCATCCTTTCTGGGGGGTGCGGGAGGAATCGGTGGTCCGTGACGGCGCCAACGCCGCGGGGTCCACCTCGGCCAGCAGACGCCACAGGTGGGCGATCGTCTCCGTGCCGCGGGCGAAGTTGGTCAGCGACAGGTACTCGTTGGGGGCGTGTTCGTTCTGGTCGGGCAGCCCGAAGCCGAGCAGCAGCACCTCGACCCCGAGCACCCGCTGGAACAGCTCGACGATCGGCACCGAGCCGCCCTCGCGGGTGAAGACCGGCGCGATGCCGTAGCCGGCGGTGTAGGCCCGGGCCGCGACCTCCAGCACCGGGTGGTCCCGGTCGATGACCGCGGGCGGGCCGCCGTGCTGCGGCGTCACCTCGACCCGGACGGTCGGCGGGGCCAGCGCCCGCAGCCGGTCGGCGACCAGCGCCGTGATCTCCTCCGGCCGCTGGTCGGGCACCAGCCGGCAGGAGATCTTGGCGGTGGCCCGCGCCGGCACGATCGTCTTGCTGCCCTCGCCGGTGTAGCCGGAAACCAGACCGTTGACCTCCAGCGTCGGGCGGGTCCAGAGCCGCTCCAGGGTGCCGAAGCCGGCCTCGCCGTCCGGCTTCGGCACCCCGATCGACGCACACCAGTCCGCCTCGTCGAACGGCAGCGCGGCCAGTTCGGCCCGCTGCCAGGCCGGCAGCGGCACCACCCGGTCGTAGAACCCGGGCACCGCCACCCGGCCGTCGGCGTCGTGCAGCGCCGCCAGCATCCGGGCCAGCACCAGCGCCGGGTTCGCCACCCCGCCGCCGTACTTGCCGGAGTGCAGGTCGTGCGTGGGCCCGGTGACGGTGACCTCCAGGCAGGCCAGCCCGCGCATGCCGACGCAGATCGACGGCTGCTCCGGGCCCAGCATCGACGTGTCACTGACCACCACCAGGTCGCAGGCGAACTCGTCGGCGTGCGCGGCCAGGTGGGCGGCCAGGCCCGCCGATCCGGTCTCCTCCTCGCCGTCGAAGAGGAAGCGCAGGTTGACCGGAAGCCCGCCGGTCGTGCTGAGCCAGGCCCGTGCGGCGGCCAGGTGGGCCACCAGCCAGCCCTTGTCGTCGGCGGCGCCGCGGGCGACCAGCCGGTCGCCGGTGACCGTCGGCACGAACGGCGGAGAGTCCCAACCCTCGACCGGGTCCTCCGGCTGGACGTCGTAGTGGCAGTACACCAGGACCGTCGGCCGGTCCGGCCCGGCGCCCAGCCAGGAGGCGGTGACGATGGGGTGCCCGGAGGTCCTGATGACCCGGGCGTCGGTCAGCCCGAGGGCGGTGAGCTGCCGGGCGACCCAGTCCGCCGCCCGGTGCACCTCGTCGGCCCGAGCCGGGTCGGCCGAGACCGACTCGATGCGCAGGAACGCGTCGAGTTCGGCCAACCAGCGTCCCCGGTCGGCCCGTAGCTGCTTCAGGACGGCGGACACGCGGATCACGCCCCCTGCGCCGCGGCGACCAGGTCGGGGTGGACGAAGACGCCGTCCTCGCAGATCGGCACGCCGTTGTACGCGTACGTGGCGCGCAGCATCATCGCGTCCCAGTGGAAGCTGGACGAGTTCTTGCCCGGCCAGCCCGACTTGTTGTTGCCGCCGGCGATGTTGAACGCGCCGAGGATCCGCTCGTCCTCCATCAGGTTGCCGATCCGCTCGGCGGCGGCGTTGAAGCCGCCGCCGTTGTGCGCCACCCCGCGGATCTGCTCGTCGCAGCTGTCCAGCCAGGCCTCGAACTCGCGGGCCTGGGCACCACCGTCGATGTCGACCAGCACACCGTCGCGGAAGGTGAGCACCACGGGCTCGGTGAGCACGCCGCCGGCCACACCCGGCTCCATCGAGGAGTCGATGACGAAGGTGCCGTTGACCGACTCCTCGATCGGGCAGCCGAACCACGCCCCACCGGGCAGGTAGTCGTGGTCGCCCTTGTTGTGCGACCGGCACGACGAGATGGACAGCGGCACGGAGCCGCGCATCCGCATCGTCGCCCGGGTCCCGGCCTTGGTCGACACGGTCAGCTCGCCGTCCACGCCGAAGATCCGCTCGAACGCCTCGGCGTACCGGGCGAGCTGCCCGTAGTCGGCCTTCCGAACCACCGGTCGCAGGAAGTTCTCGGTCGGCACGTCGGCCATGTAGAGGCAGCGGCCGGTCTTCGGGATGTCACGGATCGCGCGGGAGTACAGGATCCGGCTGCGGCAGACCGGGATCACCACGTCGGAGGCGGCGATCGCCTCCTGCACCCGCTGCGGGATGTCGTGGATGGTCGGCGCCCACGGCATGCTGAGCAGCACGGTCTCGGCACCCTGGGCCCGGCCGGCGGCGGCGATGAGGTCCGCCAGCTGCGGGTCCCCGGCGGTGTCGGTGAGCACCAGCAGTTTCTCCCCCGCGCGCACGCCGGCACACTGGCGTACGGCGATGTCGGCGACCTCGGCCAGGGCCTGGGCGTGCGCCAGCTGGCTGGCGGCCAGGTGGGGGTGGTCGGGCATGGTGGGGGTGGGTTTGTCGGTCACGGTTACCTCGCTTCCGCTCGGGCGATTCGGGCCGGGGTGGGGGTGGCGGTGCCGTCCGGGTGCACGACGAGGCCGTACACCCGCTCCGCGGCCTCCGCGCTGACGTAGCCGTCGCGGACGTCGGCGATCACCGCCGCCGGGTCGCGGTCCAGCGGGTTGCCGCAGCCGCCACCGCCGGCGCTGGTGTTGACGAACCGGTCACCGGCGCGCATCGCCACCCGGCGCATCCGCACGCTGCGCTCGGCGTCGGTGCCGGGGAAGACCACCATCCGGTTCGGTTCCGGCTCGCCGCCGCCGTCCAGCGCCCAGGGACGGGTCGTCGTCTTCTTCTTCATGGACAGCAGCTCGCCGTCGGCGGTGAAGACCGCCTGGCGCAGCACGCCGAGGCCGCCGCGGTACCGTCCGGCACCGCCGGAGTCGCAGATCAGCTCCAGCCGCTCGTGGAACACCGTCGACTTGTGCTCCAGCACCTCGATCGGGGTGTTGCGCACCACGCTGGTCGAGGGGTGCTGCAGCGCGTTGGCCCCGTCGGAGGTACGGGTGGCACCCCAGCCGATCCCCTCGTTGTTGCTGACCACGAAGTAGCGACCGGTACGCGGGTCCGTGCCCAGCGCCATGAAGCCGGGCTCGTCACCGCCGGTCGACGCCGGGATGCCGGGAACGGCGTCGCGCAGCGCCTTGTGGATCAGCTCGAAGGCGACGATCTGGGTCCAGAGCGTGAACGTGGCGGCCGGGTACACCGCGTGGAACAGGTTGCCGGGGTCGGCGACCACCCGCAGCGGCCGGTAGTGCCCCGCGTTCGCCGGCTCGTTCGGCGTGGTGAGCGCCTTGAACACGGTCTTGGCCATGCTCTCGGTGGCGCCCAGCGGCATGTTCATCGGGCCGGCGACCGCCGGGTCGGAGTCGTTGTAGTCGACCGTCATCTGGTCGCCGTCGATGGTGACCCGGACGGCCATGCGCACCGGGTCCTCGGTGATGCCGTCGTCGTCGAGCCAGTCGTGCGCGGTGTAGACGCCGTCGGGCAGCGCGGCCACCGCCCGCCGGGCGACCCGCTCGCCGTGCGCGATGATCTGGCGCACCGCCTGTTCGACGGTCTCCGGGCCGAACTTCTCCCACACCTGGCGCAGCCGCCGCTCGCCGGCGCGGATCGCGGCGAGCTGGGCGTAGAAGTCGCCGATCACCAGGTCCGGCACCCGGGAGTTGAACCGGATGAGCTCCAGCAGCTCCCGGTCCACCTCACCGGCCTTGACCACCTTGGTACCGGGGAAGATCAGGCCCTCCTGGTGCATGTCGGTGGCGTCCAACACGTACCCGGGGGCCTTGGCGCCCAGGTCGAGCCAGTGCGCGCGGACCGCCAGGTACGCGGCCGGGCGGTCCACCCCGTCCCGGAACACCGGGGCGAGCAGCATCGCGTCGTAGGCGTGCGCCGAGTTCCAGTACGGGTAGTTGAGCATCAGCACGTCGCCGGCGTGCAGGTTCTCCACCCCGACGTAGTCGACGAGCCGGTGGATCGCGTGGTCGTTGGCCCCGAGGAACGACGTGATCCCCGGTGCCTCCGCCATCAGCTGACGGTCGGCGTCGTACATGGAGATGCCGAAGTCCAGCACGTCGTAGATGACCGGGTTGAACGCGGCGCGGACCAGGGTCCGGCGCATCTCCTCCGCCGCGGAGACGAGGTAGTTACGGATCACCTCGACGGTGGCGCCGTCGAGCGTCGTCATGAGGTCACCTCCAGCTGCCCGTAGGCGTCGACGGTCAGCACCTGGTCGGAGAAGATCACCGTCGTCGAGGTGCCCTCCTCGACCACGGCCGGTCCGGGCACCGAGTGCCCGGGTGCCAGGGCGGCCCGGTGGTAGACGGCGAACGGCACCATCCGGCCGGTCGCCACGTCGTAGGCGTCGCGGTGCCGCGACGGCACCGGCGGGGTGCCGTCGCCGGCGGGCAGGGGCACCAGCGGCGGCTTCGGCAGCCGGCCGACCGCGCGTACCCGGATGGTGAGGATCTCCCCCGGTTCGGGCAGCTCGTGCCCGAACCGGGCGCGGTGCAGGGCGTGGAACCGGGCGAGCAGCGTCTGGGCGTCGTCGTCCGGCCCGGCCTCCACCGCCAGGGTGTGTTCCTGGCCGCGGTAGCGCAGGTCGTAGCGGCGGATCAGGGTCCGGTCGCCCGGCTCGACCCCCTGCGCGGCGAGCACCTCGTCGCCCTGCCGCTCCAGCTCCTCGAAGGTGCCGGCCAGCTCGGCGAGCACGGTGTCGTCCAGCGGCCGCAGCACGGTGGTGGCGAAGTCGTACTCCAGGTCGGAGTTGAGCATCCCCCAGGCGGAGAATGCGCCCGGGGCCCGCGGCACCACGCAGCGCCGCAGCCCCATCTCCCGGGTCAGCATCGCGGCCAGCAGGCCGCCCGCGCCGCCGAAGGCCAACAGCGTGAACTCCCGCGGGTCCAGACCGCGTTCCACGGTGATCTCCCGGAGCGCGCCGACGGTCCGGGCCAGCAGGACCCGGAACACCCCGGCCGCCGCCTCGGTGACCGACAGGCCGAGCGGCTGCGCCACGCGCTCCTCGACAGCCCGGCGGGCGGCGTCGGCGTCCACGGTCATCGCGCCGCCGAGGAAGTCGCCGGGATCCAGGTAGCCGAGCACCATGGCGGCGTCGGTGAGGGTGGGCTCGGTGCCGCCACCGCCGTAGCAGACCGGGCCGGGCACCGCCCCGGCCGACTGGGGGCCGACCTTGAGCAGGCCGTCGTCGAGCCAGGCGATCGAACCGCCCCCGGCACCGATGGTGCGGATGTCGAAGATCGGCATGAGCAGCGGGAAACCGTCGATCGCCGCCTCGTAGGTGTCGCCCGGCACGCCACCGTCGATGACGCAGGCGTCCACCGACGTGCCACCGACGTCGAACGAGATCACCCTGTCCCAGCCCAGCTCGCGGGCGAGGAACGCGGCACCGACGATGCCGCCGGCCGGGCCGGACAGGACGGTGGCCAGCGGAGCCCGCCGAGCCACCTGGGCGGTCATCGCACCGCCACCGGACCGCATGATGTGCAGGGGCACCGCCAGGCCGGAGGCGGCGAGCCGCCGCTCCAGGTCGCTCAGGTAGTCGCCGAGCACCGGTCGGATGTAGGCGTCGAGGACGACGGTGGAGGTCCGCTCGTACTCGCGGTACTCGCGGGTGACGTCGGAGGAGATGGACACCAGGACGTCCGGGTACGTCCTGCGGACGATCTCGGCCGCCCGCTGCTCGTGGCTCGGGTCGAGGTACGAGTGCAGGAAGCAGATCGCCAGCGAGCGGAGCCCGCACTCCTCCACCAGGTACCGCGCCGCCTCGGCGACGGCGGACTCGTCCAGGGGCACGACCTCGCGGCCCTGGGCGTCGATCCGCCCGGGTACGCCGACCCGGTGCCGGCGGGGCACCAGCGGTGCCGGCGGCCGGTAGGTGAAGTTGTACATCTGCCGCCCCGGCACGTCCCCACGGGCGATCTCCAACACGTCCCGGAACCCCTCGTTGGTGATCACCCCGACGTCGGCGCCGCGCCGCTGCAGCACGGCGTTGAGCCCGAGCGTGGTGCCGTGCACGAACTCGTCCACGCCGGCCAGGTCGTCGATCAGGCCGGAGACCGCGTTGAGCACGCCCCGGGCCGGCTCCTCCGGCGTCGTCGACGCCTTGTGCAGACGCACCTCGCCGGTACGGCCGTCGTAGGCGACCGCGTCGACGAACGTGCCGCCGATGTCGACGGCCAGCCGGACGTGCCGCGCGGCGGAGTCGGGTCCGACCGGTCCGGCCGGCGGTCGCGGCGCGGGCGGTGTCTGCGGAGTGTTCACGGTCATGCCGACACCTCCCGTTCGTTGCGGACGACCTCGCACTCGTTGCGGACGATCCGGCCCGCCTGCATCACGAACCGGATCCGCCGCAGAGCGGACAGATCGGATGTCGGGTCGCGGTCGGTGGCGACCAGGTCGGCGACGAACCCCGGAGCGACCTGGCCGATCTGGTCGGCCAGGCCGAGCAGCCGTGCCGGGTGCAGGGTTCCGGCCTGTAGCGCGGCCAGCGGCGACAGCCCGGCGTCGGTGAGGAACTCCATCTCCCGGACGGCGACGACGGTGTCCTCGATCGGTTCCCCGGGTGGGTAGTCGGTGCCGGCGAGCAGGGTCACCCCGGCCTCGACGGCCCGCCGGATGCTGGCCAGGTGCATCGGACCCACCTCCAGGGCCCGGGCGATCTGCCAGTCGGTGAACCGGTGGTCGGCCATCCACTCCGGGCACCGGGTGACGCACAGGGTGGGGGTGAGGAAGACACCGCGACGGGCCATCTCCCGGGCGGTCTCCTCGTCGAGGTCGTAGGCGTGCTCGAACGAGCGGACCCCGGCGGCGAGGGCCTCGCGGATCGCGGCCGCGGATCCCGCGTGTGCCACGACGTAGGTGGAGTGCTCCTCGGCGGCCCGCACCACGGCCCGCATCTCGTCCAGGGTCATCTGCGCCCCGAGGGACTCCCCCTGCGACGCGATGCCTCCCGAGATGAAGATCTTGATGTGGTCGGCGCCGGCCGCCAGTTCCTCCCGGGCGGCCCGCAGGAAGCCGTCGTAGCCGTCGGCGTAGGCGGTGGCCATCCCGTGGCCGTGCCCACCGGTGGTGGAGATCGCCCGGCCGGCCCCGAGGATCCGCGGCGCCTCCACCCAACCCTGCTGCGCGGCGGTTCGGATCAGCAGGTCGGCCCGGTTCTGCTCGTGCACCGAGCGGATGGTGGTGACGCCGGCGTACAGCGCGTCGCGGGCACGGGAGAGCGCGCGCAGCGCGGTGAGACCCGCGGACTCCTGCGGGTCGGTGTCGCTGAACGGATAGGTCACGGAGAGGTGGGTGTGTACGGAGATGAGCCCCGGCAGGAGGTACCGCCCACCAAGGTCGATCGTGTCCGCACCGGCCGGAACTCTGTCACTCTGGGTGATCTGAGTGATCCTGCCGTCGACGATCTCCACGGCCGCCCCGCGGCGCGACGAACCGTCCTGGACGTTCACCACGTTGCCGTTGATGAGCCAGGTCACGCCTGCTCCTTCCGCCTCGTCGAGCCCTGTTGGACCGAATCCCGAACCGCCCCCTCCAGGGCCCGTTCCTGATTCGCAACAAGATCGAGCTCGTCACTCTGCGTATCAATCAATAGCCGATCGGGACCCAGGTCGGACACCTGCACCCGAGGGGATTCGCCGGCGACGAGGCGGCACAGTGTCTCGCCCCACAGCGGGGCGAGGGTGAACGCGTAGGTGCCGCCCGCGACGAAGAAGCCGGGCGCGCCGGGCACCTCGCCGATCACCGGCAACTCGTCCGGGGTCGCCGCCAGCGGGCCGGCCCACACGCGCAGCAGCCGCACACCGGACAGGAACGGCAACACCCGGGCGGCCAGCGCGAGATTGCCGCCGGCGCTCCGGACACTGGCCACGCTGCGCCCGTCGAGATCCAGCCGGAGGGCCGGCCACCCCCCACCGATCAGCACGTTGCCGGCGGTCACCTGTTTGACCGACATGCCCTCGCCGATGTGCTGCACCAGGTGGCGCATCGTCTCGGGCATCCGCGGGGTGACGTGCATCTGGATCGCCACCGGCGTCATCCGCAGCCGGATGCCGGCCAGTCTGGCCACCTGGGCGATCCACGGACCGGCGACGTTGATCACGGCGGGGGCGTCGTACGTGTCCCCGCCCGCGGTCACCCGCCAGCCCGACCGGGTGGCGGCGATGCCCGTGACCGGCGTGTAGCCGTGGATCTGCGCACCGTGCCGCCGGGCCGAGGCCAGGTAGGCCGGGGTGATCTTCAACGGGTTGGCGTACCCGTCCAGCGCGCACCAGGTGGCGCCGACGACGGTCCGGGACAGCAGGGGCAGCGCCGCGCGTGCCGCGTCGCCGTCCAACAGCTCGGTCGGCAGCCCGGCGGCGGCCTCCATGGCCTGCTTGGCGCGCAGCTCGGCGTACTCGTGCGGCGTCTCCGCGATCATGAACCCGCCGTGCCGCCGCAGCTCCACGGAGGCCTCCAGCTCGAGCTCCACGCTCTCCCACATGTCGCTCACCGCGACCTGCAGGGGCAGGAAGCGGCCGTTGTCGGCGGGCACCTCCTGGCCGGGCCGGCTCGGGTGGATCGCCTGGATGTGCAGGTTGCCGGCGGTGGTGCCCGAACCCTCCCGGTTGGGCGCACCCCGGTCGAACACGACCACCCGCTGGCCGGCGCGGCTCAGGTAGTGCGCGGCCGCGGCGCCGAGGATCCCCGCGCCGATCACCACGACGTCGGCGGTGTGACGGCTCACCGGACCACCTCCCCGCCCGGGGTGCCGCCGCCCGCCGGCCGGCCCCGGTCGGCGCCCGCGGCGTGCCGCGGTGGCACGCCGAGCGCGGTCACCGGCACGGGCCGCACCGGCATCCGCGCGGTGAACGCCTCGGCCGGTGCGTGCGGGTTGGCCGCCCGGGTCAGGCAGGCCACCGCCGTACCGCACTCGCGGCCCTGGCACAGGCCCATGCCGGCCCGGGTGAAGCCCTTGGTGGCGTTCAGGCCGTTGTGTGCCAGGCCGGCCGTGGCGCGGATCTCACCCGCGCTCACCTGTTCGCACCGGCACACCTCGGTGTCGTCCGGAATCCCGTCCAGCAGGTGCAGCGGCGGTGGGAACAACGCCTCGGTCAGCGCCGCGAACCGGGCCAGGCGGCGGACCCGGGCGTGCACCCGCCGCTGGCGGGCCGGCGGAACCGCCCGGCCGGTCCGCGCCAGGATGTCCAGCGCGGCGGCCTGGCCCCGGGCCCGGGCCGCGTGCACGCCGGCGATCCCTGCCGCCTCGCCCACCACGTAGACGTCGGGGCGGCTGGTCCGGCCCACGACGTCGGCGACCGGCACCGGCTCGCCGACGACCGGGTCCGGACGGGTCTCACACCCCAGCAGCCGGGCCAGTTCGACGTTCGGCCGGAACCCGTGACCGACACAGAGCACGTCGGCCTCGACCGTGCCGGCGTGCCGTCCCCCCAGGGTCACCTGGCGGAGCCGGTCCGGCCCGGAGGCCGACAGGACGTACGTGTCCTGCCACACCGGCACCCGGTGCCGGACCAGCGTCGCCAGGTACCCGGCGAGCTCACGCAGCCGGGCCGGGTACCGCAGGGACGCGGCCGCGTGCCGGCCGAGGCGGTAGGGATGGTTGGCCTCGGCCACCCCCACCACCCGGACGCCGACCTCCAGCAGCGCGCAGGCGACCGGCAACAGGAACGGCCCGGTACCCGCGAGCAGCACACGCCGGCCCACCGGCACCCGGTCGATGGTGGCCAGGTGCAGCGCGAGTCCGGCGGTGACGACCCCGGGCAGTTGCCAGCCGGGGAACGGCAGGACCCGCTCGTGCGCCCCGGTGGCCAGCACGGTGAACCGGGCACGCAGCGCGTGCGGGGCGCCGTCCGGCCCGGCCACGAGCAGGGTGGCACCGTCGTCCGCGACACCCCACACCAGGTGGCCGGTGAGGCAGTCGACCCCGGCCTGCCGCACCGCGGTCACCAGGCGGGTTCCCGCGGGGCGGAAGTCGCCGTGCCGGGCCACCACCGCCGGATGCCGGCGCTTGAAGTACTGGCCGCCGAGCTCCGTGTGCTCGTCGACGAGCGCGACCCGCAGCCCGCCCTGCGCGGCGGACAGGGCGGCGCTGAGCCCGGCCGGGCCGCCACCGACGATCAACACATCCCGGTCAGACACCGCGACCCTCCTCGGTCGTGCCCGCACCCGGTGCGGCGGCGAGGACGTCGCCTCCGGACGGGTCGTCGGGATCCGTCGGCGGGCAGGTCTCCACCCGCATGCCGTCGCGCACGTGCGCGAGGCAGGCGCGGACCCCGGGCTGCCCGTCGACGGTCAGCTCGCACTCGAAGCAGACGCCCATGCCGCAGAACGGACCGCGCGGCCGGCCCGAGACGGCGTGCCGGCGGAACGTCCAGTGACCGCTGCCGACGAGGGCGGCGGCGAGGCTGATTCCCTCGGGCACCGGCACGCGTCGGCCGTCGACGTGGATGTGGACGCTCATCGGTCCCCCGCCAACGCGGCGACGAGCCCGGTCTCGGTCAGGGCCGTACGGATCTCGGCGAGCGCCGCCTCGTCGGTGAGCGGCAGCAGGGGTGGCCGTACCGTGCCGCCCGGCTGGCCGAGCAGCGCCATCACGGCCTTCAGCTGGGAGGTCGGCGAGGCGTAGCGGGCGCTGTAGTCGGGGTTGACCAGCCGGGAGGCCAGCGCGGAGTAGCGGTCGGCCCAGTGCCGCGCGGTGTCCCAGTCACCGGCGAACACCGCGTCGTAGTACGGCACCGCGAACGGCGCGCCGACCCCGCCGCCGTCGATGTTGCCGTCCCCGCCGAGGCCACGCAGGACCGCCAGACCTCGCCGGTGCAGGAAGCTGCCGAAGACCCTGACCCGGTCGGAGACCGCCTCCACCGTCGCCAGCATGCGCAGCCAGTCGCCGGTGGAGTCCTTGATCGCGACCACGTTGGGCAGGTCGGCGAGCCGCTCCATCAGCCCGGGGTGGGCGGACATGTCCACCGCCACCCCACGCGGCCAGTTGTAGACCATGAACGGCAGGTCGGTCGCCTCGGAGAGGTCGGCGTAGTAGCGGACGATCTCGTCGGGTGACGGATGCGCGTACGGCGGCGGGGTGCTCAGCACCCCCGCGGCGCCGATCTCGGCCGCGTGCCGCGCCAGCTCGGCCGCCTCCCGCGCGGTGTAGCAGGTGACACCGACGACGACCGGGATCGTTCCGGCGATCTCCTCAACCGCGATCTCGGCAACCCTTCGCCGCTCGGCCGGGGTCTGGCTGAACCACTCTCCGGTCGTGCCGTTGACCAGCACACCGTGCACACCCTGGCTCCGGTAGAGCCGCAGGAGGTCCCGCCAGGCCGCCTCGTCGAGCGCGCCGTCGGCGGCGAACGGTGTCGGTGCGGCCGGCCAGTAGCCCCGCCAGGTCACGTCGTTGCGATCCATCACTCACCACTCTTTGGGATCGATTGCAAGGATTCTCAGAGCATAGTTCTCCCATGTCAAGGGCCAAATGTGCGGGGAGCGGAGGGTCTCCTTGCCCTGCTTTCCCCGCTTGTGCGAGGATCACCTGGGATCGATCCTGGAGGTGTTCATGGCGGTGACGCTGAACGACGTGGCCGCGGCGGCCGCGGTGTCGCGGAGCACCGCGTCCCGGGCGCTCAGCGGCTCACCGCTCATCGCCGAGGAGACCCGGCGGAGGGTCGAGGCGACCGCCGCGAGGCTCGGCTACCGACCCAACTGGGCCGCGAGCGCGTTGCGCACCCGACAGTCCAAGCTCATCGGGCTGGTGCTCAACAACCTGATCAACGCCTCGTTCCACACGGTGGCCGAGGTCGTCCAGCGCCGCGCGGCCGCCGAGGGATACCAGGTGCTGCTCTGCATCACCGACGCCGACCCCCAACGAGAGGCCGCGTTCCTCCGCACGCTGCAGGACCACTCCGCGGACGGTGTCATCCTCATCGGCTCCGGCAAGAACGTGACGCTGACCAACCGGATGCTCCGCGACGGCACCGCGGTCGTGAACCTCATCCGCGCCCCCAACGGCACCGCCTCCCCCTCGGTCCTGGCCGCCGACCGGGACGGGGCCCACGAGGCCACCCGGTACCTGCTCGAACTCGGGCACACCCGGATCGGCTACATCGGCGGTCCGCCCAGCACCAACTCGGGCCGGGAGCGCTTCGCCGGCTACTCGGAGGCGCTACGCGAGCACGGACTGCAGGTCGACGACGCCCTCGTCGTCCAGGGGCCGTTCGACCCGGAGTTCGGTCGGTCCGCCACCAGCCGCCTGCTCGACACGGCCGCCGACATGACGGCGCTGTTCGTCGCCAACCACGAGGCCGTCTTCGGCGCCCTGCCGACGTTGGTGGAGCGTGGCGTCGCGATCCCGACGGACCTGTCGTTGATCTGCTACGAGGACATTCCGTGGTTGCGCTGGTGGCGGCCGGCCATCACCGTCGTCGACAACGGCGCCACCGAACTCGGCGAACTCGCCGTGGACCTGCTGCTGCAACAGATCCAGCGGCGCAGCGCCGACGGCAGCGGCACCGGCCGCACCTACCGGGTCGGCGCCCAACTGGTCCGCCGCGACTCCTGCCGGTCGCGCCGCTGACCCTGCCGGCGCTCCCCCGACCACCGCGGCTCACCCGGGCCGCCCGTGGCGACCCGCTCGGGTTTTGCTGCCAAGTGACGTTGTAACGTGATACATCGTGGAAACACGGCGGGCAGGCCCCCGGGGAGAGGTGATCGACACCCCCCGCCACCGTGCGCTGGGGTCGGGCAGCCGGGTCGCGATCCTGCGGCTGGTGCGGGCCGCCGACGGCATCACGGCCGCCGAGGTGGCGGCCCGGACCGGCCAGCACCTGTCCACGACCCGTGCCCACCTGGACCGGCTCACCGAAGCCGGGCTCCTGGTGAGGACGCGGGCCAGCGACGGTCAGCCGGGCCGTCCGGCCTGGCGGTACCGGGCGGCCGCCGCCGAACCGGCCCCGGCGCCGTACCGGGCGCTGGCCGCCGCCCTGCTGGACCACCTGTCCGACGGCGGCGGCGATGTTCGGGAGGCCGCCGCGCGGGTCGGTGAGGGGTGGGGATGGCGTCTGGCCGCGGCCGGTCCCGACCACGACGACCCGGTCGGGTCGGTGGTCACCGTGCTGGACGGGCTGGGCTTCAGCCCACGCCGCCAGCCGGACGACGGCAGCGGCACCACCGAGGTGCACCTGGCCACGTGCCCGTTCCTGGAGCTGGTCGACCGACACCCCGACGCCATGTGCGGGTTGCATCTCGGGGTCGTCCGGGGAGTCCTCGCGCGTGCCGGTGTGCCGGGCACGACCGTGGCGGTGGAGCCCTTCGGCGCGCCGGCCGCGTGTGTGGTACGCCTGCCGGCGGCCGGGACGCGGGCGGTGCCGTGATGCGGACCCAGCCGCGCGGCGCCACGTCCCGACCGTCGGCGCGACGCCGCTTCACCCCGCCCCAGCACGGGGCCTGGGCCATGCTGATGGTGCCCTGGCTCGCCGGTGTCCTGACCGCCGGTTTCCGGTGGCCACACCTGCCGCTGCTCGGCGCCTGGCTCGCCGGCTACCTGCTGTCCTACTACGCCCTGCAGGCGCTCAAGACCCGCCGGCCGTCCCGCTTCGCGCCGCAACTGCTGCTGTACGGGCCGATCACCGCGGCTCTCGGCGGCCTCGTCGTCGCGGTCCGGCCCCAGGTGCTGGTCTACGCGCCGGCCTACGCGATCCTCCTGGCGGTCAACGGCCACCACGCCCGGCAGCGCCGCGAGCGTGCCCTGGCCAACGGCCTCGCGTCGGTCGTGCAGAGCTGCCTCATGGTTCCCGTCGCCGCCACCGTCGCCGGTGTTGGTGTCGGCAGGGTCGTGCCCGCGTTCCTCGCGGTCCTCCTCTACTTCGTCGGCACCGTGTTCTACGTCAAGACCATGATCCGGGAACGTGGCAGTGTCGCCCACCACCGGGCGTCGGTGGTCTATCACGTGTTCGCGCTCGTGGTGGCGGCGGCGCTCAGCATCCCGCTCGCCGTGCTGTTCGCAGCCCTCCTCGCGCGTGCCGCCGTGCTTCCCCACCGTCAGCTGACACCGAAGCAGGTCGGCATCATCGAGGTCGTCGGCTCCGTACTCGTGCTCGCCGCCGCCGTGACCGCCGGCGGGTGACCGTGACGGCGTCGCGACGGCGCCTTCCCAGCCGGGTCGCGCGGGTCGTCGGCACGAGTCGACCATGGCCGGTCACACCCGCCGGCGGGGTTCGGCACCGCGGCCCGGCCACCGGGTCGAGCCACCCGCCCGGGCCGTGCCCCGCCCAGCCGTGGCGGCCGGGCGGGGCACGACCGCCGGGAATCTCCCGGCGGGTGGCTCAGTGCACCAGCACCGGCGCCGCCTCGCGCTCGCCGCCGCTGGGGTCGGCGTCGCCCGACCGCCACGCCTCACGCCGACGGGGCAGGAACGCGATCGGCACGAACGTCACCAGCATCAGCACGAAGGCGACCAGGAAGGTCGTGGCGAACGAGTCGGCCACGAAGTCCAGGCCGCGCTGCAGCAGGGACGGCTCCAGGGGTAGCGGCATGCCCTGCTGGTGGGCGATCGCCGCCGCCGCCTCGGTGACCGGCTCGCCGGTGCGGGGGTTGACCACACCGGGAATCGGGTCCGACTTGTTGAGCTGGTTGGTGAGGATCACCGACATGACCGCGGCGCCGACGGAGCCGGAGATCTGCTGGAGGATGTTCACCAGGGTGGATCCGCGTGCCGTCTCGTCGCTGGTCAGGGTCCGCAGCGCCGAGGTCATGATCGGCATCATCGTGCCGCCCATGCCCAGGCCCATCACGAACAGCGAGCCGCAGAGCAACAGGTACGAGGTGTCGGCTCCGACCTGCGTGAAGGTGAAGAACCCGGCGACGATGAGCGCCATCGCGAACGGCACGGTCCGGCCGACCGGGATCCGGTCGGCAAGGGTGCCGGCGATCGGCATCGTGATCATCGCCCCGATGCCCTGCGGCGCCATCAGCAGGCCGGTGTGCAGGGTCGACTCGCCCCGGACCTGCAGGAAGTAGCTCGGGAACAGCAGGCCGGCGCCCATGAACGCGACACCGAAGACGAAGAGCGCGGTAGTGGCGGTCGTCAGCCTGCGGTTGCGGAACAACCGAAGATCGAGCAGCGGGTGCCGGGGCTTGAACGAGTAGAAGACGAACCCGATCACCAGAACGGCACCGGCCAGCATCGTGGCCCAGACCTTGGTGGCGGTGATCGTTCCGGTGTCCGGCAGCGACGAGACGCCGTAGAGGAACAGCGCCAGACCCGGCGACAGCATCAGCATGCCGAGGAAGTCGAACGACTCCGACGGTTCGGGGGTGTCCCTCGGCAGCACGAGGAAGGCGTACACGAGCGCCACCGCGCCGACCGGAACGTTGATCAGGAAGATCCAGTGCCAGCTCGCCGCCTCGATCAGCCAGCCACCGAGGATCGGGCCGCCGATCGGGCCGAGCAGCATCGGGATACCGAGGACCGCCATCAGCCGACCGATCCGGGCCGGGCCGGCAGCCCGGGTCATGATCGTCATACCGAGCGGCATCAGCATCCCGCCGCCCAGGCCCTGCAGCACCCGGTACACGACGAGCTGGCCGATCGAGTCCGCGGCGGCACAGAGCGCGGAGCCGAGCGTGAACAGCAGCAGGGCGAGCATGTACAGCCGCTTGGTGCCGAACCGGTCGGCCGCCCAGCCGCTGAGCGGGATCACCGTGGCCAGCGCCAGCGTGTAGCCGGTCATGGTCCAGGCGACCTCGGCGTACGTGGCGTCGAACTCGGTCTGGAAGGTCGGCAGCGCGACACTGACAACGGTGACGTCGAGGATGGACATGATCGCGCCGAGCACGACCACTCCGGCGATCTTGAATACTGCGGCGTCGAGCTTGCTCGGCGCCGCGGCGGCGTGATTGGTCACGACTCTCCAGACTCGGTCAGGCCGGTGGGCCGGGGCGACACAACGCGGGCCAGGCTACGGGAGCCACGCGAATGCTGCGGCCCATTTTCGTCAGGACATTCGGGGAAACAGGATGACAGAACGTTTCGAACACCTGTCCAGTACCCCGGAGATGGTGTCGTAGATCACGTCCGACGGCCGCCCGTCCGTGGGTTCGACGTCCGTCCGTGACGGCACCCGGGGCCGGCGGCCCGGACCTCCACCCGGTGGAGTCGTTCGCCGCCCGACCGGCCCCGACCGCGGCGGCGGTGGGCCGCCGGCAACAGGCGATGGACCGCCGGCAATAGCATTGGCGGCGTGCACGAGCTCCTCGGCTGGGGTGTCGTGGCGAACGTCGTGCGGGAGCGACTCGTCGGGCCCGACCTCGACCTCCGGTACGGGCTCAGGCACTTCGCCGGGGGCGCCAGGGTGTGGGTGTCGCTGCCGTTCAGCGGTGACGGTGGCGAGCGGCTGTACGTCGTCGGCCGGCACCGGGTGAGCCACCGGTACATCCGGATCATCATCGGGTCGCGACACCTCGAACACGCCCGCGCCAGGGCGGTCTACAGCCCCACGGTCCACCGGCTGCTCGCCGGGTCGAGGGCACGGATGCTGTTCGACTCCGAGGACCAGGCGGCCGGGTGGGCGACGTCGTTGAACAGCCGCGGCGTCGAGGCCGTGTTCGACACCCGGCACGGGCGGGTGCCGGACCCACCGCCGACGAATGTCGACATCGACGGTGTGACATACCACCCCGCCCACGTCGACCACCGCCGGACGCGGTACTCGTCGCCGCCGCGTGAGCCGTGACGGTCTCGCGCCGGGCCGTCGGGACACGGCGACCACCCGTGGACCGCCCTCGGCCCGACGGCCCGGCGCCCGGGTGACCCGGGTCGGGGCGCGGAAGTCGACCGGGGCGGGTCAGACCCGGGTGACCCGGATCGCGTCAGCGATGACGTAGCCGGTTCCGCTGGTCCACCGGCTCACCCCGACCCGGTCACCGTCCCCGGCGGGCAGTGTGAACACCCCGAGCGAGACCCACTGCCCACCGTTGATCCGCTGGTTCACCCGCACCGTCTGGTTTCCGCTCGTGGTCGCCACGATGAACGGGGTGGAGTCGTTGTATCCGGCGTTGGCCGGGTACCAGACCGAGATCTCGTAGCTGGCGGTCTCCGGGATGTTCACCCGGTACCAGGCGACGTCGCTGGCCAGCACCGGTTCGGCGAAGCGGTAGTCGGTGCCGTACCGCTGGTCGGAGTAGGCGGACGTGCCCCAGTTCGCACTCGCGGTGAACCGGCCGGCGGTCGTGTTGTCCACGACGGTGCTCCAGCCGGGCGGCGGTTCGGGCGTGGCGCCGGTCGCGACGTCGAGGTAGTTGCGGTCGATGCGCAACTGCACCCCACCCCAGGTCTCGTAGACGTCGCCGGCGTACTGGTGCAGCCGCTGGTGGTCGGCGTAGTACTCCGCTGGGCAGTACGGGCCGGCGTCGACGTTCGCCACGTTGTTCCACCAGGCGAACCAGAGGTGGTCGACACGGGTGTACGCGGGATCGTGGTACGCGCCGCACAGGTCCGCCACCCCGGAGGAGCCACTGGAGTACATGCCGGAGAGGTATCCGAGCGCGTGCAGCCGCTCGGTCCAGCCGGACAGGTACGACAGCACGGCGGCCCGGCACGACGGATTCGACGGGTAGTGCTCGATGTCGTTGAAGATCGTGCTGCCGGCGGGGATCCCCAGCGCCCGGGCGGCGCTCACCGCGCTCGCCGCCCGGCTCGCGCCCTGCTCCCGCGCCTCGGCCGGGTCGCTGGACATCTTCGGCGTGCGGGTGCCGCACGGCGCCTGACGGTCGAGCTCGATGGGGATCAGGCGCCAGCCGTTGGCGACCTGGTTGCTGACCCAGGTCGCGGTCAGGTTCGGCTGGGCGCAGGAGCGGCTGGCGCCGCTGATGTAGATGCCGATCGCCCGGTAGGGCGAACTGGCCCGCCAGGCGTTCATGGTGCTCTGGGACGGAGCCGCGCAGGTGTCGAAGCCCCGGCCGAGGTAGGTGCCGGGTTGGGGAGCGACCGCCAGCGGCGTGGCGCCCGTGGCCCGCGACCCGCCGTCGTCCGCGGCGGGCACCCCGGCGCCGGGTGCGGTCGGCGCCACCGGGTCGCCGGCGACGGCTGTCGCGGAGCCCGCGGCGGCGGCCGCGCCGGTGTCGGGCAGGTCGGCCGGTACGGCGTCCGGCCCGAGGGTCGCGGAGGCCAGGATCCGGCGGACGAGGGACTCGGTCTGCGGGGTGTGCGCCGCCGTGACGAGGACACCGGCGTCCCGGACCACGATCTCGATGCTGCCGTCGCGGGACACGGCGGAGGGCACGGTGGCCGCGCCGGGAGCGGTGACCGCCGCCGTCACCCGGCGTTCGGCCGGGACCGCGTCGATCGGCTCGACGAGCAGTCCGGCGGTGCGCCCGCCGGGACGGGTGGGGCACGAGGCCTGGTCTCCCGGGCGGCCCAGGTAGACCGTGGGCAGGTCGAACCGGACACACGCCGTCGGGTCGGCCGCGAGGTCGACGACCCGCCAGGTGTGTGGCACCGCCACCCGGTACCCCCGGTAGCTCACCGTGCGGGTTGCCCGTGCGTCCGGCTCGGCCGCCCGACCCGGGGGCGCCGGCACGACCGCCCCGACCGAGCCGGCGACCACGGCCGCGAGACCGGCCACACCTGCCCTGATACCCGCCATCCCGGGCCTCCTTGGAATCTTTTTACATATGGCGACACTCCCTGAAGGATTTCTACCATGCATCGATGTCTGCCGCTAGGTGTCGCCGTCGCCCCCGCGTCGGACACGCCCACCCGGAGGCCGCCGCGGCGCCCGACGTCGCGTGACCACCCCGGCCGGCCGGCCCTCACCGTGGCGCGTCGGCGTCACCGGTGCCGCCCGGCGGAGCCGTACCCGCCGGATCCGCCCTCGGGGCCCGCCGGGCGAGCAGGAAGACCCCCACGACGAGGGTGCCGAGCGCGACCACCTCGCCGAGGAGGTTCCACGGCCCGGTCCGGATCCGCTCGTCGAGCCAGAGCAGCCCCACCGCGATGGCCACCAGCGGATCCGTGACCGTGAACGTCGCCAACGCCGGCGCCCCGAGCGGGCCGGCCTGGTAGGCGTTCTGGCTCAGCAGCACCCCGAGCGGACCGATCACCACGATGGCGTACGTCTGCCACTGCCCGAGCACGGCGACCGGACCGTCGTCGAGGGTGTGCGTGAGACTGCTGATCAGGCCGGCCGTGACGCCGTAACAGGCGCCGGCCGCGAGCGCCAGCGGCAACGGACGCCACCGGGAGTGCAGGCGGGCCGCCGCGCCGAGACAGCCGCCGACGGTGACGGCGAGCGCGCCGACCAGCAGCAGTCCGGCCCGGATCGAGTCCAGCCCACGACTGGGGTCGGCGCTGGGGGCGGCGATCACCAGGAAGGCGGTGAGGCCGAACAGGCAGAGCAGCGCCTCCAGCAGGATCGGCCCGTCCGGGCGGTGCCGTTCCAGCGCGGCCAGCAGGAGGACGTACCACAGCAGGCCGGTCACCAGGACGGCCTGGACCAGGATCAGCGGCACGAAGACGAGTGCCGTGGTCTGCATGGCGAACGCGGCCGCCGCCAGCACGACCGACCAGCGCCAGACGCGGCGGTGCGACAGCCGCACCAGCAGCCGGGGCTGGGCCACCCGCTCCCGGGGCACGTTGCGGTTCGCCCGGTACTGCAGGACCGACGAGGTGCCGAAGGCGGCGCCGGCCGCCACCGCGAGCATGGTGCCGAGCGCCAGGTGCAGGGCGTCGTTCACCGACTGGTCGGTCCGATCATCACAGGTCCTCGGCTGGCGGGACGGCACGTCGTCCGGATCCGCTCCCGGCGACACACCGGACGCGGGCGGGATCGCGGTCAGCGGTACCCGGCGCCCTTCCCGAACCCGCCGCCGGTAAACCTCGTCCGACGACGCGCCCGACGCGGGAGTCGGACGAGACACGCCGCGGCCGGGGGTCGGACGCCGTGCCCGCCGTCGTCCGGACCGCGCACCCGCCGCGCCGGTTTGTCACCCGCGGTGGCGGGGTAGC
>CALGAM010000207.1 GCA_937951935.1 uncultured Micromonospora sp. | reverse complement strand
GTGCTCCCCGCGTACGCGGGGGTGATCCCGGGGCGTTCATCATCGACGGCCACCTGTTGGCCTGCTCCCCGCGTATGCGGGGGTGATCCGGTTTGTCCCTTACCTGAGACCTTGGGATGAGGGTGTTCCCCGCGTACGCGGGGATGAGTTCCATGCCCGCGCCGGTCGGCGGCACCGGCGGCAGGGCTGCGACCGTCGACGACAGGCACGTCGACCGGTTGCGGACCGGATCACGCGGGCAAGCCGGCGTCTCGCGGCGTGCGCTCCGGGGCCGTACCGACCACTCGCCGGTGCGGGTACGGCCCCGGAGACGGGGACGGCCGCGACGACGGACGCCTAGCGATAGATGATGTCGGACGGGGAGTAGAAGCAGTTGGTGCCGTCCGCGCCGGTACCGACCTGCCTCGGTTCGTCGCCGTTGTTGTTGCCGATGTACTTGCGGCAGATCACCATGCTTCGGCTGCTGTCGTTGACGATGGTGACCGCGCTGAACCGTGCCGTGTCGCCGTAGTTGGTGTTGATCCCGGCGACGGTGTTGCCCGGCCGGGTCAGCGTGACGTTGCGGATGACGACGTGGCGCTGGTGCTGGGTCGAGCAGTTGCCGCAGGAGCGGTAGAAGGTGCCGAAGTTGGTGGCCTGGAAGTTCTGGATGGTCACCGTCCCCGGCCCGTTGTGTTGGAAGATCTTGTCGCTGGCGTGGCGGGCGCCGCCGCCGTCGACCAGGAACGTCGGGGAGCCGCTGCCGCGGAACGTGGCCGCGTCCTCGCCCACGTCCTCCCACCAGACGTTGCGCAGGGTGCAGGAGCCGGAGCAGTGCACCCCGTCCCCGGCCGGGGCGCCGATGATGACGTTCTGCAGGGTGGCGCCGTCGGCGAGCCGGAACATCGGGTCCTGGCTCTCCTCCTGGCTGCCGTCGCCGATGCAGCAGTACCGGCGCATGCCGCCGTCGAAGGTGCCGCTGACCTGGATGGTTCCGTTGACCGGGCTCTGCCCGGTCGGGGTCGGCCAGCCGCCTGCGGGCGGGGGAGTGGTGGTCACCGGGGGAGTGGTCGGCGGGGTGGTGGGACCGGTGCCCGGCGTGGTCGGGCCGACGCCGCCGGTGCACGTGACGCCGTTGACCGCGAAGCTGGTGGGCGCCGGGTTGCTGCTGTTGTTCCAGGTTGCGTTGAAGCCGAACGACGTGGAGGCGTTGGTGCCGAGGTTGCCGTTCCAGCTCACGTTCGCCGCCCGTACCGAGCTGCCGTTCTGTGTGATCTCGGCGCCCCAGGCCTGGGTGACGGTCTGGCCGGCGCTGAAGGACCAGGTGACCGTCCAGGAGGTGAGCGGGTCGCCGAGGTTGGTGAGGTCGACGTTGGCGGTGAACCCGCCCGGCCACTGGGAGGCCACCGCGTAGGTGACCCGGCACCCGACGGCGGCCTGGGCGGTGCCGGCGGTGACGACCACCCCGGCGACGGCGAGGGTTGCTGCCGCGAACGTGGAGACCCCGAGCACCAGCCGGCGCTGTCTGTGGAGCATCCTTCTCTCCCTGGTTCGACGGTGGACGGCCCACGGGTGCGGTCTGGGGCGGCACCGGTGCCCGGTCGGTGCCGTGGGTGTGGCCGTGGGCATGGTTGGATCGCCCGGATATGTGCCACTTCGTGGTGCCCGGCAAGCGTTTTCCTGAGCAAAGCACAGATGTGAATAGTTTGTAAATGCCGGGGGAGTCCTCGGGTCCGGCGCGGCCCGACGTGGGTGGCGGGCGGTCGCTTCCGGGTGTCGGGCCGGGCCGAGGTCCGGATGTGGTCGGCGCGGTCGGGTACGGCCGGCGTGATCAGGTGCGACTGGTGAGAAGGGTCTTGTATTCCTATCTAGTCAGTAGGAATATGGGATCGTGCTTATCGGGGTCCGTCTCATCAGCCGTCGGGCTGTCGACCTGATGCGGATCGCGGCTGACCTCTGTCGCCGCGGTACGCCGCACCGCTGACCCCGCGGCTTGGCCGCACGTCCGACGTACCCGGCGTGACCGCCCTCGGCGGTCGCGCGGGCCCCGGCCACCCCTCCCATCCACCCGGCGATCCGGGGGATCACCCGTACGTCCGGCCGCCGGGCCGAGCCATCGCCCTCATCACTTCGTACCCCCCGAAGGAATTCGACGATGAGTGACAGTACCGATCCATCGGCCGCGCCGACGGCGGCCGAGAGCAGATTCGCCATCAACGAGGACTGGGCCGCGACGATTCTCGGCCTGGTCCTGCTCCTGCTGGTCCTGGTCGGCGTGATCCCCACGGGGGTGGTGCCCTGATGACCGCCGACGCCGCCCGGCTGCCGGGTGAGTCCACGGCAGCGGCAACTCCCGCCTCCACCGCGGCCACGCCGGCCGCGCCGGAAACCAGCCCGACCAGCACCGCCGAGGGTTCCGTCGCCGCGGTGCCCACCGGCGGGTCGGTCCGGTCCGGCGCCTTCTGGGGCTGGACCGCGCTCGGCCTGCTGGTGGTCCTCGCACTGGCCGGGCTGACCCGCTACCTCGAACTGAACGTTCCGGAGTTCGCCGCCGACACCGCGGTCGAGGACATCGCGAGCGCGATCGAGTACCCGGTGTACGCGATCCTGCTCGGTCTGCTCGGCAACGTCGCCGTCACGCTGCTCGGGATCCGCGACCGGATCGCCGCCGCGTTCCGGACCGAGTTCTTCATCAAGACCGGTCTGGTACTGCTCGGTGCCTCGATCAACCTGTCGGTGATCGCCAGCGCCGCCGGCCCGGCCATCGTCCAGGCGATCCTGCTGATCAGTGGGGTCTTCCTCTTCACCTGGTGGCTGGCGGGCAGGTTCGGGCTGGACGACCGGCTGCGGGCCCTGCTCGCCTCGGCCGTCTCGATCTGCGGGGTCAGCGCGGCGATCGCGGCGGCGGGCGCGGTCCGCGCGCGGCGGGAGCAGCTGGCGTACGCGGCCAGCCTGGTCATCGTCTTCGCGCTGCCGTCGATCTTCCTCCTGCCCTGGCTCGCCGACGTGCTCGGCCTCGAACCGGCGGTCACCGGGGCGTGGATCGGCGGCAACATCGACACCACGGCGGCGGTGACCGCGGCCGGCGCCCTGGCGGGTGAGGAGTCGCTGCAGATCGCCAGCATCGTCAAGGTGACCCAGAACGCGCTGATGGGCGTGGTGGCCGTGGCACTGACCGCGTACTTCGCCCTGAAGGTCGAGCGGCGGCCCGGCGCGGCCCGGCCCGGCCTCGGCGCGCTCTGGGAGCGGTTCCCGAAGTTCGTTCTCGGCTTCGTGGCCGCGTCCGTGATCGCCACCTGGTACCTCAAGGTCGCGGGGTCGGACGGCAAGGCGGTCATCGGGGTCGTCAACGACCTGCGGACCTGGTTCCTCATCCTCGCCTTCGTCAGCATCGGGCTGGAGTTCCGGGTCGCCTCGCTGCGCGAGGCGGGCTGGCGGCCGATCGCCGTGTTCGCCAGCGCGACCGTGGCCAACCTGGTGCTCGCGTTGGCTCTGGCGTCCCTGTTGTTCCGCAACTTCACCGGCTGAGGAGGCGGGCGAGGGGGGTGGCGGATCGGTGGCCCGGCTCCGGCCACCGGTCCGCCGCGCCACCTCCGGTCAATCACAGGAAGGGTCGATCCGTTCGTGAGTTTCCTCTGGTTCCTTCCCACGTCCGGCGACGGAGACCAGGTCGGTTCGGCGACGGTCGAGGCCGGCGCGGCCCGGCACCCGCGGGCCGCCACCGTCGGCTATCTCAGCGAGGTCGCCAGGGCCGCCGAGGAGTCCGGGTTCACCGGCGTCCTCACCCCGGTCGGCTCGGGCTGCCCCGACCCGTGGATCGTCTGCACCGCCGTCGCCCAGCACGCCGAGCGGATCCGCCTGCTGGTGGCGGTCCGGGCCGGTTTCACCCTGCCCACGCTGCTCGCGCAGCAGGCCGCCACGTTCCAGCAGCTCACCGGCGGCCGGCTGGCGATCAACATCGTGACCGGTGGCGACCCGGTCGAGCAGCGGGCGTACGGCGACTTCCTCGACCACGACGAGCGGTACGCGCGGACCGCCGAGTTCGTCGAGGTGCTCCGGCGGGAGTTCTCCGGGAAGCCGTACGACTATGCCGGCCGGTACTACCGGGTCGAGGGTGGCGGGAAGACCCGCCCGGTCGCCACGCCGCCGCCGATCTACTTCGGTGGGGCGTCGCCGGCGGCCGAGGCGGTCGCGAGCCGGCAGGCCGACGTCTACCTGATGTGGGGGGAGCCGCCGGCCGCGGTCGCCACCCGGGTCGCCCGGATCCGGTCCCTGGCGGCGGGGCGGCCCCTGCGGGTCGGGGTGCGGCTGCACGTCATCGCCCGCGAGTCCGCCGACGAGGCGTGGGCCGAGGCGGAACGGCTGTTGGCCGGGATGAGCGCGGAACGGATCGCCGCCGCGCAGGCACGGTTCGCCCGGATGGACTCGGTCGGGCAGGCCCGGATGACGGCGTTGAACGGCGGCACCACCGACGGGCTGACCGTCGCGCCGAACCTGTGGGCCGGCATCGGTCTGGTCCGGGAGGGCGCCGGGACCGCGCTGGTCGGCAGTTACGCCGAGGTCGCGGCCCGGCTCGACGAGTACGCCGACCTCGGGGTCGACGAGTTCATTCTCTCCGGGTGGCCGCACCGGGAGGAGGCGCTGCGGGTCGGCCGGCACGTCCTGCCCCTGACCCGGCTCGGCCGCGTGGCGGCACCGCTCGGCGCCGCCGTCGGGTGACCGCCGGGGCCGGTCGGCCGTCGGCGGTGTCCGCCGCCCGCCCGGGCTACCCGATCGGGGTCAGCGCACCCCGACGACGAACTCGGCCGACCGGGTGACGCCCTGGTACGTCACACTCGCGGTGATCGTGGCGACTCCGGTCGACATCGTCCGGATCACCCCGGCCGGGTCCACGTCCACCACCGCCGGCCGGTTGCTGCGGTACCGCACGGTGACCCCGGCGGGCAGCGGGGTGCTGGCCCCCTCGGCCCGGTAGCCGTACCGGCGGTCGTCACTGAGCGCGATGGTCAGTCTCGGCGTCACGGCGCTGCCCGGGGGCAGCAGCACCGGTGCGGCCACCGTCACCACCGACAGCGTCGGGCGTAGGGTGCCGTGCACGGTCACCCGGGCCCGCAGCCGCGGGTCGTCCGCCGCGCTCGACGGGCCGACCTGGAACGTGTACTCCCCTGGGTCGACGACATACCGACCGAGCCGCTCGTCGAAGAAGGCCAGGTCGGCGACGGCGACGGTGAAGTCGACCCGCCGGGTCTCGTGTGGGCGCAGCCAGATCTTCTGGAATCCGCGCAGCCGCTTCACCGGGCGTTCCAGGCCGGCCGGCGCGTTCGGCGTGCCGACGTAGAGCTGGACCACCTCGGCGCCCGGCATTCGGCCGGTGTTGGTGACGTCGACACTGACACGGACCGTGCCGTTCGCGTCCACGCTCCGGCGGTCCACGGCCAGCCGGGAGTACGCGAAACGGGTGTAGCTCAGCCCGTGGCCGAACGGGTACGACACCGTGCCGGTGAAGTACATGTACGTCCGGCCGGGGTACGACCCGTCGGCGGTGGCCCGGATCCGGTAGTCGTCGATCGGCGGGAGCTGGCCGGTGTCCCGGTACCAGGTGAACGGCAGCCGGCCGCTCGGGTTGCGGGCGCCGAGCAGCACGTCGGCGAGCGCCTCGCCCCGACGCTGCCCGTTGTACGAGCTCCAGAGGATCGCCGGCACGTCGGCCGCGAAGTCGGAGACCTCGACCTGACCGACTGTCTCCAGGTAGACGACGGTGTTGGGGTTGCGGGCGGCGACCGCGCGGATCAGCGCCGTCTGGGCGCCGGGCAGGGCCAGGCTCTGCCGGTCCACGTCCTCGCGGGAGTGTCGGTCGTCGGTGCCGGCGTAGACGACGACCACGTCGTAGTCGGCGACGGCCTCGACCGACGCGGGGTCGACCTCGGCGAGGCTGCCGGGAGTGACTCCGGGCAGGTGGTCGACGACGGCGTCCGGGTTGATCGCCTGGACGGCGGCCCGGATCCCCTGGTAGCCGTTGACCTCGTTGGCCCGGCCGGCGCTGGCCTGGATGCTGGAGTACCCGCCGTGGTACACGGTGGGCGGGTTGGCGTGGTGGCCGAGCACCGCCACCCGGTAGGGCCCGGAGCGGGGAACCCGCAGCGGCAGCAGCGGTGCCTCCCCGGCCGGACCGGCGTCCCCCGCGCGACCGGTGCGCTCCACGCCGCCGGCCCGCCGCCGTGCCGGCTCGTTGCGCAGCAGCACGATGCTCTCGCCGGCGACGTCGCGGGCCAGCGCCAGCCGCTGCGGGGTCTGGGTCACGGCGCGGTTGGCGTCCGAGTTCGTCCAGCTGCCGGGTGGCACCCGGGTCCGGGCCGCGGTCACCCACGGCACCTCCTCGGCCGGGTCGAACTCGCCGAGCCGGATCCGGGTGGCCAGCAGCCGGACCAGGGAGGTGTCGACGTCGGCCTCGGAGTGGCGTCCGGTCGGTGTGGTGATGCCGCGGGCGATCGCGGTGGGGATGGTGGTGGCGTAGTTCCACCGGTCGTGGTAGCCCTGCTGGCAGTTCAGGTCCAGGCCGGCCGCGTTGGCGTACGCGTGCCGCTCGACGTGGTCCAGTGGCTCCGCACGGCCCGGTGGCCGCCAGCGGTGGCCGTGCTGGATCTCGCGGATCGAGTCGCAGTCCGAGGTGAAGAAGCCGGTGAAGCCGAAGGTCTGCCGGGCCAGTTCGGTCATCAGGTAGCCACTGGCGGTGGTCGGCCACCCGTTGACCCTGTTGTACGAGGTCATGATGGACGCCGGTGCGCTGCGGGCGATCACCTCCCGGAACTGCGCGGTGTAGTACTCGCGCAGCGTCCGGTCGTCCATGTCGGCCGTGCCGGTGCGCCGGTCGAACTCGCTGTTGTTGGCCGCGTAGTGCTTGAGCGTGGTGCTGGTCTTGAGGTAGCCGCCGCCTTCCGGCAGCGGCCGGCCGGCGCGGTCCTTGCCCTCCATCCCGTTGACGAACTGCGCCGCGAGCGCGGCGGTGAGCAGCGGGTCCTCGCTGAACGCCTCGTCGGTGCGGCCCCAGCGCGGATCGCGGGCGAGGTTGACGGTGGGGGTGTAGACGTGGAGGTCGAGACGGTTGTCCCGGGCCACCTCCCGGGCCTCGTCGGCGATCGCGGTGGCCTCGCGGTAGACCAGGTCGGGGTTCCAGGTGGCGCCGAGCGAGAGGCTGACCGGGTAGGAGGTGGTGTTGACGAGGGTGGGCGGGTTGGCGTCGTGTCGGGTGCCCGCCCGGGCCACCCCGTGCGCCGCCTCGTTCCACCAGCCGTACGCCTCGATGCCGAGCCGGGGCAGCGCGGCCGACCGGCTGCTGATCATCTGGGCGGCCTTCTCCGCCAGTGTCATCCGTGACACCAGGTCGACCGCCCGCTCCTCGGGCGAGTACGACCGGTTCAGGTAGATCGGCAGGCCGCCGTCGTTGCCCAGTCCGGCCGGCGGGAGCGACGGGCGCCCCACCTCGGTCGGCGGGGCCGCGCCGCCGAGGAGGAGCACACCGACGGTGACGACGATCACCCCGGGTCGAATCCTCATTCTCCGCTCCTGTCGGCGGCGCCGGCTCCCGCTCCTGTCGGCGGTGCCGGTCGGTCCGGCAGGTAGATACCACGTCGGCGGACGCGCGGTCACCGGGGATGGCGTGGTGGCGCCGCGGGCGCCCCGAGAATGGCGGCGTGTCGGCGCCGCGGTCACCGCGCTTCCGGGGTCGACGTCGTGTCGGTGGCCAGCGGGGGCAGCGGTCCGATCGTCCGCTCGTAGGTTCGGGCGAGCCCGTCGATCAGGGCGTCCAGGCCGAGGACGAACGCGCCCTCGTCGACGCTGCGCTGGTGCTCGGCGAGCCGGTGCGCCTCGTTCAGGTGCGGGTACCGCTCGCGGTAGAGGTCGGGGTCCGGGACGAACCCCCGGGCGAACGAGCCGAGTGCCGAACCGGTCACGAAGTAGCGCATCAGCGCGCCGATGTGGGTGGCCCGGGCGGGTGGCCAGCCCGCCGCGACCAGGCCGCCGTACACGGCGTTGGCCATGGCCAGCCCGGCCGGCCGGCGTCCCGGTCCCCGGGCCAGGTGCGGGACGATGTTCGGGTGGGCGGCCAGGGCCGCCCGGTAGGACAGGCCCCAGTGGCGCAGCGCCTCGCGCCAGTCCAGTCTGCCGAACGCCGAGACGTCCACCTGGGCGATGATGCTGTCCGCCACCGCGTCGAGGATCTCGTCCTTGGTGGCGAAGTGGTTGTAGAGCGAGGGGCCGCGTACGCCGAGTTCGGCGGCGAGCCGCCGGGTGGAGAGCGCCGCCAGGCCCTCCGCGTCGATCAGGGCGGCGGCGGCCTCGACGATCCGCTGCCGGCTCAGCAGGGCCTGCCGGGGTCTCGGCAACGCGTCACCTCCCCGCACCTGGTCGTGGTCGGCCCGCCACCCCCTCCCGGGGCTGGACGGAACAAAACTTGCACCGCTAGTTTATCGACGGAACCGGCGGCGTCCCGCCGAGCCGTCGGCGGGACGCGCACACCACCGGGCGAGGCGCGGACTGGGACTCTGGGGTGAGAGACGTGAACAGATTCGCCGGGAAGGTGGCCGTCGTCACCGGAGGCGCTCAGGGCATCGGTGCGGCGACCGCGCGACGGCTGGCCGCCGAGGGTGCGACCGTCGCCGTCCTCGACCTGTCCGCGGACCGGGCCGAGGCGGTCGCGGCCGAGCTGACCGCCGGCGGGAGCCGGGCGATCGGGATCGGCTGCGACGTCACCGACGCCGTCGCGGTGCCGGCCGCGATCGACCGGGTCGTCGAGACGTACGGACGGCTCGACGTGCTGGTCAACAACGCCGGCATCACCCGCGACGACCTGTTGTTCAAGATGCCGCTGGAGAACTGGGAAGCCGTCCTGAAGACGAACCTGACCAGCATGTTCCTCTGCTGTCAGGCGGCGCAGCGGCACATGGTGCCCGCGCGGTACGGCCGGATCGTCAACCTGAGCAGCCGCTCGGCGCTGGGCAACCGGGGCCAGGTCAACTACGCGGCGGCCAAGGCCGGTGTCCAGGGGCTGACCGCCACCCTCGCCATCGAGCTCGGCCCGTTCAACATCACCGTCAACGCGGTCGCGCCGGGCTACATCGCGACCGCCATGACCGCGGCCACCGCGCAGCGGGTCGGGTCGACCCCGGAGGAGCACCAGCGGCAGGCTGCCGAGAGGACCCCGCTGCGCCGGGTCGGCCAGCCCGAGGAGGTCGCGGCGGTGATCGCCTTCCTGGCCAGCGACGACGCGTCGTACGTCAGCGGCCAGACCCTCTACGTCAACGGCGGGGCCCGCTGACCCGCCCCCGGGGCATCCGGAAAGGACGGCATCGTGGCATGAAGGTCTTCGCCTCGCCGGCCGAACTCGCCGCCGCGGTCGGCACGTCGCTCGGCCCGGGGCCGTGGCGCGTGGTCGACCAGGACCGGGTCAACCGCTTCGCCGACGCCACCGACGACCACCAGTGGATCCACGTCGACCCCGAGCGGGCCGCCGGCGGTCCGTTCGGCGGCACGATAGCCCACGGTTACCTCACCCTGTCGCTGCTGCCCGCGCTCGTGCGACCGCTGTACCGCGTCGAGGGGGTGCGGATGGTGGTCAACTACGGGCTGAACCGGGTGCGGTTCCCGGCCCCCCTGCGGGTCGGCGCGGCGGTCCGCGCCACCGCGGTGATCACCGAGGTCGGCGAGGTTCCCGGCGGTCTGCAGCTGCTCACCACGGTCACCGTGGACAGTGACGCCGGCGGCAAGCCGGTCTGCGTGGCCGAGACCGTCACCCGGCTGTACGTGGGGGACGAGCAGCGCTGAGGGCCGCGCCCACGGGGCGAGTCGCGGCCGGCCGTGCCGGGGCGACGTGGCCAACCTCGTGCCGGGCCCCGGCGCCGGGCCGGGCGGGTGGGGACGCCCGCGACCGGCGCTGTCACGTGGGGATGGCCGCGGCCACCTCGTCGAGGATGCCGAGCAGCCGGGTGACCGCCGGTGGGCGGGTGCGTCCGGCGAGGGTGGCGGCGAATATCCGTCGGGTGGAGGCGTCGTCGCGGTGCAGGCGCAGCAGCGCGATGTCCGCGGGGGCCGCCCGCGCGGCGAGCGCCGGGACGAGCGCGACCCCGAGTCCGGCGGCCACGCAGCCGAGCTTGCCGGTCCAGTCGGCGACGATGATGTCGACCCGGGGCTGGAAGTCCGGCGGCAGGTAGGCCCGCAGCAGTGCCCGCTCGTCGGTGGCCGATCCGGTGATGAAGGCGTCCTCGGCCAGCTCGGCCAGGCGTACCGTGCGGCGCCGGGCCAGCCGGTGGTTCCGGGGCACCGCGACCAGCAGCCGTTCGTCGATCAGGTGGTGCAGGTCGAACCGGTCGGGGTCGATCGGCCGGTCCAACGCCGCGCTCACCACCGCCACGTCCGCGTCGCCGGCGGCGAGCCGCTCCAGCAGGCCGGGCGTTCGCCCCTCGATCAGCGACACCGCGACCTCGGGGTGGGCGGCCCGGAAGGCCGCCAGTGCCCGGGGCACCAGCGCGGCGACGGCGGTCGGGAACGCGCCGACCCGCAGCCGCCCGGCGCCCAGACCGCGCAGTGCCGCCAGCTCCCGCCGTGCCGTCTCCAGCCGGTCGAGCACCGCCTCGGCGTGGTCGAGCAGGCAGCGTCCCTCCTCGGTGAGGGCGACCCCGCGCGGCAGGCGGTCGAAGAGCCGCCCGCCGAGCTCCGCCTCGAGGGCCGCGATCTGGCGGGAGACCGCGGACTGGGTGTAGCTGAGGGCTCGGGCGGCGCTGGTTATCGATCCGTGCCGTGCGACCGTCCGGAACACCTCGAGGGAGTGGATCTCCATGGCTGAGATGCTAGATCAGCATGGCAGCCATGCCTGACATTCGCTGGTCGCATCGGTGATCGCCGCCTACGGTCTCTGCCCGTGACAGTCATCGCCGTTCTGGGCACCGGGCACATGGGCACGCCGATCACCCGCCGTCTGCTGGCGGCCGGGCACGAGGTCACCGTCTGGAACCGCCACGCCGAGCGCGCCGCGCCGCTGGTCCGGGCCGGCGCCCGCCTCGCGGCGACCCCGGCCGCCGCGGTCGCCGACGCCGAGGTCGTGATCGTCATGGTCCGCGACGCGGCGGCGGTCGAGGCGGTGCTGTTCGACGCGCCGTCGGGTGGGACGAGCGCCGCGGCCGCGGTGCGGGCCGGTGGTTGTGTGGTGCAGATGTCCACGATCGCCCCGGCCGAGGTCCGGCGGCTGGCCCGGCGGATGCCGTCCGGGGTCGACCTGGTCGACGCCCCGGTCGCCGGCGGGGTCGCGGCGGCCGAGGCGGGTCGGCTCACCGTGCTCGCCGCCGGCGACGACACGGTGGTGGAACGGGTCCGGCCGGTGCTGGAGACGCTGGGTGGGCTCCACCGCTGCGGTCCGCTCGGCGCCGGTGCCGCGCTGAAGCTCGTCCTCAACACCGCTCTGGCGACCGGGGTGGCCGCGCTCGGGGAGACCCTGGCGGTCGCCGACGCACTCGGCGTGGACCGGGCGGGCGCCCTCGCCGCGCTCGCCTCCGGACCGCTGGGTGGCGCGGTCGCCCGGGTGACCGGCGAGGGCAACGCCTTCGCCGTCGACCTGGCCGCCAAGGACCTCGCCCTGGTGCTCGCCGAGACCGGGGGCGCCCCGGCCGGAGCCGGGCGGGCCGTGGTGGGTTCCGGGCCGGGGCAGGGCGGCGCCGAGGGCACGGAGCTGCCGATGGTGCGGGCCGCGTTGCGCGCGCTGCACGCCGCACCGGATCCGCGGGCCGATCTCGCCGCCCTGGCGGTGGCGGCCCCGGCGGCGACCACCGTGGAGGGTGCCGTGGCGACCCGTGCCGGGCGTCCGGAAGCGTCCGCGGGAGGAGACCGGCGGGACGGGCCCGGACGTTCGTCTGACACTTCCGGAGGACACATGCGCGTGAGTTTGGACAATCCGAGCACCGTACCGCCGCCGGTCGGGCCGTACGCCCACGTGGCGCGGGTCGACGTCGGCGGCGGGACGCTGCTGATGACCGCCGGGCAGATCGCCGTGGACGACGACGGAGCCGTGGTGGCCCCGGGTGACGTGGTCGCCCAGGCCGAACGGATCTTCGAGTTGATCGGCGGGATCCTGGCCGCGCACGGCGCGGGGCTGGCCGACGTACTGCACATCCGGACCTTCATGACCAACCTCGACGACCTGCCGGCCTACGGCCAGGTCCGGCGCCGGCTCTTCCCGAACACCCCGCCGCCGGCGAGCACGACCGTCGAGGTGAGCCGGCTGTTCCGCCCCGGCGCCGTGCTCGAGGTCGAGGTGACCGCGGCCGTGCCGGCGGCCCGGTAGCGCCCGCCGGTCGGCGGCGTACGCGTTGCCTCGGGTACGCCGCCGACCGGCCCGCACCGGCGGTGGGGCCCGCCGGGGTGGGCGCTACTGCGTCAGCTCGGCGACCTGCTCGGCGGTGAGCCGGCCCCGGGTCGCGTCCGGCGTCGTGGCCGCCGCGGCGCCGCGGGCGGCCCGGGTGCCGGGCGCCGCCGGCGGGTTCGGCGGGCGGCGCCAGTGCCAGTCGGTCACCGCCTGGTAGGCGGCCACCACCGACAGCAGCCGGTCCTCGGCGTACGGCAGGCCGCCGAGGATCGTCCCGATCGGCACCCCGGCGGAGGTGAAGCCGATCGGGAAGCCGATCTCGGGGAGACCGAGGATGTCGAACGGGACCGGACCGGTCTGCACCACCACGTCGCAGACGTCGAAGATCTGGTTCAGCACCCGTTCCAGGAACAGCAGTTTGGCCCGCTGGCCGGTGACGAACTCCGGCCCACCCAGCAGCGCGCCCTGCAGCCAGCTGGTCACCGAGACCCCGAAGCCGCGCAGGTCGGTCCGCAGGTACGGCAGGAACGGCTCGGTCCGCTCCACCAGGCGGACGTTGTTGAACGCGGTGCCGCTGAGCAGGTTCCACTCATCCGGCAGCGGGACGTCGACCAGGGTCGCGCCGGGGATGGCGGCCAGGGTGGACAGGAAGGCCCGCCGGGCCTGCGCGGTGGCGGAGGTGCCGTCGGCGTACCCGGGGAGCACCCCGATCCGGGTCTTCCACCGCAGTTTGACCTTCCGTCCCGTGTAGACCGGGGTGGCGGCCTCGATCAGGCGGGGGACCGGGGGCAGGCCCTGGCTGCGGGGGTCGGCCGGGTCCTCGCCGGCCATCGCGGTCAGCATGATCGCCGCGTCCAGGGCGTCCCGGGCCAGCGGCCCGGGGTGGTCCCGGGTGTAGCTGAGCGGGATGATCCCGGTCAGCGGAACCCGTCCCATGGTCGGCTTGAGTCCGGTCAGGTTCTGGGCGTTGGCCGGCGCGGTGATCGACCCGCCGGTCTGGGTGCCGGTGCCGGCGGTGGCGAGCCGGCCGGCGACCGCGGTGGCGGTGCCGGTGGACGAGCCCCCGGGATCGGTGCCGGGGTTGGTCGGGGTCCAGGCGTTCACCGTGGTGATCACCCCGTCCGGGGTGGTGGCCCGGGTGGTGGCCAGCGGCCCCATCTGGGTCTTGCCGAGCACGATCGCGCCGGCCGCCGTCAGCCGGGCCACCGCCGTCGCGTCGTACGGCGGCACGAAGTCCCGGAACAGGAAGGAGTTCGCGGTGGTGGGCACCCCGGCGGTGAAGTAGTTGTCCTTGATCGCCAGCGGGATGCCGTGCAGCGGGCCGGTGTGGGGGCGCCGGGCGGCGGCGCGCGCGGCGGCGCGGGCGGCGTCGGCGAGCACGACGTTGAACGCCTGGTACGTCGACTCGTACGCGTCGATCCGGGCCAGGTACGCCTCCACCAGCTCCTCGGGGCGTAGCTTCCCGGCCCGGATCAGCCAGGCCGCCTCGGCGAGGGTCAGTTCGGTCGGGTCGGCGAGCGCCTCGGGGCGGGGCTGGACGTACGCCTCCGGCCGGTCCAGCGCGGGGTTGCGTCCGCCGCCGGGCTGGTGTCCGCCGCCGGGCGCGGGTCGTGGGGCGCCGCCGGGGGTCGCGTGGGCGGCGGCGGGCAGGGTCAGCGCGCCGCCGACGGTGGCGGCGCCGGCCAGGGCGGCGGTGCGGGCCAGGAACGCCCGGCGGTCGATGGTACGGTCCAGTGGTTCGAAGGTCATGACTGCCGCCAGGTTGTGCTGATCGAGGGGTAGAGCATCGGTGCGGGCTGCTGGGAGAGGGCCTTCGCGGTCTCCGGGTCGGTGCCGGAGGGGGCCGGCAGCTGGTACGCGGCGAGCGTGCCCACGGTGCTGCGGACGAAGGAGCGCAGCGAGGCGAGGACGGAGTCCCGACCTGGTGCGCCCGTCTCGGGGTCGGCGGTGGTGCCGGGTGGCAGCTGGTCGAGGTCGATGCCGAGGCTGGCGAGCCGGGCCCGGATCAAGACGTTCAGTTCGGCGTCCGTCGGGGGCGTGGGAGCCATGGATCCTCCTTGGGGAAAAACAGGCCTTCTCGGGTGTTCCGGAAGCGCCCGAGAAGGCCGGCGCCGATCGTTTGCGCAGGTCGGACCTGTCTTGATCATCGGTGCACCCAGGGTCGGGCCGAATCGTGTCGGACCGATAACGTCAAGATCACGTGACGGTGAACCGCGAGCTGTGGGCGTACACTCTTCCCTCGAACGCCGGGCGACCCGTGCCGCGCGGGGGCATCGTCGGCCGGGTGGGCGTGGCGGGGGTAGGCTCGGCGCCGCGCGGTCGCCGATGCCCGCCACCCAACGTCCCGGCGTGACACACCCGCCGGTCACCTACCAGCCGCGTGACGTTGCGCAACTGTCCCGTACGTGAAGGATCTGGCGGGCCGATCCGAGAGAGAGACTAGCCTGATGGCCGTGACACGCCGCGCAAAGATCGTTTGTACGCTGGGTCCCGCGACCTCCTCGCCCGAGCGTATCCGTGGACTGGTCGAGGCGGGCATGGATGTGGCGAGGCTCAACTTCAGCCACGGGAACCAGGCCGATCACGAGCGAGTCTTTCACCTGGTTCGGGAGGCTGCCCGGGCCACCGGGCGTGCCGTGGCGATCCTCGCCGACCTGCAGGGGCCCAAGATCCGGCTGGGCCGCTTCGCGGACGGCCCGCACGAGTGGCGTACCGGTGACTCGGTGGTCATCACCAGCGAGAAGATCCTCGGCACCCGGGACCGGGTCTCCTGCAGTTACGAGAAGCTGCCGCAGGAGGTGAAACCGGGCGACCGGCTGCTGATCGACGACGGCCGCGTCGCCGTCGAGGTCGTCGAGGTGACCGGCAACGACATCCGGGTGCTGGTCACCGAGGGTGGCCCGGTGTCGAACAACAAGGGTGTCTCGCTGCCCAACGTCGCGGTGAGCGTCCCGGCGCTGTCGGAGAAGGACGCCGAGGACCTCCGCTTCGCGCTCCGCCTCGGCATCGACATCGTCGCCATGTCGTTCGTCCGCTCGCCCGAGGACATCAAGCTGGCGCACGCCGTCATGCAGGAGGTCGGCATCCACCGGCCGGTCATCGCGAAGGTGGAGAAGCCCGAGGCGGTGGCCCACCTGGAGGCGATCGTCGACGCCTTCGACGGCATCATGGTGGCCCGCGGTGACCTCGGCGTCGAGCTCCCGCTGGACCAGGTGCCGCTGGTGCAGAAGCGGGCCGTCCAACTCTGCCGGGAGAACGCCAAGCCGGTCATCGTCGCCACCCAGATGCTCGACTCGATGATCGAGAACTCGCGGCCGACCCGGGCCGAGGCCTCCGACGTCGCCAACGCCGTCCTCGACGGCGCCGACGCGGTGATGCTCTCGGGCGAGACCAGCGTCGGCAAGTACCCGATCCTGACGGTCAGCACCATGGCCCGGATCATCAGCACGACCGAGTCCGGCTCGTTCACCGTCCCCGGGCTCCAGCACGACCCGCGCACGCACGGCGGTGCGCTGACCTCGGCCGCCGCCCAGATCGCCAAGGCGATCGGCGCGAAGGCCCTGGTCGCGTTCTCCCAGACCGGCGACACCGTCCGGCGGCTCTCCCGACTGCACTGCGACCTGCCGCTGCTGGCCTTCACCCCGGTGCCGGAGGTGCGGGACCTGCTGGCCCTCTCCTGGGGCGTGGAGACCTTCCTGATGCCCTTCGTCCAGCACACCGACGACATGTTCCGGCAGGTCGACCAGGCGCTGCTCGGGCTCAACCGGGCCAACCCCGGCGACCTCGTGGTGATCGTCGCCGGCAGCCCGGTCGGCACCCCCGGTTCCACCAACACGCTGCGGGTGCACCAGCTCGGTTCGCTGGTCGACGCGGCCACGGCGGCGCAGGCCCTGCGGTGAGCGTGGGCGAGCCCGAGCCGGTCCTGGTCGGGCAGGCGGCGGTCGACCAGCTCCTCGAACTGCTCGACCTCCGCCAGCTCGGCGAGGCGGACTTCGAGGGGACCAGCCCGCCGGTCGGCCCCCAGCGGGTGTACGGCGGCCAGGTCGCCGGCCAGGCCCTGGTCGCCGCCGGTCGGACCGTCGAGCCGACCCGGTTCGTCCACTCCCTACACGGCTACTTCGTGCGGCCCGGCGACCCGGCCGAGCCGATCCGGTACCAGGTGGAGAACATCCGGGACGGCCGGTCCTTCTCGGTGCGGCGCTCCGTCGCGTACCAGCACGGCAAGCCGATCTTCTTCATGTCCGCCTCCTTCCACCGGCAGGAGGAGGGTCTCGACCACCACGCGCCGGCCCCGGCCGACGTACCGCCGCCGGAGGCGGTGCCGACCATGGCCGACCGGCTCGCCCGGTATCCGGAGCGGCTCGGCGTCTGGGCGACGATCCCACGGCCGATCGACGTCCGGTACGTCGGCGAGCCCGGCTGGGTGCCCCCCGGGGACCGGCCGGCCGACCCGCACCAGCGGGTCTGGATGCGGATCGACGGCAAGCTTCCGGACGATCCGCTGCTGCACGCCTGCGCGCTCACCTTCGCCTCCGACATGACCCTGCTGGACTCGGTGCTGTCGGTGCACGGCGAGGTCTGGGGGCCGGGCGGGGTGATCGGCGCCAGCCTGGACCACGCGCTCTGGTTCCACCGGCCGTTCCGGGCCGACGAGTGGTTCCTCTACGACTGCTGGAGCCCGTCGGCCTCCGGCGCCCGCGGGCTCGCCACCGGCCGGATGTTCACCGTCGACGGCCGGCACATCGCCAGCGCCGTGCAGGAGGGACTGCTGCGTCGGGTCGGCGCCTGAGCCCGGCGCCGCCGCCGAGCCGCGCCCCCGGGTGCGTGGCGGGCGCGGGCCGTGCGTGGTCGCGGGTTGTGCGGGGCGGTCCGGGCGCGCGGTCGGGACGCCGCCGTGCCACCGCCACGCGGCGGCGTGTCACGGTGCGGCCGAGACCTGGGGCCGGACGGCTGAGCAGGTCCGGCTAACCTGTCCGGCATGCGACTCTCCGCCCGGGTTGACTACGCGCTTCGCGCCGCCGCCGAACTCGCCGCCCACGCCGAGTCGAGTGAGCTGCCACCTGACGTGGGCGTGGAGCCGGCGGACCGCCGTCGCGACGCGGGCGGGCGGCGTCCGGCCGAGGGCCGGCCGTCCGGTCGGGTCGCCGCTCCCGCCCGGCATCCGACCCCGATCACCGCCGACCAGATCGCCCGGGCCCAGGACATTCCGCCGAAGTTCCTCGAAAGCATCCTGCTACAGCTGCGTCGGGGCGGCATCGTGCACGCCCAGCGGGGCCCGGAGGGGGGATACTGGCTGGCCCGCCCGGCCTCGGAGATCTCCCTGGCGGACGTGATCCGCATCATCGACGGGCCGCTGGCGAACATCCGCGGCCAGCGTCCAGAGGATCTCGGCTACCAGGGCGCCGCCCGGTCGCTCCAGGAGGTCTGGATCGCGCTGCGGGCCAGCGAACGGCAGATCCTCGAACTGGTCACCCTGGCCGACGTGGCCACCGACCGCCTGCCGGAGCGGGTCCGCGAACTGGCCGCCGACCCCCGCGCCTGGAGCTGACGCCGTACGGCTCCCGCGAACCGCCGTGCGGGCCGGCCGCCGCTGCCCTCCGGGGCCGGCCGCCGTCGGCTCCTGGCCGGCCCGCGGGCGGGGCGACCACCGACGACGGGCCGTACGCGACGGGCACCCGAGCCCGGCGCCGTGGGCGCGGCTTGAGTCTCCAGCGGCTGGAGGGGTGATGCTCCTTCCGTGAGCGACCGCACCGAGCTGTTCACCATCGGTGAGCTCGCCCGACGTACCAACCTCTCCGTCCGGACCATCCGGTTCTGGTCGGACAGCGGGCTCGTCGCGCCCACCTGCCGGTCGGCGGGCGGGTACCGCCTGTACGACGCCGCCGCGGTGGCGCGGCTCGACCTGGTCCGAACGTTGCGTGACCTCGGGCTGGACCTCGACACCGTACGGCGGATCCTGTCTCGCCAGACGACGGTGGCCGACGTGGCGCGGGCACACGTGCGCGCCCTCGACGCCGAGATCCGCACCCTTCAGGTACGTCGGGCCGTGCTGCGGTCGGTCGCCGAGCGGAACAGCACGACCGAGGAGTTGAAACTCGTGAGCGACCTGGCCCGACTCTCCGCGCAGGAGCGGCAGCGGATCATCGACGAGTTCGTCGACCAGACCTTCGAGGGGATCGACCCGCAGGCGCCCGGGGCGCACCTCGCCCGGGCGATGCGGCAGATGCCGGCCGAGCTCCCCGCCGAACCGACGGCGGAACAGGTGGACGCCTGGCTGGAGCTCGCCGAACTCGTCGGCGACGCCGGTTTCCGGCAGCGGGTCCGGCAGATGGCGGTGGCCGGTGCCGAGGGAGGCGGCGCACCACCGCCGTTCGACCCGGCACTGGTCACCGAGCACGCCGGGGCCGCGCTCCGGGACGGCGTCGCCCCCGACTCGGCGCAGGGGCGGGCGGTGCTGGACCGCATCGTCGACCCCGGGATGCCGGCCGAGGAGCGGGTCCGGCTCGCCGACCGGGTGGAACACTTCACCGACCGGCGGGTCGAGCGGTACTGGCAACTGCTGGGCGTGCTGAACGGGCGTCCGCCGATCGCGTCCGCGGTCCCGACCTGGGAGTGGTTCGTCGCCGCGCTGCGGGCCTCCGCGCGGTAGCGGTACCCGCCGGCCGGTGGGCCCGGTCAGAGCGCGAGCATCGCGGTCATGCCGAGGTAGCTGGCCACCAGGATGACGCCCTCGAAGCCGAGGCGTCCCCAGCCGCAGGCCTGGCGGACGAGCAGGCCGCCGAGCAGCGCGGTGGTCATGAAGAGCCCGGTCGTGGTGATCAGCAGGTCGTCGGTGCCGGCCGCGTGGTAGATCGACCCGTGGCGGTAGGCGACGTCCCCGACGACGACGGTGATCACGTCGAGGATGTTGCCGCCGAGCACGGCGGCGACGGCCAACGTCAGCGCGCCCTGCCGGACGGCGGCGATCGCGGTGACCGTCTCCGGCAGCCCGTTGACGATGCCGAGCAGGACACCGCCGGTGAAGCCGGCGGTGAGGCCGGTGGTCTCCACGACGCTCTCGGCGGCCAGCGACACGGCCCAGCCGCTGCTCGCGACGACGACGCCGGCCAGCACGAACCGCAGCCAGAGGGAGGGGAGGCCGTGCCCGTCCAGCACGCCGTGCTCCTGGGGGACGTCCGGCCGGGTCTCGGTGGTCGCGACCGGGTTCCACATCGGCCGGGTCCCGGCGGTGCGGATCAACCGGAGCCCGCCGAGGTAGCAGGCGACGATCACGATCGACACCGGGTGCAGGCCGCCCACCGTGACGTCCGGGGTGAAGCTGCCGAGCAGGGTCAGGGCGAGCAGCGCGATCAGCAGGCACCCGAAGAGCAGGTTCGACAGCGACGCGGCGGCGTGTTCGAGGTTGACCGAGCGGTAGAACGCGTCGGCGACCGCCACCGCGGTGGTCTGGGCGGCGATCCCGCCGACCGCGTTGCTGTAGCCGAGATCCGGGTGACCGGTGGCGGCGGTCACCGCGGTCATCACGATGCCGGACAGGCCGGTGGCGACGCCGAAGAAGACCACCCCGAAGACGGCCTCGCCCCAGCCGGTGCGGTCGGCCAGGGCGTCGCCGAGCGCGACGAGCCGGACGCTGCCGATGATCGTGACCAGCCCGGCGACGGCGAAGACCGCGACGCTCGGACCGACCGGCCACGGGATCGAGGGCAGGAAACCCGGCACGCCGGTGGACTTCCCGGACAGCGGCGATTGATTCCCGGTCGGGCGGAAATCGGGCCACGCCACGCCCGGACGCGGGTCGGGCCACGGGTGCTCGCGCCGGGAGGTACAGCCGCCCGGCGCGGGCGACGGCGGCGTCCTACCGCCCCGTCGGGGTGCCGCCCTCGGCGGCCAGGACGGCCGGGGTGGCCTCCGTGATCAACCGCCAGGCCTCCGCCACGTCCTCCTCGCGGGTGTTCGGCGAACCGACCGCCAGTCGCAGCGTGTACCGGTCGTGGACCCGGGTGTGGGTCAGGAAGACCCGGCCGCTGGCGTTGACCCGGCGCAGCAGCTCCGCGTTGGCCTCGTCGTCGGCGCGTAGTCGGAAGCACACCAGCGAGAACGGGTGTGGGGCCACCACCTCGAACCGGTCGTCGGCGCGTACCCGGTCGGCGAACCGGGCGGCCAGCTCCACGCCCGAGCGGATGTGGGCGCGCAGTCCCTCGGCGCCGTACCAGCGGAGCACGAACCAGAGCTTCAGCGCCCGGAACCGCCGACCGAGCGGCACCTGCCAGTCGCGGTAGTCGAGCACGGCGCCGGACTCGGTCGCCGCGTTGCGCAGGTACTCGGGCAGCACGGTCAGCGCCTCGACCAGCCCGGCCCGGTCGGCGACCCAGAACGCGTCACAGTCGAAGCCGGTGAGCAGCCACTTGTGCGGGTCGAAGCAGTACGAGTCGGCGTACTCGACCCCGGCGTGCGACCAGCGCAGTTCGGGGCAGACCGCGGCGGCACCCGCGTACGCGGCGTCCACGTGCAGCCAGAGGCCGTGGTCCCGGCAGATCGCCCCGATCTCGGGAATCGGGTCGACGGCGGTGGTCGAGGTGGTGCCGATCGTGGCGACGACCGCGGCCGGGACGATCCCGGCGGCCAGGTCGGCCTCGATCGCGGCACGCAGCGCCGCCGGGTCCATCGCCAGGGTGTGGGGGTCGACCTCGACGGTCCGCAGCCCGGCGGCCCCGAGCCCGGCGATCCGGGTCGCCTTCTCGATCGACGAGTGTCCCTGGGTGGAGGTGTAGATCCGGTACCGCCGGTCGAGGCCCCGGGCACGCCATCGTCCCCCACTGGCCCGGTGCAGCGCCGCCAGGACGGCGACCAGGGCGGCTGAGGAGGCCGAGTCCTGGATCACCCCGCCGCCGGTGCTCGTGGAGCGGAACCGGGCGGGCAGGTCCAGCAGGTCGGCGAGCCAGTCCAGCATGACCGTCTCGACCTCCGTGCAGGCCGGCCCGGTGGCCCAGAGCATGCCCTGGACGCCGAGCCCGGCGCTGACCAGGTCGCCCAGCACGCTCGGACCTGAGGTGTTGGCGGGGAAGTAGCCGAAGAACCGCGGGTGCTGCCAGTGGGTGAGGCCGGGGGCGATCACCGTGTCGAGGTCGGCCAGGATCCGTTCGAGCGCCTCACCCCGCTCCGGCGGCCCCGCCGGCAGCCGGGAGGCGACCGTGCCGGGCGGGTCGGCCGGGACCACCGGACGCTGGCCGAGGTTCGCCCAGTAGTCGGCGATCCAGTCGACGACGGCGTGCCCGTACCGGCGGAACTCCTCCGGGGTCATGTGGGGGGTGGCCATGACCCGAGTCGACCAGGGACCGAGGACGCGATCAAGGAGATGTTGCGCGGAACACCGCACCGCGGGTGGTCGTCGGGGCACCCGGCCCCGTTCGCGCCCGACCCGGCCCGGCGGGCCTGGTCGCCACCCCACCCTGGCCGCTCACGCCCGTGGTGGGGGCGCGGTGCTGGCCCGCAGCGTCAGCCGCGGGTCGAGCAACGTCGACTCGGGCACCCGCTCGCCCGCGAGCTTGCGCATCAGCAGCGACACCGCCTGCCGGCCCACCTCCTCGGCCGGGATCAGCACCGAGGTCAGCGCGGGGCTTGCCCGTTCGGCGACCTCGTCGGGGCAGATCGCCACCACCGAGATGTCGGCCGGCACGCGCCGACCGAGCGCGGCGAGCACGGCCAGCACCTGACCGACCGCCGCCTCGTTGTGCACCACCAGGCCGGAGAGGTCGGGATGGCGGGTGAGCAGCTCGGTCAGCTCCCGGTGGATCGCCGGGTAGGTCTCCGGGAAGGGCTGCGCGGTCGCCGCGAGGCCGTGCCGGGCGGCCGCCTCGACGAAGCCGGCCCGGGTGCGGTGCGCGAAACCGGTGTCCCGGTCGTAGACCACGGCCGGCGCGCCGAGCAGTGCGACCCGCCGGTGGCCGAGGCCGGCCAGGTGGTCGACGCAGACCTGCCCGGCCCGGTGGAAGTCCAGGTCGATGCAGGTCAGCCCGGCCGAGTCGGCGGGGAAGCCGATCAGCACGCTGGGGCGTTCGAGGGTACGCAGCACCGGCACCCGGACGTCGTGCATCTCCACGTCCATCAGCACGATGCCGTCCACCATGGCGCTGGCCGCGATCCGGCGCAGCCCGGCCGGCCCCTCGTCGGCGGTCACCAGCAGGACGTCGTGGTCGAAGGTACGTGCCGTGGTCACCACGGCGGTGGCGAACTGCATCAGTACCGGCAGGTGCATCCCGGAGCGCAGCGGCAGCACCAGGGCGATGACGTTCGCCCGCCGGCTGGCCAGGGCGCGGGCGCCGGCGTTGGGGTGGTAACCGAGGGCACGCACGCTGGAGAGCACCCGTTCCCGGGTGGTCGCCGAGATGGTCCGCTTGCCGCTGAGCACGTACGACACGGTGCTCACCGCCACCCCGGCGTGTCGCGCCACGTCGGCGATGGTCACCATGTCCGCCCGCTTGCCGGTCGGGCCGCCGGCCGACGGGGGCGCGACGGTCGGGACGGTGCCCGGCGGGGGCGCGACGGTCGGGGTGGTCTGCGACGTGGCAGCAACCCGCCGGGCTGCTCGCCCGGCGGCTGCTCGCCCGGCGGCGGCCTGCCGGGCGGTGGGACGCGGCGGGTCGGACACTAGAGTTCTCCCAGGTCAGGTCCGGGCCGGTCGCCGTCCGGCCCGGCGAAGGCCAGCCAGCTCACCGCGATGCCCGGGGCGGCGAAGAGCAGATACAGGTCCCGCACCCCGGTCACCCCGCCGTGCCAGCGCCCGGTGACCGTCCGGCCCGGCTCGGCGGTGTCGCCCGGGACGGCGGGCGGTGGCACCGGGATGGTACCGGCGACCGGACCGCGGACCGGATCGTCCAGGCGGAGCAGCAGGTCCGCACCGCCGGGGAGGTCCCGGCCCCAGACCCGGGCGGTCACCCGGTGCACGCCGGCGACGTCGATGCCGGAGAAGCGGATCCAGGCGCCGGCCTCCCGGGAGACGACGGCGGTGCCGTCCGGGCCGTCCGGCACCGCGCCGGTGCCGGCGTACTCGTCGTGGTCGATCGCCCGCAGCGGGCCGGACAGCGGCGCGCGGGGCCCGACCGTCTCACCGCGTACGGTCAGGGTCGCGGTCAGCCGGAGGTCGGCGCTGGAACGGCCGACCGCCACGGTGTGCCGGGCCTCCTCCACGACGTAGCGCCCCTGGACGACGTCCCAGTGGGCGAGGTCGGCGGCGCGCAGCGGCAGCCGGACGGTGGTCTGCTCGCCCGGGGCGAGCGTCACCCGGGCGAAGCCGCGCAGCTGACGCAGTGGCTGCTTGACCCGGGACCGCCGCTGCCGGGTGTAGAGCTGGACCACCTCGTCGCCCGGTCGGGAACCCACGTTGGTCACCCGCACACTGACCTCGATCTCTCCGTCCGCGTCCAGCTCGTCCGCGCTCAGTCGCAGGTCAGAGTAGACGAACTCGGCATAGCTCAGCCCGTGGCCGAACGGGTAGAGCGGGGTGCCCCGATAGTAGAGATAGGTCGCGTCGCTGGCTATCACGTCGTAGTCGAACAGGTCGGGCAGCTCGGCCGCGTCGCGGTACCAGGTCTGGGTCAGCCGGCCGCCCGGGTCGGCGTCGCCGCAGAGCACGGCGGCCAGGGCGTGGCCGTACTCCTGCCCGCCGTGCGCCGACCAGCAGATCGCCGGCACGTGCCCGTCGGCCCAGGTGATCGCGTACGGGTAGCTGCTGCTC
>CALGAM010000206.1 GCA_937951935.1 uncultured Micromonospora sp. | reverse complement strand
TCACCTTCACAGCGTCGGCAAGGGTGTTCATGCCCCGCTCGAGGCCGCGGCGCGCCTCTTCGTCGAACGCGATGATCCTGGCCATACGGCGTCGTCCTCCTGTTTCTGTCTACTGAGTGCGCCGGGGCGACCCGCGACGGATGGTGCGCGACAGGCGACCTCGCCGCCGGCGTGACAGCAGGTGACCTGGCACTCGCCACGGTCGGGTGCCAGGCTCCGGCACGCTACCACAACTTGCGTGACGCGCAATAGATGCGTGGCGCGCAAGTTGGTGGTTATGATGAGCCCCCGGAGAGCCCGGAACGAGGCCAGTCGGCACCCGGAAGGAGGATCACCCGCCGTCGATGGACGACACCGAACCGCGCGACCTGCGGAGCCGCAACAGGCAGGCCGTCCGCGAAGCGATCAGCGCCGCAGCGTTGCGGCTGGCACTCCAACACGGCCCCGGAGGGCTCAGACTCGTACGGGTCACCGACATCGCCGAGGCCGCCGGAGTGGCGCCGCGCACCTACAACAACTACTTCTCCAGCCGGGAGGAGGCGATCTGCGCCTTCCAGGCCGACCAGGCCCGCCGCCTCGGCCGGGCGCTGCGGTCCCGACCCGCCGACGAACCGCTCGCCGAGGCCATCACCGCGGCGGTGATCGAGGTCTTCGCCACGCCCGAGCCCGACCGGGCCGGACTGGCGATGATCCTGTCGACTCCCGAACTACAGGGCGAGGCCCTCAAGGCGTTCACCATGGCCGAGGAGCCACTGGCCACCGCGATCGCCGAACGTACGGGCACCGGCGCCCGCGGCAACCTGTCCTGTCAGGTCCTGGCCGCGGCCGTCGCCGGGGCCGTCCGCGTCGCCGGCCGGCACTGGCTCGACACCACCAACCCGCCACCGTTCGCCACGGTCCTGCGCGACGCACTCGGACACGTTCTTCCACCAACCGGCGAAGGAGGGGCGTCCACGTGACCACCCATCCGACCACCACCGACGAACACCACTTCCTCCTGGGCGGTGACCTGCCGGTCAACCGCCTCGGCTTCGGCGCGATGCGGCTCGCCCTCGGCCGTCGGGTGCCCGACCCCGACACTGCCGTCGCCGTACTGCGTCGCGCCGTCGAACTCGGGGTGAACCACGTCGACACCACCGGCTTCTACGGATTCGGCGACACGCACGCGCACGAGCTGATCCGACGGGCGTTCCCCACGTACCCCGAGCACCTGGTGATCGCCACCAAGGTCGGTCCGCTGTTCCACGGCGGCGTGTTCGCCGGTCAGGCCCGCGCGGACCAGCTGCGCGGCCTGGTCGAGGACGACCTGCGCCGCCTCGGCCGGGACCACCTCGACCTGGTCTACCTGCGGGTGGGCGGTATGGGGAGGCCCGGCGGGGAAGCGGTCGGCGACCGGTTCGCCGCGCTCGCCGAACTCCGTCGCGAAGGGCTGATCCGTCACCTCGGCCTCAGCAACGTCGACGCACGGCAGCTGGCCGAGGCGCGCGCCATCGCGCCGGTCGCCGCCGTGCAGAACCAGTTTCACGTGCACTGCCGAGACGACGCTGACCTGCTGGCCCGGTGCGCGCGGGACGGCATCGCGTACGTACCGTTCTTCCCGCTCGGCGGAGGTCCGGTGCCGATCGACCCGAGCCGCCTCGCGCAGGTCGCCGACCGCCACGGCGCCACCACCGCCCAGGTGGCCCTCGCCTGGCTGCTCGCCGTGTCACCGGTGACGCTGCCGATTCCCGGAACGACCTCACCGGACCATCTGGCGGAGAACGTGGCGGCGGCCCACCTGCGCCTCACCGCCGACGACCTGAAACCGCTGGACGAGTAGGGCCGGCCGGGCATCCGGCGGGCGGGCCGTGCCGTCCCGCCGGGTCGTCCCGTGCCGCGTCGCCGCACACGGGCAACGGCCGATCGTGGCATCGTCGACTGATGAAGGGAACGCCCACGACATGAACCAGGTGACCCGGGGCGCCGTCCTGGCGGTCGTCGCCGCGCTCACGTTCCTCCCGCTCACCTCCTGCTCGACGACCGGCGCGCCGGCCACACCACGGTCGGACGTACCGACGCCCCCGGTCACCACGGCACCGCCGGCGCCCTCGGCCGCGCCGGACTTCGCGGCACCGGAGGCGGAGTTCGACGCCCGGCTCGGGGTCTACGCCGTCGACACCGGCACCGGCCGCACCGTCGAGCACCGCGCCGACGAGCGGTTCGGCTACGCGTCGACCTTCAAGGCGCTGGCCGTCGGGGCACTGCTGCGCGTGACCTCCACCGCCGAACTCGACCAGGTGGTCCGCTACACGAGGGCCGACCTGGTGACACACTCGCCGATCACCCGGCGGCACGTGGACCGGGGGATGACCCTGCGCGAGCTGGCCGACGCCGCCGTCCGCCACAGCGACAACACCGCGGCGAACCTGCTGCTGAGGCGGCTCGGCGGACCCGCGGGTCTCGAACGGGAGCTGCGCGACCTCGGCGACCGGGTCACCGATCCGGAACGGATCGAACCCGAGCTCAACGAGGCGGCTCCCGGCGACCGGCGTGACACGAGCACTCCCCGGGCCCTCGCCACCGACCTGCGGGCGTACGTCGTCGGAGACGCACTGTCGGCCGAGGACCGCGAGCTCCTCATCGGATGGCTCAGGGGGAACACGACCGGGGACACCCTCATCCGGGCCGGCGTGCCGACCGGGTGGCAGGTCGGTGACAAGACCGGCTCCGGTGGCTACGGCACCCGCAACGACATCGCCGTCGTCTGGCCACCCGACGGCGCTCCCATCGTGCTGGCGATCCTCTCCAGCCGGGACAGACGGGACGCCGGGCACGACGACAGGCTCATCGCCCGGGCGGCGAAACTGACGATCGAGGCCCTGCGTCCGTAGCCCGGACCCCGACGGGTGCAAGGGGCGTCCACGAACGATCCCGGTTGTCGGGGTACGGGCCCGGGGGTGCTCTCGGTACGGGTGAACCCGGCGTTCCATCCCAGGACCGTGACCCGCTCCCGGGGTCGCACCGGCGAACCGTCCGTCCTCAGCCACCGTGCGACGGCGGAGCAGTCCGCGTCGGTGGGGCCACGGCGGGGTGGTGGAACACCGTCCGGCCACGCGTGGATGCTGGGTTACCGTGCGCGCCGGTTTCCCGCAGGCCGTCGGGGACCCCTGGAGCGGAGTCCGGGCTACCCGCAGCAGACCGGGGGAGTGGTCGGCTTGACCGCCACCGTGTGGTGGTGACCGGCCGCGACGGTCGTCGCTCCCCTGAGCCCGTGGGCCTCCACCGGCCGGTACCGGGGCAGGGTCGTCCCGTCCCCGACCTGCCCGACGTCGTTCAGCCCCCAGGCCATGACGGTTCGTGTGCCGTCGACGACGACGAGCGCGGCGCTGTGTGTGACACCGCCGGCGAGTTGCAGCACGTCGCTCGCCCCGACACTGATCGGCGCAGGTCGGTGCCGTGGACTGGTGGTGCCGTCGCCGAGCTGACCGCCGAAGTTGACGCCCCAGGTGTAGACGATCCCTCCGACGCTCACCAGGTTGTGCCGCCACCCGGCCGCGACCTGGGAGACGTTCCGCAGACCGACGTCGAGACCCACCGGGCTGTTGGGAAGGTACGCCGGGTCTCCCACGCCCAGCTGGCTGGCGGTGTTGTCGCCCCAGGTACGGACGGTGCCGTCCGCGAGCAACGCGATGCTGTGCCGCTGTCCGGCCGAGATCTGGACGGCCGGACCGCCGACGTGGGAAGCCGGCGCCGGATACGCCCGGGACGTACGCTCACCGTCGCCGAGCTGGCCGTGGCCGCCCGCGCCCCACGACCACACCGTGCCGTCCGAGCGAAGAGCGAGCGCGTGCTCGGAACCGGCCGCGATCCGGGTGACCCCGGTCAGGCCGACGACCCTGGTCGGATACCGCCGATCCGTGTTGGTGCCGTCGCCCAGCACACCGTCGTGGTTCCGTCCCCACGCCCAGACCGTCCCGTCCGACCGCAGCGCCAGGCTGTAGTGCTCGCCGGCGGCGATCTGGACGACGTTGCTCAGGCCGACCACCTGCCGGGCGACCGTGGACGACGTCGTCGTTCCGTCACCGAGCTGGCCGTGTGGGTTGGCGCCCCACGCCCAGACGGTGCCGGTCGACGTCAGCGCCAGACTGTGGGAGAAACCTCCGGCGACCCGGGTGACGGTGCCGGGGAGGTTGTCCACCTCGGCCGGGTACGGACGGTTCGTTGACGTTCCGTCACCCAACTGGCCACTTCCGTTGTGTCCCCAGGCCCGCGCCGCGTGGAAGGAGGGTCCGGGGAGGCCCGCGACGGCGGCGGCCGGTTGGGTCGGCGCCGCGACGGCCGTGACCGCCAGGGCACAGGCGGCGACGACCCGCCCCGCGCGTCGTCGCCGGTCGATCCGTTTCGTCATGGGTTCTCCTCCCATCCGTCAGCCGGGCGCCGCCGGTGGGCGACCCGCGCGCCGTCTGCCGGGACGGCCGGGACCCCCGATCAGACGTCGCAGAACCAGGCGGCCTCCCGATGATCACCGCGTCGCTGATGCGCCGCTGACGTCGCCCCGGGGCGGCAGGTGTCGACAGAACCCCGACGGGCTGCGCGATCGAGGACCGCTGCGCCGCCTCAGCACCGCGTCAGTGCCGGCTCAGGTGTCCGGCACATCGTGGTCCGGACGGCCGCACCGGCCGGGACAGGCACGACGGGAGGAAACGATGGGACTGGCGACGAGCGTCCGACGGTGGGTGCCGGCGTGGGCGACGGTGGCGGGTGTCGCGCTGGGTACGGTCGCAGGACCGCAGGCGGCGCAGGCGGCACCGGGCTCGTTCGACCCGCGCAACGGCGAGGTCACCGTCGGGGAGATCGTCACCCTCGTGGAGAAGGACCTCGGCAGGCAGCTGGGTGATCCGGCACTGGCGCTCGCCCTGCAGTCGGAACGGGCTCCGTCCGAGCGGGAGCTCGACATTCTGCTTCGCGGTGGAGAGGTGCCGGGCTTCACGGTGCTGGGGTACGTCGAGGCACCGCGGTCGGACCTGTCCCTCAGGGACCTGGGACTCGGGACGGCCGCGAAGGGCGCGAAGACGACGGTCATCAGGGTCACGATCAGTATCGCGGGCGTACGGGTCGTGATCGAGTGCGAGTTCGTCGACCACGGCGACGGCTGGGAGTCCGGGACCTGCTTCCACACGGTGGGCTGAACAGCGGACCCCGGCCCGTCGTCGGGGCGCCCACGTTTCCGACCCCGGAGTGGGCAGGTGCCCTCTGAGCTGGGCAGACGAAATGTGCGGACGCGCTCGTCCGCCCCGCGTGGAAGGCGCCTGTCCGAAGGCGCCTGTCCGTTGGGGGCACGGGAGCGGCTTCGAGGAGCACCGTGGGCACGGACGGGCGTGGTGTGGTCGGCCGGCAGACGCGGGTCTGCCGGCCGGTCCTGCTGGTGCGACGGGCCGGCCGGCGGCTCCAGCCACGCCTGGACCGGGTCGGGGCAGCGGCGGGCGCGTGGCGTGACCCGCGATCCCGAGGGTGGCGGGTCCCGGTACGTCCGCGACAGGCGGCGGTCATGGCGGTCGCCCGATGGCGTGGGCCTCCCGGCTCCCCGATGATCATTGTTAGTATCCGCCCCGGGAAGCGAGGAGGTCACGTGCAGGTTCGACTCCTCGGCCCGGTCGAGGTGACCGTCGGTGGTGTCCCGCGACCCGTGTCGGGCCTCCGTCGCAAGACCCTGCTCTCCGTACTGGGGCTGCGCGTCGGTGAGATCGTCAGCACCGACCGGCTCATCGACGTGATCTGGGGCGACACGCCACCCGCCACCGTGTCCAACGCCCTGCAGAGCCACGTCTCGTACCTGCGGCGTCTGCTCGGCACCCCGGCGGCGATCGTGGCGCGTCCCCCGGGCTACCTGCTCGACCTGCCCGATCCTGACGCCACCGACGTGAGGGTGGCCGAACGGCTGATCGGAATGGGTCGGCAGGCGGCAGAACCCGAGCGCCAGGCGTCCCTGCTGCGTTCGGCACTGGATCTGTGGCGGGGGCGGGCGCTGGTGGACGTCGCCGACCACCACTGGCTCGACCAGCAGGCGGAACGGTTGGAGCAGCTCCGCCTTGCCGCGGTGGTCGCCCTCGTCGAGGCCCGTCTGGCGCTCGGCGAACACGCCTCGCTCGTACCGGAGTTGGAGCGGCTGACCCGACTCCACCCGCTGCGCGAGGACCTCCACGGGCAGCTGATGCTCGCCCTGTACCGGTGCGGCCGGCAGGCTGACGCGCTGCGGGCGTACCAGCTGCTACGCCACCGGCTCCGCGAGGAACTGGGCGTCAGTCCGAGCCGTGCGCTGCGCGACCGCGAGGCCGCCATCCTGCGCCAGGATCCCTCCCTGGACCTGCCCGCGGCCCCGGTCACCGTGCCGCGCGCGTCGGCCCGGCCGGCCCAACTGCCGGCGGCGGTACGGGCCTTCGTCGGGCGCGAGCCGGAACTCGCGTACCTGGACGCGACGCTGGCCGACGGTGCGGGCACCGTGGCCATCTCCGTGATCTCGGGGACCGCCGGGGTGGGCAAGACGACACTCGCGGTGCACTGGGCGCACCGGGTCGCGCACCGGTTCCCGGACGGCCAGTTGTACGTCAACCTGCGCGGATTCGACCCCTCCGGGCCGGTGCTGGATCCGGCCGAGGCCGTGCGGGGGTTCCTGGAAGCCCTCGGAGTCCCGGCCGACCGGATCCCGCGCGACCTGTCCGCCCGGGCCGCGCTGTACCGCAGCCTGGTGGCCGGCAGGCGCATCCTGGTCCTGCTCGACAACGCCCGCGACGCGGACCAGGTCCGGCCGTTGTTGCCGGGTACGGCCGACTGTGTGGTCCTGGTGACGAGCCGCAGCCAGCTCACCGCGCTGGTCGCCACGGAGGGCGCCCATCCGCTGCCCCTCGGCGTGCTGACCCCGGACCAGGCACGCAAGATGCTGACCCGCCGTCTGTCGCCGGGCCGGACGGCGGCCGAACCCGACGCGGTCGAGGAGATCGTGACACGCTGCGCCGGGCTGCCACTCGCGTTGGCGATCGTGGCGGCCCACGCCGCGGGCCGCCCGGACCGGTCGCTGGCCGCCGCGGCCCGGCAGCTTCGCGAGGCCGCCAGACCGTTGGACGCGTTGAGCGCGGGCGATTCCGTCACCGACGTGCGGACCGTCTTCTTCTGGTCGTACCGCGCGCTCGGCGACGACGCCGCCCGGATGTTCCGCCTTCTCGGCCTGCACCCCGGGCCGGACATCGGGGTGCCGGCCGCGGCGGCCCTCGCCGACGTGCCGTTGCGAACGGCCCGGGCACTGCTGGCGGAACTGGTCGCGGCCAATCTGCTCATCGAGTCCGCCACCGGCCGGTACACCTTCCACGACCTGTTGCGGGCGTACGCGCGCGAGCGTGCCGAGGCCGACGAGCCGCCGGCTGTCCGACAGGCCACCCGGCGCCGGATGCTGGACCACTACCTCCACACCGCACACGCCTGCGTCCCGCTGCTGAACATCCACTGTGACCGGCTCCGGTTCCCCGAACCGGAGCCGGGCGCGACACCGCACCAGGTCTCCGACTACGACGCGGCGATGGCCTGGCTCACCGACGAACACGCGGTGCTTCTCGCGGCGATCAGACAGGCGGCCGACCACGGAGAGGACGGGTACGTCTGGCGGCTGGCCTGGACCCTCACCGACTTCGCGGAGGTCCGTGGGCACTGGCAGAGCTGGACCGCGGCACACCACGCCGGCCTGGCCGCCGCGCAGCGTTGTGGCGACCGGGCGGCACAGGCGTGCCTGCACCGCGGGCTCGGCCGCGCCTACATGTGGCAGAGCCGCTTCGCCGACGCCCACCACCACTACCGGCTGGCCCTCGAACTGTTCACCGTGCTCGACGACCGGGCCGGCCAGGCCCGTACCCATCACAACCTGAGCCAGATGCTCGCCGAGTTGGAGAACCGTCCGGATGCCGCCCTCGATCACGCCGAACGCGCCCTCAGGCTGTGCCGGTCGATCGGCGACGAGGTCGGCATCGCCAAGGAGCTGAACATGGTCGGTTGGTGCCACGCCCTGCTGGGGGAGCACCGACGGGCGCTCGGCTTCTGCCAGGAGGCGCTACGGCTGCAGCAGCGGCACCAGGGTCTGGCCAACCAGGAGGCGGCCACCTGGGACAGCCTGGGCTACCTCCACCACCAGCTCGGCGACCCGCAGCGGGCCCTGGACTGTTACCGCCACGCGTTGCACGGGTACCGCCGCCTGGGCGACCGCTACCACGAGGCCGCGGTACTCGTCTGTCTTGGTGACGTCAGCCACGACCGGGGCGACGCGGAGGCCGCCCGGACCTGGTGGCGAGACGCCCTGACCATCTTCGACGCCCTCGCCGCGGCCGAGGCCGACGGTGTCCGCCAGAAGCTCGACGCCCTGCCCGCGGCGGTGGCGGGTGGACCACGCGACGGCGAGGCAGGGTGAGGTCGGGACGGGACGGGTCGCGGACGGCCGCCGTCACCTCACCGTCGGGGCCGCCAACACCACCTGTCGGTCGGGCGACCCGTGCGAGCCGGGTCGGTCGCGGCTGGCCGCACGGTGCGGTCTCCCGCTCGCCCGAAGGCTGCCCGTCGGGACGTTGTCCGTTGCGGGCCGCGGTTGTTTACTGGCCGGGTGAAGAGACGAGCCGTGAAATCCTCGTCGCGTCGGGTACCGTCATCGGCCCGGTCCGCGGGTCAGACCGCGGACACCGCCGCCGCTGTGGGCGGTGCCGGGAACGCGGCGATCCTGCGACTGCAGCAGACCGCGGGGAACGCCGCGGTGAGCGGCCTGCTGCGGACCGTGCAGCGCGCCCCGGTCACCGTCGGCGGCACGGCCGTGCCCGGCACCGCCGATGAGGACCTGACCGCGTTCCGTTACCACCTCCTCGGCCTCCCCCAGGACGAGTTCGACGCGATCAGGGCCGCCTTCGAGGAGCTGGCACCGGATCCGGACAGTTGGAACGGGCGGCGGTTGGCCGAGATGCGCGAGGGGCGTGCCATCGCCATCGCCGGGCACGGTCTCTACTCCGACGACGCTGTCCGGAAGATCACCGAGCGCGACAAGCTGGGCGAGCCACTTCCGAAGCGCCGCCGCAGGGGCACGCCCGAGCCGGTCAGACGCACCTTCACCGTGCCCGACGGGGTGACCCTTCTGATGTACGCCCCGCACGGTGCCTCCATCAACAACTCGGTCGCACAGGACATCGAGCGGGGGTACGTGCCGCCCAAGGATCACCTGGAGCTCGTGAGTGGGGACGGCAAGAGAACCGAGGCGATGCCGGACGGCGACTACCCCTATCGGGCGGGGCCGGGAACCGAGGTGCCCAACTACCGGGTGGGCCGGCCCGACCGGCTCACGGTCGACAGGAAGTCGAGAAAGGTCAGGGACGCCAAGTTGTTGTCCCAGATCGTCGAGGAGTTGCGGAGGGAGGGCTATTCCGTCATCCACTACACCTGCTGCAGTGCGACCGAGGTGGAGGACCCGTCGCTGTTCCCGTGGAAGGGCTGGTGGGTGCGATACACGAAGGCCGGCGAGGAGGCCGCCGACGCCGCGATCGCGAAGACCTTCGGCGCCACCGGCTAGCGGTCCACGGGCGGTGGCCCGCCGTGGGTGAGTGTGGACCGTGGCGTGAGCGGTGCGCCCACCGGGCCGGCGGCCGGCCTCACCGCCCGGTGACCGTACCCGCCACGGGCGGCGGTGGGGCCACCACGCCGGTGCACCCCGCGGCCGTCCCGGCCGTACGGGGTGTACCGGCGCGTCCCACCGACGGGCGCTCGTCCGTGCGCGACTGCCGGCCGGACCGCGACGACGTCGCCTCCGGAGCCGGCATCGCCCTCCGGGAGCCATCTCGGCAACCGGCGGCACGGGAACGGAGTCTCACCACGCCCGCCCGCATCCGACGTTCGCGGACGCGACGGCACGGATACCGGGGTAGGTGTTCGAGGACGCTCGGCCCCACCACGAGGGATGCGTACCGATGCGAAGAATGGTGTCCGAGGGGGGACTTGAACCCCCACGCCCTATACGGGCACTAGCACCTCAAGCTAGCGCGTCTGCCATTCCGCCACCCGGACGTGCACTGCAACTCTAGCGCGAGCAACCGGACGAGAGGCTCGCCCGATCGGCTCCCGCGGAGCCGCACGGGGCACTACTGTACACGGCTCTCCTGGATCATGCACAACGCCCACCCACCGCGCGGTCGCCGCCTCGCCGGGCTCGCGGCGTCGACGGCCGCCACCGGCACGGCGGCTCTGGCCGCACCGGGACCGCGCGGGTGTCGCGGCGGCCGGCCGTGCCGTGGCCGACGGTGGAACCGGTCGGGCCGCGGTGAGAGGGGCGGGTCGGAGAACCAGGGTGCGAGAATATCCCGCGTTGATGTTAACGGTTGGTTAACTCGCTGTTCTCTTATTCCTGCGGATTTGTCTCGGGCTGGGCCGGAGTCAATCGAGAAACCGTAATATTCGGCCGTCGTTCCCGGAGTCTGGAACGGTTGTTGACCGTGACGGTGACGATGCGGATTATTCATCGCATGCAGCGGCGATACATCCTCCACCTGGTCAGCCGCCTGCACATCGATCTGGCTCGTCACGCCAGCGCAGGCTGTCCCCGCTGACCCTATTCGCCACCGGGTCGCCCCGGTCGTCCGGCGCTTGCTGACCCTCCGTTCCCGCCGCACGTCGAGGTGTCGGTGGATTCATTTCTCGGTTCCACTTCTCCGCCGATGGGCGACCCGTTTGTCGTCGGGGTGGTTCTGTCGCGCGGATCGCTATGACCCTGCCATCGACGACTACTGCCACGCGACGGACAGGAGAGATTCCATGACAATTTCCGAGTCGGCCCGGCTCGATTCGGCGCAATTCCGGGCGCTGTTGCGTCGGCAGGCAGCCACGGTGACGGTGGTGACGGCGGCGGGAGACCCTCCCGTCGGGTTCACCGCCACGTCGTTCACCTCGGTGTCGCTGCGGCCACCGCTGGTCTCCTTCTGCCTGGACAAGGGCTCGTCGAGCTGGCCGACGGTGGCGGCGGCGCCACACGTCGCCGTACACCTGCTCGGGGAGGGCCAGCACGAGGTCGCCCAGATCTTCGCGACCAGCGGCATCGACAGGTTCGCCGCGTACCCGCACTGGCGGATCGGCCCGTACGACGTTCCACTGCTGGACGAGGCGATCGCCTGGCTGGTCTGCCGGGTCGTCGACCGGGTCCCCGCCGGCGACCACGCGATCGTGCTGGCCGAACCGCTGATCGGGCACCACCACGACGAGGAGGTCGCGCCGCTGCTGTACCACATGGGCCGGTACGCGTCCCTGGCCTCCGCGCTTCCCACCGCCGGCTGAGCCCTGCCGGAATCGGCCACCACCCCGCCCGACGCCGCGCCACGCCATCCCGGGTCACGGCACCCCGTACCGCGTCACACCACCCGTCACACCGCCGTCCGCCCGACCGCCACCGAGCCGTCCGAGACCCTTCCGCTCCCTCCTTTCGCACCGGGCCCGGCGATTCCCGTCCGCCGGCCTGTCGAGTCTGTTCAGGAGCCCACCCATGTCCCCTCCGTCCATCCCGTCTGCCGCCGCCGGGCCGGTCCTGCGCCGGCGTACCCTCCTCGCGGCCGCGCTCGGCGTCGCCGCCACCGGACTCACCGCCTGCGCCGGCCGGGACACCCCGACCGTGCAGCTCGCCCTCGACGCGCCGCTGCCCGTCGAGGTGCCCGACGGCACCGTGCTGCGGGTCGGCGACAAGGAGACCCAGAAGGCGATCGAGTACTCGGGAGAGATCGACAGGTTCACCTTCGAGGTCTCGTGGGCGAACATCAGCGGCGGCCCGCAGACCATCGAGGCGTTCCGGGCCGACGCCCTGGACCTCGGCGCGGTGGCCGACATCCCGCCGATCCACGCGAACTGGACCGGGCTGCCGGTCAAGATCGTCGCCTCACGGTTCCGCCAGGACCCGGTCAACCACCCGATCTACCAGCTCGGCATCGCCCCCGGGGTCACCGTGGCGAGCCTGGCCGACCTGCGCGGGAAGAAGATCGCCTACAGCCCGGGCCAGGCCCAGGGCGCCCTGGTGCTGCGGGTGCTGCGGCAGGCCGGGCTGACCAAGAGCGACGTACGGCTGGTGGAGCTGGCCAGCACCGGCGACGTCTACGTGACCGCCCTGGCCAGCCGGCAGGTGGACGTCGCACCGCTGGGCGGCATCCAGGTCAAGCGGTACCAGGCCAAGTACGGCCGGGACGGGGCCACCACCATCCCGCACGGGCTGCGGGACGACCCCGGCCACCTGTACGCGCCGGTCGCCGTCCTCCAGGACGCGGCCAAGGCCGCGGCGATCCGTGAGTACGTCCAGCACTGGGCCCGGGCGCTGATCTGGGTCGAGAACAACCCGGACGAGTGGATCGAGCGGTACTACGTGCAGGACCAGGGCCTGACCCGGGAGGACGGGCGGTGGCTCGTGGAGAACGCCGGCGTACCGGACATCCCGGCGAGCTGGACCGAGGTCATCGCCCGGCACCAGCAGACCATCGACCTGCTCGCCGCCGAGACCGGGAACCGGCCGCTGCGGGCCGAGGACCTCTACGACCTGCGGTTCGAGTCGTTGGCCGCCGACGCGATCAAGGGGGTGTAGCGCGTGACCACGCAGGTGAACCCCGAGACGACCCGTCCGGCGGCGGCCGCACCGCCCGCCGTGGCCGACCGGGGACCGGCGCCGGCCGGCCAGCCGTCCACCCAGACCGGCGCGGCCGCGCGGCGGCGCCGGCGGCGGCTCGGCCCGGGCCGGCCGATCCCGTTCGGCGGCGCCGTCGGGCCGGTGCTGCTGCTGGTCGCCTGGTCTGTCGGCTCCGCGACCGGCGTGCTCGACGAACGGACCCTCTCCGCGCCCTGGACGGTGGTGGCCACCACCGGCGACCTGATCGCCGACGGCCGCCTCCAGGAGAGCCTGGCGATCTCCACCCAGCGGGTCGGCCTCGGCCTGTTCTTCGGCGTGCTGGCGGGTGTCCTGCTCGCGCTGATCTCCGGGCTCAGCCGCTGGGGTGAGGCGATCATCGACGGGCCGGTGCAGATCAAGCGCGCGATCCCGGCGCTGGCGCTGTTGCCTCTGCTCATCCTCTGGTTCGGCATCGACGAGCAGATGAAGGTGACGACCATCGCCCTCGGTGTCTTCGTGCCGGTCTACATCCACACCCACAACGGTCTGCGCACCATCGACAGCCGGTACGTCGAGCTGGCCGAGGTACTGCGGCTGAGCCCGGCCCGGTTCCTGCGCCGGGTGGTCCTGCCGGGTGCGCTGCCCGGGTTCCTGCTCGGCCTGCGCTTCGCGGTCGTCAACGCGTGGCTGTCCCTCGTGGTGGTGGAGCAGATCAACTCCACGAGCGGGATCGGCTACCTGATGGAGCTGGCCCGCCAGTACGGCCAGACGGACGTCATCATCGTCGGCCTCGTTCTCTACGGCCTGCTCGGGCTGTTCTCCGACGGGGCCGTCCGGATCGCACAACGGAGGGCGCTGTCATGGCGACGTACCCTGGCGGACTGACCGCATCCTCGGCCAGGGAGGCCCGACACGGCCGGCCGACGCGGACCCCGACAGACCGGTCGGCTCCGGACGCCGGGCCGGAGTCTCCGGAACCGCCGGTGCGGGTACGTGGCCTGACCCGCCGCTTCGGCACGCGGACCGTCCTGGCAGACCTCGACCTGGACATCGCCGACAACGAGTTCGTCGCCCTGCTCGGCCGCAGCGGCTCGGGCAAGAGCACCCTGCTGCGGGCGCTCGCCGGGCTCGACCACGACGTGGCCGGCACCGGGCGTGTCGACGTGCCGGACAGGCTTTCGGTGATCTTCCAGGACGCCCGGCTGCTGCCCTGGCAGCGGGTGCTGGACAACGTCATCCTCGGGCTGTCCGGACCGGACGCGGCCGACCAGGGGCGGGCCCGGCTGGCCGAGGTGGGACTCGCCGGCCGGGAGCGGGCCTGGCCCGCCGAGCTGTCCGGCGGCGAGCAGCAGCGGGTCGCGCTGGCCCGCTCGCTGGTGAGCGAACCGCGGCTGCTGCTGGCCGACGAACCCTTCGGCGCGCTGGACGCGCTGACCCGGATCCGGATGCACGACCTGCTCCGCAGGCTGTGCCAGCGGCACCGACCGGCGGTCCTGCTCGTCACCCACGACGTCGACGAGGCGGTCACCCTCGCCGACCGGGTGCTGGTGCTCGACGCCGGCCGGATCACCGTCGAGACCACCATCGACCTGTCTACCCCCCGGTCACCCCGGGATCCCGAGTTTCAGGAGTACCGGGAGCGGTTGCTCGCCGCGCTCGGCGTGACACACGAAGGAGCCTCCCGATGAGCCGACGACCTGGCACCCTGCACCTCAACGCCTTCCTGATGGGGGTGGGACACCACGAGGCGGCCTGGCGGCTGCCGGAGAGCGACCCGTTCGCCCACACCGACGTCCGGCACTACCAGGAACTGGCCAGGATCGCGGAGCGCGGCACACTGGACTCGCTCTTCCTGGCCGACAGTCCGGTGTTGTGGAACAACGTCGGCCGCCGGCCGTCCGGGGCGCTGGAGCCCACCGTGCTGCTCACCGCCCTCGCCGGGGTCACCGAGCGGATCGGACTGATCGCCACCGCCTCCACGACGTACAACGAACCGTTCAACCTGGCCCGGCGGTTCGCGTCGCTGGACCACATCAGTGGCGGCCGTGCCGGGTGGAACATCGTCACCACCGCCGGGCTGGACGCGGCGCGCAACTTCGGTCTCGACGAGCTGCCGGCGCACCGGGAGCGGTACGAACGCGCCGCCGAGTTCATCGAGGTGTCGCTCAAGCTCTGGGACAGCTGGGCCGACGACGCCGCGCTCGGGGACAAGGCGGCCGGCGTCTGGGGCGACCAGGACCGCATCTTCCCGGCCAACCACGTCGGACGGTTCTTCCGGGTGGCGGGGGCGCTCAACGTGCCGCGTTCGCCGCAGGGCTATCCGCTGCTGGTGCAGGCCGGTTCGTCCGAGGACGGCAAGGAGCTGGCCGCCCGGTACGCCGAGGCGGTGTTCACCGCCCAGCAGACGCTGCCGGAGGCGCAGGCGTTCTACGCCGACCTGAAGGCCCGTGCCCGCGCCCTCGGCCGGGACCCGGACGGCATCAAGATCCTGCCGGGGATCGTGCCGGTGCTCGGCGGCACCGAGGCCGAGGCCCGCGCGCTGGAGGACGAGCTCGAACAGCTGATCAGGCCGGAGTACGCCCTTCGGCAGCTGGCGACCACGCTCGGGGTGTCGCCGGACGTGCTGGACCTGGACCGCGAGCTGCCGGCCGACCTGCCCGACGAGGACCAGATCGAGGGGGCCAAGAGCCGTCGGACGCTGATCGTCAACCTGGCCCGTCGTGAGCGGCTGACCGTGCGCCAGCTGATCGGCCGGCTCGGCGGCGGGCGCGGGCACCGTACCGTCGCCGGTACCCCCGAGCAGGTGGCCGACGCCATCGAGGAGTGGTGGAACAACGGCGCCGCCGACGGGTTCAACGTGATGCCGCCGGTGCTGCCCTCCGGGCTCGGGGCGTTCGTCGACCACGTGGTGCCGATCCTGCGCCGCCGGGGCCTGTTCCGCACCGAGTACACCGGCACGACCCTGCGGGACCACTACGGCCTGCCCCGACCGGCGAACCGGAACCTGTCGCGGCCCTCGGTCCGGCCCGACCGGCCGGAGGTCGCACCGGTGTCCGCCGCCGTTCCCACACCCGTCTCCTGAGGAGGTGACATGGTCGACTACCGGCCGTTCGGCCGCACCGGGGTTCTCGTCAGCCCGCTGGCCCTCGGTGCGATGAACTTCGGACAGCGGGGCAACCCGGACCACGACGACTGCGTCCGGATCATCCATCGGGCCCTGGACGAGGGCATCAACGTCATCGACACCGCCGACGTCTACTCGCAGGGGGAGTCGGAGGAGATCGTCGGGAAGGCCCTCGCCGGCGGCCGACGTGACGACGTCTTCCTGGCCACCAAGTTCCACGGCCAGATGGGCGACAGTCCCCACCACCGGGGAAACTCACGTCGGTGGATCATCCGGGAGGTGGAGCAGAGTCTGCGGCGGCTGCGCACCGACTGGATCGACCTCTACCAGGTGCACCGGCCCGAGCCGGAGACCGACTTCGACGAGACGCTCGGCGCGCTCAGTGACCTCGTGCACCAGGGCAAGGTGCGCTACATCGGCACCTCCACCTTCGAGCCGTCCGCCATCGTGGAGGGACAGTGGATCGCGCAGCGTCGGGGTCGGGAACGGGTGGTGAGCGAGCAGCCGCCGTACTCGATCCTGGCCCGGGGGGTGGAGCGCGAGGTGCTTCCGGTGGCCCAGCGGTACGGGCTGGCGGTGCTCACGTGGAGTCCGCTGGCCGGTGGCTGGCTCGCCGGACACTACCACCGGGGTCTGACCGCGCCGATCTCCCGGAGGGCGGAGCGTTTCCCGGCCCGCTTCGATCCCCGCCTGCCCGACAACCAGCGCAAGCTGGAGGCGGTGCAGCAGCTGGCCTCGCTCGCCGCCGAGGCGGGACTGTCCCTCATCCACCTGGCCATCGCGTTCGTCCTGGAGCATCCGGCGGTGACCTCGGCGATCATCGGTCCCCGCACCATGGAGCATCTGGAGTCGCAGCTCGGCGCGGCCAAGGTGAGGCTGTCCGCGGACGTGCTGGACCGTATCGACGAGATCGTGCCGCCCGGCACCACGCTGAACCCGGCCGATGCCGGCTACCAGCCGCCTGCCCTGGTCGACGCCGCACGGCGGCGCCGGACGCTCCGGTGAGCCCGGTCGCCGCCCGCGCTCGGCGACCGGCGGGGCGGCGGCCTCGGCCAGACGTGGCCGACCCCCGGTCGCCGTCAGCAGCGGCGCCGCCCGACGGCGCCGACGGGAGGAACCAGAGGAATCATGAGTGAGATCGTTGTCGTGGTCGGTAACCCGCGGCCCGGGTCCCGGACCCGGTCCGCGGCCGTGGCGTTGGGGACGGAGATCGCGCGCCAGGAGTCCGCGCCGCCGCCGGTCGTGGTCGACCTCGCGGAGTACGGGCCGCGGCTGCTCGATCCGGACGACGCCGGGGTGGCCGAGGGGCTGGCCGCGGCCCGTGCCGCCCGGGTGCTGGTGGTCGCCACCCCCACGTACAAGGGCAGCTACACCGGGGTGCTGAAGGTCTTTGTGGACCGGTTGCCGCACCGGGGTCTGGCCGGGGTGGCCGCCGTGCCGCTCACGGTGGGGGCGACGGCGGAGCAGGCCGCCCAGTCGGAGCGACACCTGCGGGGCCTGCTCGCCGAACTCGGCGCCGAGGTACGGCCCGGCCTGGCGCTGACCGAGTCCACCCTGGGCGACACGGACGTGGCCGCCACGTACGCCGCGGCTCTCGCCGGCCGTTCCTGACCCCGGCCCCGGCCGTCCCGGCCGGGGCCGGTCCCGCGACGACCGGGTCTCCGGCGGCCGGGCGCCATCCGGCTGGTGCCGCTGACCGGATGGCGCCCGGCCGCCGGAGACCCGTCGGAACGTCCATGGTGTCCGGAAATTGTTGACAATATTATTGGCACTGATACCCGGCAGGTCTATGATCACCCTGCTTCCGACTCCCGCCCGGCGTCGGTGACGGCCGCCCGGCGGGTCCGCCGAGTCGTGCAGGAGGGATCGATCGATGACCACTTCACCGACCGGGCGCGGTCCCGTGCTCGTGGTGAGCGCGCACGCCGCCGACTTCGTCTGGCGGGCCGGGGGTGCCATCGCGCTGAGCGCCTCCCGCGGTCAGCCGGTCCACGTCCTGTGCCTGACCTTCGGCGAGAAGGGAGAGTCACAGGGGCTCTGGAAGCAACCGGGCATGACCCTGGAACGGGTCAAGGAGGCGCGCCGGGACGAGGCGACCCGGGCGGCGAAGGTGCTCGGTGCCGACATCGAGTTCCTCGACGCCGGGGACTACCCGCTGCGCGCCACCGACGAACTCTACGACCGGGTCATCGCCACCATCCGCTCGGTCAACCCGGCGGTCATCCTCACCCACGCGGCCCGGGACCCCTACAACCTCGACCACGCGCTCACCCACGAGATCGTGCTCCGCTCCCGGATGGTCGCCCAGGCCGCCGGGCACGACCGGTCCAGCCAGCCGATCGGCGCCCCCCAGGTGCTGCAGTTCGAGCCACACCAGCCGGAGCAGTGCGGCTTCGTGCCGAACCTGCTGCTCGACATCAGCGAGGTCTTCGACCGCAAGGTCGAGGCGATGCAGATCATGGGCGCGCAGAGCCACCTCGTGGCGTACTACACCGACCTCGGGGTCCGGCGCGGGGTGCAGGCGGTCCGCAACGGCGGCCCGCGGTCGATCACCCACGCGGAGGCGTACCAGCGGGTCTTCCCGACCGTGGGGGACGAGCTGTGCTGAACCGGCACGTCATCGTCCGCACCGACGCCGCACCACCGGCCGACGCCGTCGCCCGCCTCGCCGAACTGGGTGTCTCCACCGTGCACGAGGCACAGGGGCGGACCGGGCTGCTCGGCCACCATCTCCGGCCGATCTACCCCGGAGCCCGGATCGCCGGACGGGCGGTCACCGTCTCCGCCCCGCCCGGGGACAACCTGATGATCCACGCGGCGGTCGAGCAGACCCGCCCCGGCGACATCCTGGTGGTCGCCTTCACCTCGCCCTGCACCGACGGTGCCCTCGGGGAACTGCTCGCCACCTCGCTACGGGCGCACGGCGTGATCGGTGTCGTCATCGACGCCGGCTGTCGCGACGTGGCCGAGCTGACCGCGATGCGGTTCCCGGTCTGGTCGCGGGCGGTCTGCGCGCAGGGCACGGTCAAGGCCAGCCCGGGCTCGGTGAACGTCCCGGTCGTCATCGGTGGCGGCTACGTGCGGCCGGGGGACGCCGTCGTCGCCGACGACGACGGTGTCGTGGTGGTGCCGCGCGAGCGGGCCGCCGAGGTGGCCGCCGCCGGAACGGCCCGACGGGCCACGGAGGAGGAGAAGCGCCGCCGGCTGGCCGCCGGGGAGCTCGGCCTGGACATGTACCAGCTACGCCCGCTGTTGCAACGGCTCGGGGTGGAGTACGTGGACGCGACCGACGCCGCGGGGCGGACCGACTGAACCGGTCCGCCGCGTCGGCCCGGCGCGGAGGCGACGCGGCGGACACCACCGGAGGTCACGGGTCAGCGCAGCGAGACCACCAGCTCCTGGGCCCGGTGGTCCGAGACGCCGGTCGGCCCGCTGAGGCGGTACTCGTGCACCCGCACCGACGCGGACACGAAGGCCCAGTCGAGCCGCCACCAGCGGGGCCAACCCGGGGCGTCCGACCAGGTCGCCGGATACGGCGACCGGGACGCGACCGCGGCGTCGCGCAGCCCGGCGGGCAGCTTGCCGAGGTCACCCATGGCCGGACTCGTGTTCAGGTCGCCGGCGACCACGAGGGGGTGCCCGTTGGCCGGCACGTCTCGGGCCAGTGCGCGCCACTGCGGCTCCCGCTGGGCGTGCTGGGCCCGGATGATCCGGTAGAAGTCCGCGTCGAACGGGCTGACGTCCGTTGACAGCGGCACCGGAAGGTGCACGTTGTACGTGGACAGCACCCGGCCCGCCCCAAGGTCCAGATCGGTGCGGAGCACCTTGTACCGCCAGTGCTCGGCCGAGCCGGCCGTCGGGGGCGGCATGTCCGGTGCCTCCAGCGGCAGTCGGCGCAGGATCGGAAAGCGGGACAGGGTGACCAGCTCGCCGACGACCGCGAGCTGGTAACCCGGAAACTCGGCACGCAGCCGGTCGAGTGCGGTCTGGTCCGGGCCGGGCGTCTCCGCGTACCAGTACTCCTGCAGCAGGTAGACGTCGGCGTCCGCTGCCCGCAGCACCCGGTGGAGCGCCTCGGTCTGGCCGCCCTCGTCCCAGTAGGCGGTGTTCCAGCTGAAGATCCGGATCGCGTCCGGGGGCGCCGGGCCGTCGCCGCCGGCCAGTGCCCGGACACTGATCCCGGACCGCTCGGCTCCGAGCAGCAGCGCGGCGGCGGCGAGCAGCGCGACCGGCCGCCGCGCCGCCCGCCGGCACCCGGCGGCGAGCAGCGCCAGCGCCACCGGCACGGCCAGGAAGGCGGGCGGGGGTAGGACGTCGACCGCCAGCCACCCCCACCAGGTGCCGCTGAGCGCCAGGTGCGCCACGGTGAAGGCGAGCCACACCGCCGCCGCGCCGACCAGCCCGGTGGAGAGCCACCAGCGCCAGCCGCGGCGCGTGGCGGGGGAGGCCGCCCCGGGGGCCGGGTCGGCGGGTGCGTCGGCCGAAGCCGCCGACCCGCCCCGGTCGGAAGGATGCATCCGTGACGTCATGTGGTTCCCCGTGACAAGCCGCGCTGGTTCCTCGACAACGAGACGTGGTGGAGCCGCCGGAAGATTCCCGGAGCGGGCCGACGTGGCGCCGGCGCCGGTCCGGCAACCGGGTCCGGTCCGGATCACCGGCCGTCGTCGCACAGCAGGGTGCGGACCTGCTCGGCGATCTCCCGTTCCTCGTCGGTCGGTACGACGCAGACGGTCACCGGCGCCCCGGGCGGCGAGACGATCGGGGCGTTGGCGGCGTTGCGCTCCGGGTCGACCGTGATGCCCAGCCCGGCCAGCCCGCCCAGCGCGGCGGCCCGGACGTCGGGGGAGTGCTCCCCGACCCCGCCGGTGAACGTGATCGCGTCCAGCCGGCCGAGCACCGCCAGGTAGGCGCCGACGTACTCGGTGATCCGACGGCAGTAGACGTCGAAGGCGAGCGTGGCCGCCGGGTCGCCGGCCGCCCGACGGCGCAACACCGCCCGCATGTCGTTGTCGCCGGCCAGCCCGCGCAGCCCGCTGTGGTGGTTGAGCAGGTCGTCGATCTGGTCCACCGACAGCCCGCCGACCCGGTGCAGGTGGAACAGCACCGCCGGGTCCACGTCGCCGCTGCGGCTTCCCATCACCAGGCCGGCCAGTGGCGAGAGCCCCATCGAGGTGGCGACGCTGCGGCCCCCGGAGACGGCGCAGGCGCTCGCCCCGTTCCCCAGGTGCAGGGTGATCAGGTCGAGCTGCTCGGGCGGGCGGTTCAGCAGCCGTGCCGTCTGTCGGGACACGTACGCGTGCGAGGTGCCGTGGAAGCCGTAGCGGCGGATGCCGAACCGGGCCGCCAGGTCGGTGTCGAGCGCGTAGGTGCTCGCCGCCGGCGGCAGCGTGGCGTGGAAGGCGGTGTCGAAGACCGCGACCTGCGGCACCGTCGGCAGCAGCCGGCGGGCCGCCGTGATCCCGGTCAGGTTGGCCGGGTTGTGCAGCGGCGCCAGCGGGACCAGCCGGTCGATGGCGGCGACCACGTCGTCGTCGAGCAGCGTCGGCGCGGTGAACTCGGTGCCGCCGTGCACCACCCGGTGCCCGACCGCGGTCAGGCCGGTCAGCTCCACCCGGCCCAGGACCTCACGCAGCGCCGCCGCGTGGTCCGGCGCGTCCCCGCCGGCCTCGCCGATCCGCTCCACCAGCCCGCGGTCCAGGGTCTCCATGCCGCCGTCGTCGGTCTCGGCGAAGAGGCGGTACCTCAGCGACGACGAGCCGCTGTTGAGGACGAGGATCCTCACCGGACCGCGCCCCTCTCCGCCGGTGCGGCGGCGGCCTGGATCGCCGTGATCGCGATCGTGTTCACGATGTCCTTCACGGTGGCGCCCCGGGACAGGTCGTTGACCGGCCGCCGGAGCCCCTGCATGATCGGGCCGACCGCCACCGCGCCGGCGGAGCGCTGCACCGCCTTGTAGGTGTTGTTGCCGGTGTTCAGGTCGGGGAAGACCAGGACGGTGGCGTGCCCGGCAACCGGGCTGTCCGGCAGTTTCGTCGCCGCCACCGTCGGGTCGACCGCGGCGTCGTACTGGATCGGGCCCTCGACCGGCAGATCCGGCCGGCGGCGCCGGACCAGCGCGGTCGCCTCGGCGACCTTGTCGACGTCCGCGCCCGCGCCGGAGGTCCCGGTCGCGTACGACAGCATCGCCACCCGGGGGGTGATGCCGAACCGGGCGGCGGTGTCGGCACTGGAGACGGCGATGTCGGCCAGCTGCGCCGCGTCCGGGTCCGGGTTGACCGCGCAGTCGCCGTAGACCAGGACCCGGTCGGCCAGGAGCATGAAGAAGACGCTGGACGCCACCGAAACCCCGGGCACGGTCTTGATGATCTCGAAGGCGGGTCGGATCGTCGCGGCGGTGGTGTGCACGGCCCCGGAGACCATCCCGTCGGCCAGCCCGGCGTCCACCATCAGCGTGCCGAAGTAGTTCACGTCGCGGACGATCTCGTACGCCAGTTCCCGGGTCATCCCCCGGTGCCGGCGCAGCGCCGTGTAGCGGTCGGCGAAGTCGTCCCGCCACTCGCTGTGCTCCGGGTCGACCAGCCGGGCCCGGTCGATGTCGACGCCGAGCTCGTTCGCCCGGCGGGTGATCTCGGCGGGGTCGCCGAGCAGGGTCAGGTCCGCGACGCGCCGGCGCAGCACGGTCTCCGCCGCCCGCAGGATCCGCCTCTCGGTGCCCTCGGGCAGCACCAGGTGCCGGCGGCGCCCCTGGGCCCGGTCGATCAGGTCGTTCTCGAACATCAGCGGGGTGACCCGGTGTGACCGGGTCACCTCCAGCCGGCGGGACAGTTCGGCGCCGTCGACGTGCGCCTCGAAGGCGCCGAGCGCGGCGTCGACCTTGCGCGGGGTGGCCGCCGAGATCCGGCCCTCGATCCGGCCCACCAGGTTGGCCGTGTGGTAGCTGTCGGCTCTCGTCACCATCAGGGCGAGTCCGGTACCGAGCCGCTCGATCACCCGCACCGCGCGGGGGTCGGGGTGCTCGCCGAGGGTCAGGACCAGCCCGGAGAGGCGTACCATCCCGGCGGCGTGCGCCGCGCTCGCCGCGACCAGCAGGTCGGCCCGGTCGCCCGGGGTGATCACCAGGGCGCCGTCGGTGAGGTGGTCGAGCAGGACCGGCACGTGGGCGGCGCCGACCACCACACCGAGCACGTCCCGGTCCAGGGCTGCTGGTCCGCCGTGCAGGACGGTCGCGTCCAGCGCCGCCGCGACCTCCGCCACCGTGGGCGCGGAGACCACCGGCACCTCCGGGATCGCGTACGCCGGCACCGGCAGGCCGGCCGGCGCGCCGGTGCCGGCGGGCACCCGGTTGGCGATCACGGTGAGCACCGTCGCGCCCGCCTCGACCACGTCGTGGTACGCGGTGCGGGCGGCGGCGGCGATCCGCTCGGCGTCCTGGCGCAGCCCGTCGACCACCGGGACGACGACGCTGCCGAACTCGGTGGCGAGCCGGGCGTGGAAGGCGAGCAGCCGGTCCGGGCCGGCCGGCGCCCCGTCGTCGAGGTCACTGACGTCGCCGCCGACCACCACCAGGGCGGCGGAGCGGCGTTCCAGGTCGCGGTAGCGGGCGACGATGCGCCCGACCAGCTCCTCCTGGCGCCCGTCGGCGGCCAGCGCGGCGGCCTCGGCGCTGGTCACCCCGTAGGAGTCCGGGTAGCCACCGGCGACCGGATACCGGGTGGTGAGCAGGTCCAGCACCGGGTCCTCCCGGGCGGCCGGCACGATCGGCCGGAACATGCCCAGCGGGGCGACCCGCCGGGAGAGCAGCTCGGCCAGGCCGAGGGCGACGGCGACCTTGCCGGCACCGGGGCCGAGCCCGGCGACGTAGACGCTGGGAGCCACGAGCTCACCTGACCTTTCGGCTGGGGACGGCCGGGCGCGCGCGTTCCCATTGTCGACCCGGGCACGCCCCACACCGGACGGGACCGGTGGACGGTGTCGGTGGGCCGGCCGGCCCGACCTGGTTGGGGACCTCCCGCACGTCACGGAGAGGACCTTCGGCCCTGCGGGTCGAGCCGCCCGGCGTCAGACGATGGCCGAGGAATCCTGCGACCGGACGCCCCGCACGGGCGACCTGACCAAGGGACGCGGCATGGACGCTCTCGATCTGGCTCGGTGGCAGTTCGCCATCACCACGGTCTACCACTTCATCTTCGTGCCGATCACGATCGGCCTCTCCGCGCTCGTCGCCGTGCTGCAGACCGCGTGGCTGCGCACCGGCAGGGAGGCGTACCTGCGGGCGACGCGGTTCTGGGGCAAGCTCTTCCTGATCAACTTCGCGATGGGCGTGGTCACCGGCATCGTGCAGGAGTTCCAGTTCGGCATGAACTG
>CALGAM010000205.1 GCA_937951935.1 uncultured Micromonospora sp. | reverse complement strand
ATCTCGTCGAGTCTGTGGAATCTCGTAGAGTCTGTGGAATGCAGCGTACGCAGCGGGCGGTGCTGGCCCGCCTCGCCCGGGTGAGTCCGACCACCGCGTTCCTCGCCGCCCTGGTCGTGGCGCTGGTCGCCTTCTTCGCCCCGGGCGTCGTCGGTGGCCTGCTGCTGCTGGTCCTCGCCGGCCTGCTCGGCTTCCTGCTGGCCACGACCTGGCCGGTACAGGCTCCGGGAACACGGGCGGTCCGGCTGGTGATCCTCACCGTACTGGTCGCGGTCGCGCTGCTGAAGATCATCTGAGCGCTCGGGTACGGGCGGGAACCCGCCGGACGGGACCCGCCCGGCGACGGCCCGGCGGCATCCGGGCGGGCGGACCCGACGTACTCCCATGCACGCATGCGCTTTTGACAATCATTCTCATTATCGCGGAGAGTGGGTGCCATGCTGATCCGCTCCGCTCGCCGTACCGGGGCGGTCGCCGCAGCCGGGCTGCTCGCCCTGGCGACCGTCACCGGCTGCACCGACGGCGCCTCCGGCAACGACCCCGACCGGGTCGACGTCGTGGCCGCCCTCTACCCCCTCCAGTTCGTCGCGGAACGGGTCGGCGGCGACGCCGTCCGGGTGACCAACCTGGTCAAGCCGGGTGCCGAGCCGCACGACCTCGAACTCAACCCGGGTCAGGTCGGCCAGATCAGCGACGCGGAACTGGTCGTCTACCTCGCCGGCTTCCAGCCGAGCGTCGACGAGGCGGTCGCGCAGCAGGCCGGCGACCGCGCCTTCGACGTGGCGGGCGTGCAGCCGCTGCTGGACGCCACCGCCGCGACGCACACCCACGAGGGCGAGGACGGGGGCGCGGAGCACGGGGAGCCCGCCGGCGGCAAGGACCCGCACGTCTGGTTGGACCCCACCCGGCTGGCCACCATCGGTGACCGGCTCGCCGAACGGCTCGGTGCCATCGATCCGGACCGGGCCGCCGACTACACCGCCCGGGCCCGGACGTTGCGTGCCGACCTGGAGGCGCTCGACCGGGAGTACGCCGAAGGTCTGCGCGACTGCCAGCGGCGGGAGCTGGTCACCAGCCACACCGCCTTCGGGTACCTGGCGCAGCGCTATCACCTGGAGCAGATCGGCGTGGCCGGTCTGACCCCGCAGGACGAGCCGGCCGCCGGGCGTCTCGCCGAGGTCGCCGCCGAGGCGCGCAGGCACGGCGCCACGACGATCTTCTTCGAGACCCTGGTCAGCCCGAAGGTGGCCGAGACCATCGCCCGGGAGATCGGCGCCCGGACCGCCGTGCTCGACCCGCTCGAAGGCCTGCCGCCGGGCAGCACCGGGGACTACTTTTCGGTGATGCGCGACAACCTGGCGGCCCTCACCACCGCGCTGGGCTGCGCGTGACCGGGCACCGTGAGGAGAGGGCCGTGGCCGACAGCATCGTCACCGTCGAGTACGGGGCGGTCGCCTACGACGACCGCCCCGTACTCCGGGACGTCTCGTTCCGGATCACGCCCGGCGAGGTGGTCGCGGTGCTCGGCGCCAACGGCTCCGGCAAGTCGACACTCGTCCGGGCGGTCCTCGGCCTGGTGCCGCTGAGCGCCGGTCGGGTCACCCTCTTCGACACCCCGCAACGCCGGTTCCGGCAGTGGTGGCGCATCGGGTACGTCCCGCAGCGGATCGGCGCGGGCGGCGGGGTGCCGGCCACCGTGGCGGAGGTGGTCGCCTCGGGCCGGCTGGCCCGCCGGGGCATCCTGCGGCCCGCCGGCGGGGCCGACCGGCGGGCGGTCGCCGAGGCACTCCGCGCGGTCGGGCTGACCGAGCGGGCCGGCGACCCCGTGGTCACCCTCTCCGGCGGTCAGCAGCAGCGGGCCCTCATCGCCCGGGCCCTGGCCGGGCAACCGGAGCTGCTGGTGCTGGACGAACCGACCGCCGGGGTCGACTCGGCCAGCCAGGACGCGTTCGCCGAGGCGCTGCGCGGGTTCGTCGCCGGCGGCGGGACCGTACTGCTGGTCGCCCACGAACTCGGACCGCTCGCCCCCCTGATCACCCGGGCGCTCGTCGTACACCGGGGAACGATCGCGCACGACGGCGCGGTGCCGGAGCCGGCGGGACACCACGCGGCGCCGGGACACGAGCACGTCCACCCGCACGCGCCGGACGAGTCGTCGGGGTTGTGGGGGCGGCCGTGACCCGACGGACGGGACACCCGGTGTGACCAGGTGGAGCGAGGAGGTGGCATGAGCCTGTTCCAGTACGACTTCATGATCCGCGCTCTGGTCGGGGCGCTCGTGATCGGGCTCACCGCCCCGGCGCTCGGCATCTACCTGGTGCAGCGCCGGATGTCGCTGATCGGCGACGGGGTGGGGCACGTCGCGCTGACCGGGGTCGGCGTCGGGCTGCTGCTCGACCGCTCCCCGGTGCTGATGGCGGTGCTGGTGTCGGCGGTCGCGGCGATCGCCATCGAGCTGCTCCGGGAACGCGGCCGCACGTCCGGGGACGTCGCGCTGGCACTGATGTTCTACGGCGGCATCGCCGGCGGGGTGATGCTGGTCGGGCTCTCCGGCAGCCGCAGCAACGCCAACCTGATGGCGTACCTCTTCGGGTCGCTGACCACCACGTCGCCGCAGGACCTGGCGGTGATCGTGGTGCTGGCGGTGCTGGTCCTCGCCGCCATGCTCGTGCTGCGCCCGGCGTTGTTCGCCATCTCGCACGACGAGGAGTACGCCCGGGTCTCCGGTCTGCCGGTACGCCGGCTCAACCTCCTGCTCGCGGTGACCACGGCGGTGACCGTGACCATCTCGATGCGGGCGGTCGGGCTGCTGCTGGTCAGTGCCCTGATGGTGGTGCCGGTCGCCACCGCGCAGCTCGTGTCCCGGGGCTTCCTCGCGACCATGCTGACCGCGATGGGGCTCGGGCTGGTCGCCGCCGGTGCCGGGGTGTGGCTCGCCGGGACCGCCAACACCGCGCTCGGGGCGACCATCGTGATCCTGGCGATCGGGATCTTCCTCGTCGTGGCGGCCGGGACCGCGGTACGGCGGGCGCTGGGCCGGCGACGGGCGGCACCGTCCGGGCCGGCTCCGGCCGTCGAGCCGTGCGACGTGGTGCTCGAGTCGGCGCCGGCCGCCACCGCACCAGCGGTTGACCTTGGCGGATCCGACCGTGCGACGGCGCCCCGATAACATTGGTTACCGTTACGGGGTGACGAGCACGAACGCCTACGAGGCCTACGCCGGCGCCGGAGAGCTGCTTCGTGCCCTGTCCGCTCCGATCCGGCTCGCCATCGTCAGCGAGCTGGCCAACGGGGAGCGCTGCGTCCACGAACTGGTCGAGCAGCTCGGCGCGCCGCAGCCCCTGGTCTCCCAGCACCTGCGGGTGCTGCGCGGCGCCGGGGTGGTACGCGGATCGCGACGCGGCCGGGAAATCGCGTACTCCTTGGTGGACGAGCACGTCGCGCATATCGTGGCGGACGCGGTCAGCCACTCCGGGGAGGCCTCGTGAGGGTGCGGAACGAGCCGGAGTCGCACGCCGCGCGGTCGCGTACGACGGCGCGGCCCGTGGCGACGGCCCCGGGGAGACACACGGTCCGGCGCAGTGGGAGGGCGAGATGACGACGGCAGCAGGCCGCGCCTCGATCCGCAACACCCGGCAACGCAGTGCGGTCAGCGCGCTGCTGGCCGAGGTCGAGGGCTTCCACAGCGCCCAGGACCTGTACGCCATGTTGCGCAGCCGGGGTGAGCGGGTCGGCCTGACCACCGTCTACCGCACGCTGCAGGGGCTCGCCGACGCGGGCGAGATCGACGTGATGCGCCCGCCGGGCGGCGAGCACCTCTACCGCCGGTGCAGCGAGGGGCACCACCACCACCTGGTGTGCCGGGCCTGCGGCCGGACCGTCGAGGTGGAGGGGCCCGCGGTGGAGAGCTGGGCCGAGCGCGTCGCCGCCAAGCACGGCTTCCAGAACGTCAGCCACACCCTGGAGATCTTCGGCACCTGCCCCGACTGCAGCAGCCGCTGAGACGAGGGCGCCGGGCGCCCCTCTCCCCGCCCGAGCCGCCGGTCAGCCCGCGCCGAAGCAGACGAAGGCCGCCGCCGTGGCCTCGGCGGCCCCGCCCCCGCCCGCGACGAGCCGCTGCCGTGCGGCGGCGAGCGCGACCGCCGGCGGGACGCCCTCGGCCATCCTCCGGTGCAGGTCGAGCATGAGGTCGGTGGTCAGCTCCGCCGGCACCGGCAGCACGGTGGCGACCAGGCTGCGGGCTCCGGCGGCGAGCAGCACGGCGGTGAAACCCATGACCTCGTCTCCCGGCCGCACCCCGGACAGGCCGGAGTCGCACGCCGAGAGCACCACGCAGCCGGGCGGGCGGGACAGCCGCTCCCACTCGTACGCGGTCAGCGGCCCGTCGGCCAGCTCCAGCGTGGAGAAGAGCGGGTTGTCCGCCCGGAACGTCCCGTGCGCCGCGACGTGCGCCAACCGCGCCCCGTCCAGCGCCGCGGTGACCGCGTCGGCGGTGGCGTTCGCGCCGAGGAGCAGTTTGGCGTCCGGCAGTACCTCGTTGAGCAGCCGCACCTCGGTCTCGGCCGCGGGCAGCCGCGGCCCGGCGGCCAGCACCGGCGGCCCGTCCGGGGCGGTACGCCGGGCCGCGTGCAGCCAGGCCGTGGCCGAGGGCGCCACGGTGACCGGCCGGTCGGCGCAGGCCGGCAGGCCCGCCCAGGCGACGGCGTGCAGCGCCCCGATCGGTACGACGACCAGGGGCCGGTCGCCCAGCCTGGACCGCAGCGGGCCGAACAGCTGCCGGTCCAGGGCCGCCGCGGCGTGGCGGACGCCGGCGCGGGCCGCCGGGGAGTCACCGGTGACCACCAGCCGGCGCAGGCCGAACCGGTGCAGCCGGGCCGCGTGCAGTGCCTCGGCGAGCGGGCCGAGGTCGTGTCGGGTCGCCCGCCCGTCCCGGACCAGGACCGCGTGGAGTCGCCCCCGGTGGGCGACGAGTTCCATCAGGACGGTCGACCCGAGCTGCTCGGCCAGCAGGCGCACGCTCGGCGGCGCGACCAGGGTGCCGTGCCCCGGGACCCCTCGGGCGAGTTCCCGGATCCGCTGCTCCAGCCCCGCCTGGCGGCGGCGCAGCGTGTGTACCGGACGCCCGGCCAGGAGTGCCTCCTCGAGGGCGCTGCTGACCATGCGCAGTTCGGCGAGGGCCGCGGCCAGCTCCGGATCCTGCGGCGGCAGCACGGCGCGGATGCGCAGGGCGTTGGCCCGCCACCGTTCGGCCCAGGCCAACACCCGGGCCGGGGTGCCGGCCCGGATCGCGATGTCCAGCCCCTCGGCCGCCAACTCCTGGCCGTGCGCGCCGCTGTGCGCCCGCAGCTCCGTGGCACCGAGCGCGGCCCGGTAGCCGTCCAGTACCGCCAGGCCCCGGCGTAGCGCCCGCGCGCCGCCCCGGTCGTCGCCGGCCAGTCGTCGGGCCAGCGCGAGGGCGTACCAGCCCTGGGCTCGCCGGGAGGCGGTGCCCCGGTGCCGGGCCCGGGCGGCGACCGCCAGCAGCGCGGCGGCCCGGGCGGTACGGCCCAGCTCGACGGCGAGCCGGGCCGCCTCGATCCGGCTGGTCAGCGCCGGGTCCGGCCAGCCGGCCGCGTCGAGTTGGTCGGCGGTCCGGATCAGCGCGGCGAGCAGCGTCGGGGAACGGGTGCCCCGGCGTACCGCCGCGCGCAGCTCGACGTGGCGGGCGAAGGCGGCCCAGGTGCCGCGGCCCTGGCGGCGGAACCGGGCCCGGGCCTGGGCCGCCGCCTCGGCGGCGGTCGCCAGGTCGCCGGCGAGCAGGGCCGCCCGGGCCCGGGCCAGCAGGGCCTCGGCGAGATCCGAGGCCATGCCCCGGCGACGCAGCTCCCGGACGGCGGTGGCGGCCACCTCGACCGCCTCCTCCACCAGCGGCACCGACAGCAGCAGTTCGATCCGGTCGAGCAGCAGGGCCGGCCGGGGCACGTCGAGCCGGGCGTACTCCTCGGCGACCGCGGCGAACAGTCGCAGGGCCCCCGGCACGTCGCCACCGTGACCGGCGGCGATGCCGATGTTCCAGCGGACGTCGGCGGCGGCCAGGTCCAGACCGAGCCGCGCGAAGATGGCGGCGGCCCGCTGAAGGTCGTCGTCGGCTCCCGACCCGCCCCGGTGCGCGTGCAGCAGCCCTCGGTTGTTCCGGGCCCGCGCCTCCAGCAGGAGGTCACCCTCGCGCTGGGCGATCTCGATGGCGATCGTGTAGTCCCGGGCCGCCTCCTCGAACTGACCCCGGTAGTGCAGCACCACCCCGCGCTGCATCCGGGCCCGTCCCGCGTCGGCGCCGGAGAGCCGGGGCAGGGCGGCGGTGACCGCGGCCAGCGCGGCGGAGGTCCGGCCGAGGTTGGCGAGCACGTAGCCGAGGCTCATCCGGGCCAGGGCCGCCACCCGGGGTGAGCCGGCGGCCCGGAGCGCCCGGCGCAGGTGCCGTAGCGCCCCCGCGAAATCGTTGAGCTCCCGCAGGGCCAGCCCGATGGCACGCTCGGCGGTGGACCGCTCGTCCGCGTCCGTGCTGGTGGCGAGCACCCGTCGGGCGACGGCGATCGCCTCCCGGGGGTAGCGCTGCACCGAGTCCAGGGCGGCCTGGGCGGTGGGGACGATCGAGCCGCCCGCACTGTCGCCCATGTCAGACAGAATCACCGACGAATGGCCACCGGTCAATATCGCCCCAATCCTGACCGACCGTGGAAATTGCCTTCCCAGATCAGGATCACAGGATGTTTGGCATTGACAATTCCCTATGGTAGGAAAGAATCGCGCCACCGAGATTGCTCCCATGACCAGCGGGCGGGTCAACCGGGTGCGTCGATTCCGCACCGGCCGGTGCCGGGGTTCCCGGCCCCGCACGGCGTCCATCGCCCCGTCTGCTGGTCGCCCGACCTCCTGGAGGACCGGTGCCATCGCCTGACCGTCCCGTCGCCCCCCGTCCCGAGCCCTCCGGCTGGGATGGCAGGCTGTCCCGTCGCCGCCTTCTGGCGTGGTCCGCGCTGGCCGCCGCGGCCCCGGTCGGCGCCGGGCTGTGGCCGTCCCCGGCCGCGGCCGAGCGCGCCGACGAGGCGTACCAGGAGGCGTTCCGGCAGGCGGTGGCGGCCGACCAGAACGTCCGGCAGTACACCGCACCGGGTCGGGAGTTCCTCTACCGCCCGCGACAGCTCCTGGTGGCGCACCAGGACACCGCCCGGGTGCTCGCCCGGCTGCGGGAGCAGGGCCACCAGGTCGTCCCGGCCGGCGAGTTCGCCGGCGTCACCCGGCTGCGCTTCGACCGCGAGACCGACGTGCCGGCGGTGGTCTCGGCGCTGCGCAGTCCGCAGCAGTGGCCGGGCCAGCCGGTCCCCCGGGTGCAGCCGCACCACGTGGTGGTCGGATTCGGCAACATCATGGGCAATCCGGAGAGTGCGCCGCAGGTCGCCGCCGGGCTGGCGCCGCCGGACCCGGCCCGGGCCGGTGAGGGCGCCGGGGTGACGGTCGGAATCTGCGACACCGGGATCTGGGGGCTCGCCGCCACCCGCCACCCGCAGTGGTTGGGCGGCAGCTACCTACCGCAGCCCGACGACGAGGATCCGCTCTACCTCTCCGCCGACGTGCTCGCCCTGCAGGGTGGGCACGGCACCTTCGTCGCCGGCGTGGTCCGGCAGGCGGCTCCCGGGGTGTGGCTCGACCCCGAGCCGGCGCTGACGCCCACCGGCCTCGGTGACGAGGAGATGCTGGTGCAGGCCCTGGCGGCCCTCGCCCCGGAGGTGTCGGTGGTCAACCTCTCGCTGGGTTGTTACACCCAGGACGACCAGCCGCCCCTGCCGCTGGCGCAGGCGCTGGCCGCGCGACCGAAGGGGAGCGTCGTGGTGGCCGCGGCGGGCAACGCCGGGACCAGCCGCCCTTCCTGGCCGGCGGCATTCCCCGACGTCGTGGCGGTGAGCGCGGTCAGCCGGGGGCAATCGGGCCTGGCGCCGGCGCCGTACAGCGGCTTCGGCCCCTGGGTGGACGCCTGCGCGGTGGGCGAGCGCACCAGCACGTACGTCGACGGTCGGCTGCTGCTGCCCGGCCAGCCGGCCCGGTCGTTCGCCGGCTTCGCCACGTGGGCCGGAACCTCGTTCGCCACGGCGTACGTCTCCGGTCGGCTGGCCGCGCTGATGACCAGCGCCATGCTGGACGCCGAGGCGGCCCGGGCGGTGCTGCTCTCCGCCGGCCGCTGGCATCCCGACTACGGGGTGCTCGTTGGCTGAGCGGCCCGGCGGCGCCGCCGAGGGGCCTGGCGTCGGCCCGGACGACGCCGGCGGCCGTGCCCGGGCGGCAGGGCACGCCGCGTCGCCGGTGGCCGAACTCGTCGCCGCCGCGACCCGCGGCGACGAGCATGCCTGGGCCGAACTGGTCCGCCGCTACACGCCGCTGGTCCTGGCGGTGATCCGGGCACACCGGCTCGACCGTGTCGACGCGGCGGACGTCAACCAGACCGTCTGGCTGCGTCTGGTCGAACACCTCGGCCGGGTACGGGAGCCGGCGGCGCTGGCCGCCTGGTTGATGACCACCACCCGGCGCGAGTGCTACCGACTGTTGCGCGCCGGCCGGCGTACCCGCCCCTTCGATCCGCACGACGAGGCGGTCGAGACGCGTCCCGGGCTCTTCCTGTCCGCGGACGTCGCCGCACCGGACGAGGACCTGCTGCGGGCGGAACGCCGCCAGGCGCTGCGGTCGGGCTTCGCCCAGCTTCCGACCCGGTGCCGCGAGCTGCTCTCCCTGCTCGTCGCCGACCCTCCGCTGAGTTACCGGGAGATCGCCGAGCGGCTCGGCATGCCGATCGGGAGCATCGGTCCGTCCCAGGCGCGCTGCCTGCGGAAGCTGCGCGAGTCGCCCGCGCTCGCGCCGTTCGTTCGCCCGGACCACAGGGCCGTCGACGGGAGCGGAGGTGACCGGGATGGGGCCGTGGCCGCCAACCGATGACGACGCCCTGCTGCACGAGCTGGGTGCGGCGCTGCGGGAGGGGGAGCCGCCGATGGCGGAGCTCCTCGCCGCCGGCTACGCGGCGCTGCGCTGGCGGACCGTGGAGGCCGAGCTGGCGATCGCCGAGCTGATCTTCGACTCGGCCTGTGACGTCGAACCCGCCGGACTCACCCGCTCCGCCGGCTCCGCCCGGACCCTGACCTTCCGGGCCGGCGAGATCGTCGTCGAGATCGAGGTGACCGACGCCGGCATCGTCGGCCAGCTCTCCCCGGCCCGACGCGGCCGGATCGTCGCCCACGGCGTCGACGGTCCGTACGCGGAGACGGCCGTGGACGAGATGGGTTTCTTCTCGTTGGCCGCGCCGCCATCCGGACCGGTACGCCTTCAGGCCCGGACCGAGGGGTACGCGGTGGCGACCGACTGGGTTCCGCTGCGCTGACCCGCGCGGCCCGGGTCGTCCCCGCACGCCGACATCCCGCCCACGACCGGACCGGTCCGTGTCGGGCCGATCCCTGTCGGACCGTGGCCTGATGCCGGTCGAGTGACCTTTCCCGATGCCTGCCGCCGGGCGGGCGGATGTCACCTGCCCGGCGCGGCCCACCCCGCCGTGCCGGTGTGGACGTACAAGAGAATCGACGGGCTTCGCTGATACATATGGTCGGCGTTTTTTTCGCACCACATTCCACCGTATCCGCGAATACCCACCTCCCCGGCAAACGCGGGCACGATCGACAATCGAATAAATCGCAGTCTTCATTGTTTCCGGTCACTGCCATACAGTATGTCTGCCGGATTCAACAGGGTGATCCCCCCCATTCCGGCACCACTGTTTCCACCACCGAAGGGAAATTCCTATGACCAGCACAGGCCCGCGCCTGCGCCGCTCGGCCGCGCGGCTGTTCGTCAGCACCGCGCTGGCGACGCTGATGGCCGTGACGCTCGGCGGCGCCGCCCAGGGCGCCGACGCCAAGGTGGCCATGGACGACCGGACCGACGTCTACATCAAGGACATCGCGTCCGACGTGGGGTACGAGCCGCACGGTGCGCTCTACACGTCCTTCTTCAACAGCCCGGACGTGAAGATCTGCCCCGACGCCATCGAATGCACCACCCACACGAACCCCGTCGTCGGCTCGACGAGCTACATTTTCGTCAAGCTACGGAATCCGGGGCCGTACGGCTCGGGCATCAGCAGCGGCACCGTTCGCGTCTACTACACCGTGTCCGGTGGTAGCGCGGTCTGGCCGGACCACTGGACCGAGATCGGCGCGAAGAGCATCCCGGTCATGCCGGGCGTGACGACGGTCTCCATCCCCTGGCCGAACGTTCCCTCCCTCGGGCACTTCTGCCTGCTGGTCCGCTGGGAGTCGCAGTCCGACCCGATGCTGTTCGAAGGTTCGGCCACCTACATCAACACGCAGTTCAACAACAACATCGCCTGGAAGAACGCCAACACGGTGCCGGCTCGTCCCGGCGGAGTGCAGGAACGGCCGTTCGCGGTCGCGAACGCGCTCCGGGAGCCGGCCCTCTTCGACCTGGGCATCCGGCCGGTGGGCGACGTCGTCCCGGAGGGCGTCCGGGTCTTCGCCGACCTGGGGCCGGTGCTGTTCGAACGCTGGGTGAAGGCGGGCGCTCCGGGTGAGGGCATCCGGCGGGTCGGTGAGACCGAGGTCGAGCTCGACCCGTACCGGGGACAGATCAGGGACCTGCTGATCAACCCGAAGGAGCGGCCGATCGTCAAGCTGCGCTTCGCCACCGGGAAGTACGTCGAGAAGCCGGCCGTGCTCCAGGTGGTGCAGCTCGGCCCGGCGGTGGATGGCGACCAGCGGAAGTTCGTCCTCGGCGGCGTCGACTACACCCTCACCTCCGCGCAGGGCTGACGGAGGCGCGGGCCTGACCAAAGCCACGGGACTCACGGGGGAAACCGGTGGGCCGGGTGCCGGAGGACGCCCGGCCCACCGCCCGTGCCCGCACACCGGCTCGCCCGGCCCACCGCCGTGGCGGGCCAGACCTGTCGACCCGGTGCCGCGGAATCGATGGTGGCACGCTGGGGCGGCATGAGGATCTATGCCGATCGCCGTCCGACCGCCACCCGCCAGGTTCTCACCGACCTGCTCGTCGTCGCCTGGGTATTGCTGTGGATCCGGGCCGCGGCGTGGCTGCACGACCTGGTGGGCCGGCTCGCCGTACCCGGGCGGACGCTGGAGGGAGCCGGCGGCGGGCTGGCCGACAACCTCGCGGACGCCGGCGACAGAATCGGCCGGGTTCCGGTGGTCGGCGACGAGTTGACCGCGCCGTTCGAACGGGCCGCCGCGGCGGCCCGCGCCGTGGCCGACGCCGGCCGGGACCAGCAGGCCCTGGTCGGCGACCTGGCCTGGGCACTCCCGGTGCTCCTGCTGCTCCCTCCGCTCGGCGTCGTGCTCGTCGGCTGGCTACCGCTGCGGCTGCGCTGGATCCGTCGGGCCGCCGCGGCCCGGACGCTGCGGGCCACACCCGCCGGCCGGGACCTGCTGGCGCTCCGGGCCCTGGCCACCCAGCCGCTGCGCCGGCTGGTCGCCATCGATCCAAACGTCGCGGCGGCGTGGCGCCGGGGCGACGCCGCCACCGTGGACGCCCTCGCCACGCTCGAACTCCGCGCCCTCGGCCTGCTACCCCACACCACCGACCGGTGACACGGCCACCCAACGGCCCTGGCCGTCACCACTGTGAGCGCCACTTCGTCCGGTCGTCGTGAAACCGTGGAAACCTGCCGGTGCTCGGAGGGTGGCCTCAGCCCAGGGCTACCGACGGGCGTGCCGTCGGTCGGGGACGCGGCGCCCGCGCGGTCGGCGCCGACGCCGAGCGGTGCGGACCGGTGACGGGCTCCGGCCGGCCGATCAGGGATCCCTGCGCGAAGTCCATCCCGTACTCGCGCAGCAGGTCGAGGGTGGTGGCGTCGCGGACGTGCCCGGCCGCGGTCCGGATGCCGAGTTCACGGCAGATCTCCACGTACGAGCGCACCACGAGCTGATTCGGTCGGGACGAGGGAAGCCCGGCGATGAACCCACCATCGATCTTCACCAGATCCAGCGGGAGGTAGGTGAGGTGGCTGAGCGGAGCCGGTCCGGAGCCGAAGTCGTCGAGTGCGAGGTGGCAGCCGAGCTGTCGGAGGGTGTACGCGAAGTTCACCACCTCGGTCGGGTTGCTGGCCAACACGGTCTCGGTGATCTCGAAGGTGAGCTGGGCCGGGTCGACGTCGTACTCCCAGAGCCGGTGCTGCAGGTGTTCCAGCAGATCAGGGTCGGCGAGGAACCGACCGGAGAGGTTCACCTGGTAGTGCGAGGTACGGGCGCCTCGGGCGACCAGTTCGACGATGTGGTCGATGACCCACCGGTCGATCAGCTCGTCCCCCCGCTCCGTGTCCTCCGGCGCGCCGGCGTCGGGATGCGGTCCCCCGCCGTCGACCAGCCGGGGCAGGATCTCCTGCCGGGTGATCTGGTTGACCCGCAGGTCGAGGATCGGCTGGGCGTCCAGGGTGACGACGCGCCCCGTATCCCGCTCCCGGGCCTGGCCCGATCGGCCCACCGGTCGCCTCGCGGTGCCGACCGGCTCGCCCAACACGGCACAGCGGAGATTCCCCGCCCGGGCCTGCCGCCACGCCGTCTCGGCGTCGAGCAGCAGGTCGGCACCACGCCGGCCGTCCCGGCCGGGGTACCGGACCAGCCCTGCCCAGGCGTCGAGGCGGAGCCGGGCCCGGCCGAGCACGAACGGCTGGCGACGGATGCCCGCGACGATCGTCTCGGCGATCACCCGGGCCGCGTTGAGGGTGGTCCGGTGCAACAGGACACCGAACTCGCCGGGTGCGGTGACGCCGCAGACGTCCGAGTGCCGCACGGCCCGGCGCACCACCGTGCCGACGGCGGCCACCAGCAGGTCGTGGTCCTCGGCGCCGCCGCCGACGTGGCCGGTGGTGCTGATGCCACCGAGGCGGCTGGTCAGTTCACCGTCGTCGAAACCGTCCACGATCGACGCGGCCGGATCCGAACCGGCCGACTCGACCGCCACCACCAGGAGGACACCGGACCCGTCACGCCGGGCGGCGTCGATCTCGTCGACGAACCGGGGCCGGTCGAGCAGTTCGTCGACCGGCTCCCGTCCGGCGTGCCCGGCCGGCAGGGTCTGGCGACGCCGGGACAGCCGGGCCCGCTCCTGCCGGGCCAGCTCCGCGTCGGTGACGTCCTGGCCGGTGGCGACGATGCCGCAGGGCCGCTCGTTGCGGTCGACGACGATCTCGATGAGGCAGTGCAGGTAACGGATCACGTTGTCCGGTCGGATCACCCGGAAGGTCGTCTCCCGGGCCGCCTCCGCCCGCCAGGCGGACTCGATGGTCCGGCGGACCTCGGCCACGTCGTCCGGGTGCACCAGCCGGGTCAGGAGTTCGACCGACGGCCGTACGGTGCCGGGCGGATAGCCGAAGATCAGCGACATCTCGTCGGACCAGCGCAGCTCGCCGCTGTCCCTGTTCCACCGCAGCGTTCCCAGCTGGGCCAGCTGGGCCGCCCGGCTGATGCGGGCCGCCTCGTCGATCTCTCCCGCCAACGGGTCACGTACGTCGACGTCGCTGCTCACGTCGCGGCCCTCGGAGACGGCACGCTGGTACTCCTGCTCGACCCGCCGCGCCGCCCGGCGGGCACGTGCCCGTTCCAGCTCGCTCAGGCCACGGTCACCGGCCAGGGCGAGCAGCTCCTCGAGGGTCATTCCCGTCCCCACCCGCTGCCCGGCTCGACCCCGTCCCGTCGCGCGAGGTCACCCAGCCGGCGGCGGGCCTCCTGCCGGTACGTGCGCGCCGTGTGGTACGCGATGCCGAGCACCCTGGCGATCTCGTGGTCGGACCATCCGTCCAGCGCCAGGGTGAAGACCTCGGCCTGGCGTGGCGGCAACTGCCGTAGCCAGCCCTGGAGCAGCTCGCGGGCGGTTGCGGGGGTCATCGGCCCGCCGGTTCCGCCGCCCGGCGCGCCGAACTGCCGGACCGGCGCGGCGACCCCGCCGGGCTGCTCGTCCGGGCCGGGTGCCGCCTGCGGCCGGCCCCGGCGGCGAGCCACCGCCAGGCGGTGGCGGGCGATCTGGTACACCCAGGCCAGCGGCTTCTCGTAGCCGCGGATCTGTTCCCACCGCGCCCGAGCGGTGACGAACGCCTCCTGGACGGCGTCCTCGACCAGCCCGTGGTCCGGGCACTGGTTGAGCAGGAACCGCTCGACCAGGACGAAGTTCTGCTGGCAGAACTCCTCGAAGCCCGCGTCCGACTCCACCTGTCCCCGGTCCCCCCACCGAGCGCCGGAGTCGGTCCGCGCCACTGCCTTGTCGCCGCTGCTCACGCCGTCGTACCTCTGTCGAGTCCGCGCCCTGTCTCCCCGTTCCGACTCACCACAGCCGCCGCCGGGCACCCGGCCCGCAACCCCCCCTGAAGGTGACTCATCTTCGCCTCTCGCCTCGTGTGCCTGCCGTTCCCTGTATAACTCTCGGTCGGTGACGACGACGTGGTGGGCGACGCGCGGAACCAAGGTTTCCCATGATCGAGTGCACGTCGCCTAGCTGGGGCACATCGCATAATCGGTCAATGTAGAAAGCCAGATCGTACGAACGCAAATACTGTCCAGTATGGAGCGCGGAGCGTAGTGAACGTGCCTCGCGTGAATGCCCGCTCCGGGTGGATCCCGGCAGGTCACGACCCGGGCGCGACCGATCAGGCCGTCACGCCTCCGGCCCGACCCACCGACTCGTCGTCACCGTCGTCGTCCTCGGTGTCGCCCCGGTGGCGCCGCAGGAACGGCAGCCCGCCCCAGAAGATCACGAACCATGCCCCGGTCAGCGCGCCGAGCAGGAGCGCCACCGGTCGCGGCAGGAGGAAATCGGTGATCAGCAGCACGGAACTGACCACCGCGATCACCGTGAACGCCAGGCCCCCGGACGCGGTGGCGTGGGCGAACCGCACCAGCTCCGGCTTACGCCCGCGCCGGAACAGCGCCTGGTGAAAGGCGACCGGGGAAATGATCAACGCGGTGGCCGCCGCGGCGGCGAGCAGGGCGACGAGATACGTGCCCCGCTGAAACGGGGTGGTCCGGGGAAATCCGGCGCTGAACGGCAGGATGAGCAGGAAGGCGAAGAGAATCTGGACCCCGGTCTGGGCCACCCGCAGTTCCTGGAGCAGGTCGGCGAAGTTGCGCCGCCAGCGCTGCGTGTCGGTCTCCGTGCTCACCCGCCACCTCCGGTGCCGTGCCCAGGGCCGTCAGCCGCTGGTGTGCCCCGCGCCGACACGGCCGAAACGCGTGTCCGGTTCGTGGCTCCTGCTGCCGGGCGGAAGGCACCGGAGGCCGGCGGCCGTTCTCCGGCGGCCTCGGCGGTGTCGCGCGGGCGGCCCGTGCCCGCCCCGGCGCTCTCAGGCCCCCCGCCGGATCCGGCCGGCGTAGCGCGCCTCCAGCTCCCTGTTGTGTTCGTCCCCGGCGGGGATGTTGGCGGAGAGGTAGACCGGAGGGGTCTCACCCGCGTCGATCAGCCGGGCCACCACCTCGACGGTGATCTGTTGGGCGAGCAGGGCGGCGGTGATCGACGAGACTGCCCCGACGGCGCCGCCGCCGGGCAGCGGCAGGGCCGCGTCACCGAACGGGGCACCGTTGTCGAGCACCACGTCGGCCAGGTCACCCAGTTTGCGCCCCGAGGGGTGCCGGGACGCCATCCCGGCCGAGTGCTCCGCCGAGGTGATCGCGATCAGCGCGTGCCCGCGGTCCTTGACCAGCGTGGCGAACTCGACGATGGCGCCGTTGACCCCGGAGTTCGAGGCGATCACGAAGATGTCGGGCTCCCGCACCGGCGCCAGGTCCAGCAGCCGCCGGGCCACCGTCGGGTCGCGTTCCAGGGTCGGGCCCAGGATGTCTGCCGGTTCCCCGCCGTACAGCACGAGGTCGCGCAGGGCGATCCGGTTCGTCGGGACCAGTCCGCCCGCCCGGCCGGCGATCTCCATCGCGAGCGCCTCGGAGTGGCCGGTGCCGAACGCGTGCACCACGCCGCCGGCCCGGAGCGCGGCGGTGATCAGGTCGGCGGCCCGCGCGACAGCATCCCGCTGGCTCGCCGCCACCCGGGCCATCGTCGCGGTCACGACCTGCAGGTAGTCCTCGGCGCGCGGTGTCACCTGTCCTCCGATCCCCTCGGGTGATCCGTCCGGCCCACCGCGGGTGCCGCGGCCCACGTGACGCCGCGCCGGGAGGCGTGGTGCGACGGCAGGGCCGCCCGGCCCGGGGCGGGACTGCCGGTCACGAGGCCGCGGACCAGGTCCCGGACGGTGATCCACATGACCGAAGCCTAACCGTGGCTGTTGCCCGATGTTCGTGCGGTGCTAACGTTCCCGAAACAACTCCACATCCGACAGGGGAGCGCACAGCGCTGAGAGTGCGGACGCGAGGTCCGCAGACCCTCACACCTGATCTGGGTAATGCCAGCGCAGGGAGTTCGGTCGAGTCTCCAGCCGCGCCGCGGTCCGGGCCTGCGCCCCGGACGGCGGCGTTGCGTTTCGCCCCTGGATCGCCAAGCGACTGGGAGGCATCTCGTGAGTCAATCCACCAACGCCCGGTGGCGCACCATCGACATCGTCGTCGCATCGGTCGTCGCGGTCGCGTTCGGCGTCATCTTCTGGGCCTGGAACCTGCTCTGGAGCGCCACCGAGGGACTGTTCGCGTTCTTCCCGCCGGCCCAGTCCCTCATCTACGGCGTCTGGTTGCTGCCGGGCGTACTCGGCGGTCTCGTCATCCGCAAGCCGGGCGCGGCGCTGTACACCGAGTTCCTCGCCGCACTCGTCTCCGTGCTGCTCGGCAGCCAGTGGGGCACGGTCGCCATCCTGCAGGGGTTCTGCCAGGGCCTCGGCGCCGAGCTGGCCTTCCTGGCCACCGGGTACCGGGTCTTCCGGGTGCCGGTGGCGGTCCTCTCCGGCACGGTGGCCGGGCTCGCCGCCGCGCTGTTCGACCAGTGGCGCTACTACTCCGAGCACGACTTCGCCTCCTTCCGCCTGCCGGTCTTCCTCTTCACCGTGGTCAGCTCGGCGGTCGTCGCCGGTGTCGGCGGCTGGGCGCTGACCCGGGCGCTGGCCCAGACCGGCGTCCTGGACCGGTTCCCGGCCGGCCGCGAACGCACCGCCGTCTGAGCCCTTGTCGGTCACGAAGCCGTCTCCCCGGCCCACCGGCCGAACCCGGCACCACGATCGGCGCGGAACGGGGGTGGGGGTGAGCGTGTGAGCGCGGTCGAGCTGCGCGGGTTCGGGTGGCGACACGCCGGTCGCCGGGCCTGGGCGGTTCGCGACGTCGACCTGCGCATCGAGCACGGCGAGCGGGTCCTGCTGCTCGGTGCCTCGGGAGCGGGCAAGAGCACGCTGCTGGCGGCGTTGGCCGGGCTCCTGGCCGAGGACTCCGGCGAACAGGCCGGCAGCGTCGAGATCGACGGCCTCGACCCACGGGAGGCCCGGGAACGGGTCGGCATCGTCTTCCAGGACCCGCAGACCCAGCTCGTGATGGCGCGGGCCGGGGACGACGTCGCCTTCGGGCTGGAGAACCGGGGGGTTGCGGCGGCCGAGATCTGGCCCCGGGTCCGTGCGGCGCTGGCCCGGGTCGGCTTCCCGTACGACCTCGCGCGGCCCACCGCCGCACTCTCCGGCGGCGAACAACAGCGGCTCGCCCTGGCCGGGGTACTCGCGCTGCGTCCGGGTCTGCTGCTGCTCGACGAGCCGACAGCCAACCTCGACCCGGCGGGCGCCACGGCGGTCCGGGCGGCGCTCCGGGCCGCCCTGGACGTCGACACCACGATGATCCTGGTCGAGCACCGGGTGGCGGAGGCCCTGCCGTTGGTCGACCGGGTCGTCGTCCTCGAGGCGGGCGGCGGGGTCCGGGCCGACGGGCCACCCGCCGAGGTCTTCGCCGCGCACGGCGCGGAGCTGGCCGCCGCCGGGGTGTGGGTGCCGGGTCCACCGCCGGCACCGCGCCGGGCCGCCACACCTGCCGGGGAGGTGCTGCTCACCGCCGACCGGCTCGGCCTGCCACCCCGGCTGGCGCCGACGGACCTGTGGGTACGCGCCGGTGAGGCGCTCGCCGTCCTCGGGCCGAACGGTGCCGGAAAGTCGACCCTGGCCCTGCTCCTCGGTGGCCTGCTCAGACCCGGCACCGGCCGGCTCGCCGCGACCCCGGCGCTGGCCGGCCGGCACGCTGACCAGCCACCGCACCGGTGGCGGGCTCCGGTGTTGGTGCGCCGGATCGGTTCGGTCTTCCAGAACCCGGAACACCAGTTCGTCACCGGCACGGTCCGGGCGGAACTGGCGCTCGGCCCGCGCCGGGCCGGCCGCACTCCGGCGGAGGTCACCGCCATCGTCGACGACCTGCTGGCCCGGCTCCGGCTCGACACGGTGGCCGACGCCAACCCGTACACCCTCTCCGGCGGCCAGGCACGCCGGCTCAGCGTCGCGACGGCGCTGGCCACCGCGCCCCGGCTGCTGGTGTTGGACGAACCGACCTTCGGGCAGGACCGCCGGACCTGGCGCGAACTGGTCGACCTGCTCGCCGGGCTGCGGGACGCCGGGCACGGCATCGTCGCCGTCACCCACGACGCCGACTTCGTCGCCGCGCTCGCCGACCGGACGTTCCACCTCGGCGGGCGGCCGGACGGGCAGGCCGGTGAACCGCCGGGCGGGGGACCCCACGGGGAGGCGGCGTGATCGCGTACGGTCCGGTCGCCACGCCCACCGCCCCGCTGGCCCGACGCAACCCGGTGGCCAAGCTCGCCGCCGCCCTGCTCTTCTCGGTGCTGCTGCTGGTCACCCTCGATCCGGTGGTACCGGCCCTGGCCATCGGGGTGGAGTTGGCCGTGGCACCGCTGTTCGGCGTCCCCTACCGGCTGCTGGCCCGCCGGGCCTGGCCGCTGCTGCTCAGCGCGCTCGGCATCCTCGTCACCCTCACCCTCTTCGCCGCCGAGCGGACCGGCGAACCGCTGGTCGCGGCCGGGCCGCTGGTGGTCACCACCGGAGTGCTGAACACCGGGCTGGGGCTGGCGCTCCGGCTGCTCGCGGTGGCGCTACCGGGCGTCCTGGTCTTCGCCACCACCGACCCGACCGACCTCGCCGACGCGCTGGTCCAGAACGCGAAGACGTCGCCGCGGTTCGCGATCGGGGCGCTGGCCGCGTTCCGGCTGGTGCCGCTGCTGGCCACCGAGTGGCAGTTGATCAGCATGGCCCGCCGGGCCCGGGGTGTCGACGCCGGAGGCAACCCGCTGGCCCGCCTGCGGATCTTCGGATCGACGGCGTTCACGCTGCTGGTCGGGGCGATCCGCCGGGGCACCCGGTTGGCCACCGCGATGGACGCGCGGGGCTTCGACTCGGACACCCCGCGCACCTCGGCCCGCCAGCAGCGCTTCACCTGGGCGGACACCGCCCTGGTCGGCGGGGCGGTGCTGGTGGCCGCCGGCATCCTCGCGGTCAGCGTGGCGCTCGGCACCTACCGGCCGGTGATCTCCTGACCGGTGCGCCGGCCGGTGCCCCCCAGCCGGTACGCCGCGGCCGCGCCGCCGCGCCCCGGGGTACCCGACAGCCGGGGTTCTGCCGTCAGGCACCCCCGTGAGCGTCGGTCGACTCCGGCGCGACCGGGTTGGGTACCGCCCCGCCGAACCGTCGGTCCCGCTTCGCGTACAGCTCGCAGGCGTACCAGAGGTGGCGGCGGTCGAAGTCCGGCCAGAGCGTGTCCAGGAAGACCAGCTCGGCGTACGCGCTCTGCCAGAGCATGAAGTTGGAGATGCGCTGCTCGCCGGAGGGGCGCAGGAACAGGTCGACCTCCGGCACCTCCGGGTGGTAGAGGTACCGGGCGATCATCTTCTCGTTCACCTTCGCGGGATCGACCCGGCCGGCGGCGACGTCCCGGGCGATCGCGGCGGCGGCGTCGGCGATCTCGGCCTGGCCGCCGTAGTTGACGCAGAACTGGAGCGTCAACGTCGTGTTGTGCCGGGACATCTCCTCGGCCGTCCGCAGTTCCGAGATGACGCTCTTCCAGAGCCGTCCGGCCCGGCCCGACCAGACCACCCGCACCCCGAGGTCCACCAACTGGTCCCGGCGGCGCCGGATGACGTCCCGGTTGAACCCCATCAGGAACCGCACCTCCTCCGGCGACCGCCGCCAGTTCTCCGTGGAGAAGGCGTACGCCGTCAGGTAGGGGATCCCGATCTCGATCGCACCCTCGATGGTGTCGAAGAGGGAGTACTCGCCCTGCTCGTGTCCCTTGGTCCGGGGCAGGCCGCGCTGCCTGGCCCAGCGGCCGTTGCCGTCCATGACGATCGCCACGTGACGGGGTAGGGCTTCGGGAGGCAGCGCGGGAGGCCGGGCACCGGACGGGTGCGGGCTCGGCGGGACAGGCTGTCGACGTACTCCCCTGGTCGTCGCTCGACTCACTGCGGTTCCTTCGCTGCTGCGTCCCTCACACCGGTCGATCCTCTGTCGACCAGCGGCAACGAGCGTAACCCTCGTTCGAGATGCCACTGCAGGTGTGCCGCCACCAGGCCGCTGCACTCCCGGCGGTGCGCCGGATCGGCCCGGTCGGCCGTCCGCCAGTCGCCGGAGACGAGCGCGGCCATCAGCTCCAGGGTGGCCGGCGCCGGACGAGCCGCGCCGGGCGGCCGGCAGTCCGGGCAGACACACCCCCCGGCGGGCACGGAGAACGCCGCGTGCCGGCCCGGCGTACCGCAGACGGCGCAGGCGACCAGCGCGGGTGCCCAGCCGGCCAACGCCATCCCGCGCAGCAGGTACGCGTCGAGCACCAGGGTCGTGGCGTGCTCCCCGGCCGCGAGCGCGCGCAGGCCGCCGAGGGTGAGCTGGAACAGGCGCGGCGCCGGCTCCCGCTCCACCGGGGTGAGCCGTTCCGCGGTCTCCGCGATAGCGCTGGCCGCCGTGTACCGGGGGTAGTCGTCGATGAACCGCTTGCCGTAGAGCGCGATCGCCTCGACCTGGCTGACGCTCTGCAGCGTGCCGCCGTCCCGTCCTTCCGGGTCGCCGGCGAGTTGCAGGTCGACGTGGCCGAACGGCTCCAGCCGGGCGCCGAACCGCGACGTGGTCCGCCGTACGCCCCGGGCGACCGCCCGGAGCCGGCCGTGCCGCCGGGTCAACAGGGTGATGATCCGATCCGACTCACCGAGCTTCTGGGTACGGAGCACCACCGCGTCGTCACGGTAGAGCTGTCGGCGGTACCCGGGCACGCGCCCATTCTTCCCTGCCGACAGGCGGCCGCGTGACGTCACCCTCGCCGGACCGCGGACCCGGCCCCGCGGCCGCCACCCCGGCGGCCGCCGACCCCGCTCAGCGGCCGCCGACCCCGCTCAGCGGCCGCCGACCCACTCCAGCCGGCGCCGGACTTTCTCCTTCACCCCGTCGGGTGCGTCCGACCCGAGCAGCCGCGGCAGCAGTTCGGGTTCGAGGGTCCAGGCGCGGAAGGCCTCCGCCACGCTCACCCCGCCCTCCGGGCGGTGCACCACCGTCACCTCGTCGCCGGCCCGGACCTCACCCGGCACGACCACCCGCAGGTACGCCCCGGGTCGGGCCTCCCGGGTGAACCGCTTGATCCACTGCGGCTCGCCCATCTTGGCCTGGAACGTGGCGCACGGTATGCGGGCGAAGGTGACCTGCAGCACCAGCCCGGCCCCGATCTGCCAGCGTTCGCCGAGCAGCGCGCCGTTGACGTCGATCCCGACGGTGGTGAGGTTGTCCCCGAAGACGCCGCCGGGCAACGTCCGGCCCAGCTGGCGCTCCCACCAGTCGTAGTCCTCCCGGGCGTACGCGTACACGGCCTGGTCGTCGCCGCCGTGGTGCTCCACGTCGAAGATCTGGTCGCCGACCAGACCGCTGCCCAACCCGGTCCTCTGCGGTCCCGGGGCCCTGACCTGCACGGGCCCGTCCACCGGCCGTTTCCGGATGCCGGTGACCCCCACCGCCTTGGCGCTGTTCGGCTCCGGCACCGCCAGATTCACCGACAGGATCCTGCCCATCCGGCCCTCATCAGAAACCGAGCTTGCGGAGCTGCTTCGGATCCCGTTGCCAGTCCTTGGCGACCCGGACGTGCAGGTCGAGGTAGACCCGGGTGCCGAGCAACTCCTCGATCTGCTGCCGGGCCCGGGTGCCGACCTCCTTGAGCCGGCTGCCCCGGGCGCCGATCACGATCGCCTTCTGGCTCGGGCGTTCGACGTACACGTGGGCATAGATCTTCGTCAGCCGCCCCTCGGGGATCATCTCCTCGACCACCACCGCGATCGAGTGCGGCAGCTCGTCCCGGACCCCCTCCAGCGCCGCCTCCCGGATCAGCTCGGCGACCAGGACCTGCTCCGGCTCGTCGGTGAGCATGTCGTCGGGATAGAGCTGCGGCGAGGGCGGCAGGTACCGGGTCATCACGTCGACCAGGGTGTCGACCTGGTAGCCGGAGACCGCGCTGACCGGGACCACCTCGGCGAAGTCGGCCAGCTCGCTGACCGCGAGCAACTGCTCGGCCAGCCGTTTCCGGTCGACCAGGTCGGTTTTGGTCACCACCGCCAGCACCGTGGCCTTCAACCCGGCCAGCTCGCCGCTGATGAACCGGTCGCCGCGTCCGATGGTCTCGTCGGCGGGGATGCACAGGCCGATCACGTCGACCTCGCTCCAGGTCTGTCGGACCAGGTCGTTGAGGCGTTCGCCGAGCAACGTCCGGGGCCGGTGCAGACCGGGCGTGTCCACGAGGACGAGCTGCGCGTCCGGACGGTGCAGCACGCCCCGGACCACGTGCCGCGTGGTCTGCGGCTTGCTGGAGGTGATGGCGATCTTCTGCCCGACGATGGCGTTGGTCAGGGTCGACTTGCCGGCGTTGGGGCGGCCGACGAAGCAGGCGAAACCGGCGCGGTAGCCGTCCGCCACACGGCCCGGGATCACTCGACCACCGTGCCGAGCACGGTGCCGTCCGGGGCGGCCACGTGGATCGGCGCGTCGGCGGACAGGTCCCGGACAGCGGCGTACCCGGCCCCGTCCAGCGTCGACGCCTCGGTGACCACCGCGCCGGCCTCCAGCCGGGTGGCGCCGGCGGCGACCGCCGAGGCGACCGCCAGTTGCAGCGCGGTGATGGTCAGCGAGGGCAGCGAGACGCTGGCCGCGGCGTAGGTACGGCCGTCCTGGTCACGGACGGCCGCCCCCTCGACCGCGCCGATCCGCGCCCGCGCACCGCGGGCCAGGACCACCAGCTTGGTGTCCTCGGCGGTCAGCCCGGCGGCAGCCGGGGCGGCGAGGGCCGGCACGGCGGGTGAGGTCCCGGCCGGCACGGCCGGGGCGGCGGACGACTCAGGCATCAGCGGTTTGCCTCTCCTCGGAACGGGATTGCTGCTCCCGGGTCGGCTGTTCGGCCCGGAACTCGGCCCCGGCTCCACGCTCGGGGTCACGGACGATCTCATTGTCGTGGCCCCGCCCACGCTGGTCGCGCTCGCGGTCACGCCCGTCGCGGTCGCGCGCGCCCGCCTCGCTCACCCGGCGGACCAGCACGGTGTCGATGTGGTTGCGCCGACCGGTGGTTCCCTCGGCGAGGAGCCACAGCCCGTTCACCTCGGCCTCGGCGCCGGGAATCGGCACCCGGCCGAGCGCCTGGGCGAGCAGACCGCCGACGGTCTCCACCTCGTCGGCCGGCAACTCCACGTCGAAGAGCTCACCGAGCGTCTCCACCGGCAGCCGGGCGGTGACCCGGACCGCGCCGTCGTCGAGCCGCTCCACCGGCGGGCGTTCGACGTCGTACTCGTCGGTGATCTCGCCGACGATCTCCTCCAGGATGTCCTCGATCGTGGCCAGGCCACCGGTGCCGCCGTACTCGTCGACGACGATCACCATGTGGGTCCGGGCCGCCTGCATCTCGGAGAGGAGGTCGTCGACCGGCTTCGACTCGGGCACGAAGGTGGCCGGCCGCATCACCTCGGCCACCGTACGCTGGTCGGTGTCGGAGGCACCACCCTGGGTCTGCCGGATCACATCCTTGAGGTAGAGCACCCCGAGCACGTCGTCGACGCTCTCCCCGATGACCGGGATGCGGGAGAAGCCGGAACGAAGGAACAGCGTCAGCGCCTGCGGCAGCCGCTTGTGCGCCTCGATCCA
>CALGAM010000204.1 GCA_937951935.1 uncultured Micromonospora sp. | reverse complement strand
TGGCGCAGCGCGGCACGGGCCGGACCCACGGCTCGGGATGAGGTCTGTCACCTCGCCCGGGTGTCCCCGGACCCCGTCTCGGGACGCGCGGAGGATTGGGAGTCGATCGATCGGGAAGATGTCCCCCAGCTGGGTGGTTCTTGTTGACTGGCCCGGATGGTGCGGGACGGCGTAACACCGTGACAGAAGGAGCGGACGTGGCGGAGCACAGCGGTGTCGCCCGGCAGCGGGGCGCCCAACCGTGGCCGACCCCCCGGCGGATCGCCACCCTCTCCGTGCACACCTCGCCACTGCACCAACCAGGCACCGGTGACGCGGGCGGGATGAACGTCTACATCGTCGAGGTCTCGCGGCGGCTGGCCGAGGCCGGGGTCGAGGTCGAGATCTTCACCCGGGCCACCGCCAGCGACCTGCCGCCCGTGGTCGAGATGGCGCCCGGGGTCCTGGTCCGGCACGTCACCTCCGGGCCCTTCGAGGGCCTGGCCAAGGAGGACCTGCCCGGTCAGCTCTGTGCCTTCACCACCGGGGTGCTGCGGGTCGAGGCCGCCCGACCCCCCGGCTACTACGACCTGGTCCACTCGCACTACTGGCTCTCCGGGCAGGTCGGTTGGTTGGTCAAGGAGCGCTGGGGGGTTCCGCTGGTCCACACCGCGCACACCCTGGCCAAGGTCAAGAACGCCCGGCTCGCCGAGGGGGACCGGCCGGAGCCGAGGGCGCGGGTGATCGGTGAGGAGCAGGTGGTCGCGGAGGCGGACCGGCTGGTCGCCAACACCGCGGTCGAGGCGCGCGACCTGATCGACCGCTACGACGCGGATCCGGCCCGGGTCGAGGTGGTGGAGCCGGGTGTCGACCTGGAGCGGTTCCGGCCCGCGCCGGCCGGACAGGAGACGGCGGCCCGGCTGGCCGCCCGTCGTCGGCTGGGCCTGCCCGAGCGCGGCGCGATCGTCGCCTTCGTCGGTCGGATCCAGCCGCTGAAGGCACCGGACGTGCTGCTGCACGCGCTGGCCGAGCTGCGCTCCCGCGACCCCGGACTGGCCGCGGAGGTCACGGTGGTGATCGCCGGTGGCCCGAGCGGCAGCGGGCTGGAACGACCGACCGCGCTGGTCGAGCTGGCCGCGGAGCTCGGCGTGGACGACGCCGTACGGTTCCTGCCCCCGCAGACCGGCGACGACCTGCCGGCCCTCTACCGGGCCGCCGACCTGGTCGCGGTGCCGTCGCACAACGAGTCGTTCGGCCTGGTCGCCCTGGAGGCGCAGGCCTGCGGCACGCCGGTCGTGGCGGCCGCGGTCGGCGGCCTGGTCACCGCCGTCCGCGACGGGGTGAGCGGGGTGCTGGTCGACGGGCACGACCCGGCCGACTGGGCGCGGGTCCTGGGCGGTCTGCTGGCCGCACCGGGTCGGCGGGCCGAGCTGTCCCGCGGCGCGGTCGTCCACGCGCGGCGCTTCTCCTGGGCCCGAACCGCCAGCCGGCTGCTCGCGGTCTACCGTGGGGCGGTGGCGACGCACCGGAGCCGGCTCGCCGCCGAGCTGGTCGAGGGAGCGCGGGCGATCTCGCTGACCCGCTGACCGGGCGGGTCCGCCCAGCACGGCGGGCCGGGATCAGGGCCGGTGCGGCCGCGGACCGAGCCGGACGGAAGGTGGGCGGATGAGGTCACGGGCGGAGATCGGTCGGCTGATCGAGTCGGTCTGCGCCGACCGGGAGCTGAGCTGCGAGCCGACGGGTGAGTTCTCGTACGCGGTGACGCTGCCCGGCACCAACAAGCTCAGGACGATCTGCAACCTGATCATCGGCGACTACGCGCTGCGGATCGAGGCGTTCGTGATGCGCCAGCCGGACGAGCGGCGCGAGGAGCTCTACACCTGGCTGCTCCAGCGCAACGCCCGGATGTACGGGGTGGCGTTCGCGGTCGACGCGGTCGGCGACGTGTACCTCACCGGTCGGGTGAGCCTCGCCTCGTTGACCGAGGACGAGTTGGACCGGCTGCTCGGCGCGGTGCTCACCTACGCCGACGAGTCCTTCAACACCATGCTGGAGATCGGGTTCGGCACGGCGATCCGCCGGGAGTGGGAGTGGCGGGTCAAGCGGGGCGAGTCGTTGGCGAACCTTCGGGCCTTCGCGCACCTCTTCGAGCGATCGGCTTCGGAAAACTCGGATTTGGACCGCCCCTGACGGGTATGCCCCGGCGGTGGCGCCGGCGCCCGTGCTGGTGCACCGACGGCGGTACGCAGCGATGACCGCGCCGCCTGCCGAGGACAGACTGTCAGAGGGAGCGTGAGAAGCCCATGGCCCAGCGGAACAGTTCCGGTCGCGGCGCAACCGCGACCGCGACGAAGCGCCGAGCCAGTAGCGGCACCGCGGTTGACGAGAGCAAGATCAAGTCGATGAGGGTCGAGGACCTTCGCGGTCAGCTCCGCAAGCGCGGCATCTCGGGTATTTCCGCCCTGCGCAAGCCGGATCTGGTGAACCGTCTGGTCCGCCTCCTGCGGGCGGAGAGCCGGGGCGGCACCACCACCACGACGAGGAAGGCCGCCGCGAAGGCGCCGGCGAAGAAGGCGCCGGCCCGGAAGACGGCCGCGAAGAAGACCGCCACCCCGGGCCGGCGGGCGACGACCGCGAAGAAGGCACCGGCGAAGAAGGCACCCGCGAAGAAAGCCACGGCGAGGAAGACGGCCGCGAAGCGCGCTCCGGCCCGGAAGGCGCCGGCGAAGACGGCAGCGGCCCGGAAGACCACGGTCGCCGCCCGACAGCCGACCCGGAAGACGACGACGGCGCCGGCCCGGAGGGCGACCGGGGCCGCGACCCGGCCGGCCGGTACGCGGAAGGCCGCCCCGGCCACGACGGCCAAGGCCCCGGGAACCCGGAAGGCCACGACCGCCGCGGCCCGGAAGAAGGCCGCGGAGCCCCGGAAGACGACCTCCACGGCGGCCCGGAAGACGACGAACGGAGCGGGGAGGCGCAGCGCGGCGGCCGGCCGCACCCGCCAGGCGAACGGTCGGTCGAAGACGCTCGCGTACGCGCAGCCGATCAGCTCGACCCAGGACCAGCCGGAGCGGCCGGGGCGGAGCCTGGTCACCCGCAACCACGACGTCATCCGGCGCTGGGCGGAGGCCCGCAACGCCCAACCGGCGACGATCGAGGGCACCGAGCGTGATGGCCGGCTCGGCGTCCTGACGTTCGACTTCCCGGGTTGGCGGGAGGGCGGCGGGCTGAAGCCGGTCAGTTGGGACGAGTGGTTCGAGACCTTCGACCTGCGGGACCTGAACTTCATCTACCAGGAGCAGTTGTCCGACGGCAGGCAGAGCAACTTCTTCCGTACCGAGGCGCCGCAGCGTGAGGACGGATGAATGACGCGGGCGGGATGCGGGAATGTGGTCGGCGTGGTCGCGTGTTGTCCCGGGTGTCGGCGGGCGTCACCGTTACCCGGTGTGATCGGCAAGACAAGGGTCCCGGGTTGTGTGGGCGGCCGGGCGACAACTAACGTGATCACGCGTCGCGCTCGGAATCGTTCGGGGGGGCGCCGGATCGATCAGATCCGCGCATCGAGTGGCGATGCTGGGGACAGGCGGTACCGGACGCCGTTGGGGGACGGCGCCGCCGCCTGTTACCGGCGGTGCGTGCGGGCGACGTTTGCGGGGGTGAGCGTCGCCCGCCGCCGCCGGGTGGCCCCGGAGGCGTGAACCCGCCCGACACCCGCCACCGGTACCCGACGGACCTCCACACGCCGCCGCGCCACCCTCACCGCCGGGCGTCCCGGCACACCGCCGGGCGCGGGTCAGGCATCCGCCGTCGCCGGTGCCGGGCGGTCCTCCGCCGGTCGCGGGACCCGCGTCGGCGGAGTCGTCCGCGCCGGACGGGCTGCCGCGGCCGCGGCGTACGCCTCCTCGAGCGCCCGCAGCTCACGGGCCCGACGCTCCCGGGACGGGCCGGCGAGCAGGTGCGCGAGGGCCGCGACACCGCCGATGAGCGCGCAGCCCAGCCAGAGCACCGTGTCGCCGAACCGTTCCCAGACGAACCCGCCGGCCACCGGCGCCCCGAAGGCGGCCACCGACCACGAGAGCGAGTAGAGCCCCTGGTAGCGGCCACGCAGCGCGGACGGCGACAGTTCGGCGATGAGCGTCGAGTTCGACGGCGAGTTCAGCATCTCGCCCAGGGTCCAGATCACCACGGTCAGCGCGTAGAACCAGGCGTCGTCGGCGAACGCGGTCAGTCCGAAGCCGACACCGACGAGCAGCGCGGCCAGCGCCAGCACCCGGGAGTGGCGACGGTCCCGGATCAGCCGTGGGACGAAGAGCTGCCCGGCCACGATCAGCACCCCGTTGGCCGCGATCACCGTGCCGTAGGTGGAGGGCGGCAGTCCGTCCTGGCTCACCGCGATCGGCAGCATCGAGGTGTGCTGCATGAAGACCAGCGCGATCAGGACGTTCAACGCCACGAAGCTGACGAAGACCCGGTCGGTCACCGCGCTCAACAGCCCGCGATTCCCGGCGCCGGGCCGGTCGACCCCGGCGGGTGTGGCGGTGCGCGGCCGGCGGGTCTCGGGGACCCGTAGGAAGAGGAGCGCGGCGGTACCGAACGTGGTGGCCGCGTCGACGACGAAGAGCAGCAGGTGGTTCGCCTCGGCCGCCAGGCCGGCGAGGACCGCCGCGCAGGCGAAGCCGAGATTGATCGCCCAGTAGTTGAGGGTGAAGGCGCGCAGCCGGTCGCGTTTGGGCACGACGTCGACCAGCATCGCGCCGAAGGCCGGCCGGGATCCCTCGGCGAAGACACCGAGCAGCAGCGCCCCGAGCGCGATCAGCCACAGCGGACGCGCGAACCCGAGCGCCAGCATCATGCCGGCCGCGCCGAGGTGCGCGGTGAGCAACGTCGGCCGCCGGCCCCACCGGTCGGCCAGGACACCGCCGGTCAGGGTGCCGACCGCGCCACCGGCACCCCAGAGACCGAGCACCACCCCGGCCTCGAACTCGGAGAAGCCGCGGATCTCGGTCAGGTAGAAGGCCAGGAAGATGACGACGAAGGAGCCGAGCCGGCTGATCAGGCTGCCGGACCACAGATACCAGAAGGTCCTCGGTAGTCCGCCTGTCGTCTCCCGGAACCAGTCCCGGACGGTGTGCACCGCGCCCCCGATGTAATGACCGACTGCCAGTAAATGCCTTACGACCGTAGTCGGGGGCCACGACCGGGGTCATCCGTTTTTCCACGTGTCGGTCCTCACGCCGGGTCGTTGCGTGCCGGGGTGGTGGGTCCGGCAGGATGAACTTCATGACTGCGAGTACGAGGACCGCACCGGAGGGTGCGCCGGTGGCCGGAGAAGGCGCGGCGGTCGGCACGCTGGTGCTGCTCCGGCACGGCGAGAGCGACTGGAACGCCAAGAACCTCTTCACCGGCTGGGTCGACGTGGACCTCACGGCCAAGGGTGAGGCCGAGGCGCGCCGCGGTGGCGAGCTGCTGCGCCAGCACAACCTGCTACCCGACGTGGTACACACCAGCGTGCTCCGCCGCGCGATCCGGACCGCCGAGCTGGCGCTGCACGCCGCCGACCGGCACTGGATCGCGGTACGCCGCTCCTGGCGGCTCAACGAGCGGCACTACGGCGCGCTGCAGGGCAAGAACAAGAAGCAGACCCTCGACGAGTACGGCGAGGAGCAGTTCATGCTCTGGCGCCGGTCCTACGACACCCCGCCGCCGCCGATCTCCGACGACGACGAGTGGTCCCAGGTCGGGGACCCACGCTACGCCCTGCTCCCCCCGGAGCTGATGCCCCGCACCGAGTGCCTCAGGGACGTCGTCGACCGGCTGCTGCCGTACTGGTACGACTCGATCGTGCCGGACATCCTCGCCGGGCGGACCGTACTGGTCGCCGCGCACGGCAACTCGCTACGGGCGCTGGTCAAGCACCTCGACAACATCTCCGACGAGGCGATCGCCAAGCTGAACATCCCGACCGGTATCCCGCTGCGCTACGACCTCGACGCCTCGCTGCGTCCACTGGTGACCGGTGGGGCGTACCTCGACCCGGAGGCCGCCAAGGAGGCAGCCGCCGCGGTCGCCAACCAGGGGCGGTGAGCCCGCAGGCACGGAAGGAAGGGCCCTCTGTCGCGGACCCGACGCCGGGGCCCTTCCCCGCGCCTCAGGCGGGTTCACCGGTGACCAGGTAGACGACCCGACGGCCGGCGTTCACCGCGTGGTCGGCGTACCGCTCGTAGAAGCGGCCGAGCAGGGTGGCGTCGATCGCCGTCTCCACCCCGTACGGCCACGCGTCGTCCAGCAGGATCGCGAAGAGCCGTCGGTGCAGGTCGTCCATGGTGTCGTCGTCCTGTTCCAACTCGGCGGCGAGGGTGGCGTCGGGCTTCGACAGCACGCCGGCGATCTTGCCGGCCATGCGGTCGGCCGCCCCCGCCATCTCACGGAAGACCCCGCGCAGCTCGGCCGGCACGGCCGGCGACGGATGACGGCGCAGCGCCGTCCTGGCGACGTGGTCGGCCAGGTCGCCCATCCGTTCCAGGTCGGCGGCGACGTGCAGCGCGGTGATCAGGGTCCGCAGGTCCGTGGCGACCGGGGCCTGCCGGGCCAGCAGGTCACAGACCCGCTCCTCCACCTGCCGGAAGATCGAGTCGATCTCCGCGTCCCGCAGGATGACGCCCTCGGCCGCCCTCCGGTCGGCGGTCAGCAGCGCCGTCGTGGCCTGGCGCATCGCCTCCCGTACCGCTTCGGCCATGTCGACCAGGAGTTGGCTGACGATGTTGAGGTCGATCCGGAATTCCTCGCGCATGATCACGTCCCGCAGGGTGAGGCCGCCACGCCCGGCCGACCACACCGATCCGGTCGGCGACCGCCGGTGTGGGTCGACCGCCTGGCGCGTACGGCAGGAAGGGTCCCGCCCACGGTAGGGCGGCCGTGGCGGCCCGGAGGTGAACGTCGGTGAACGACGTGCGGCCGCGGGGTGAACATTCCCCGACAGCCACGTGATTCGCCCGATTTTGCCTGGTCAATGGGCTGACGATGACCCTACGATCGCCGCGTGGACTGGGGGGTGGTCGCGGGTGTGATCGGCGGGCTCGCCCTCGGCCTCGGCCTGTCCCTCGGCCGGGTCCGGCTCCGTCACCGGCTCACCCAGATCCGTCGGGCCGCCGACACACCGCCCGAACATCGCACGGGTGCCGCCTGCGGCCAGGGCGTGGCCGGCGGCGCCCCACGCGCCAGGAAGCCGGCGACGGGCATCGACGAGGAGGCGGGCGGGCTGCCCGGTCTCGGCCGCAGGAGCCTGGACTCGCTCCGGGTCGGGGTCATCGTCCTGGATGCCCACGACGTCCCGATTCTGGTCAACCCGGCCGCCCGGGCCATGGGCCTGCTCCGGGTCGGCACCACCCCCGGTACGGTCGCCGCGCACCCGATCGTCCGGACCCTCGCCGGCCAGGTACGCCGCACCGGAGTGCGCCGCGAGGTGGAGCTGGACCTGCCACGGGGACGCGACGGCGGCATGCAGGATCCGCTCGGCGTACACCTGCGGGCGATGGGGATCGGGGCCGGCCACGTCGCCGTCGAGGCGGCCGACGTCACCGAGTCGCACCGGGTGGCCCGGGTGCGCCGGGACTTCGTCGCCAACGTCAGCCACGAGCTGAAGACCCCGATCGGCGCGCTGCAACTCCTCGCCGAGGCGTTGCTGGACGCCATCGACCAGACCACCGGCAGGGGGGTTCCCGACTCGTCCGAGGACGTGGCGGCGGTGCGCCGGTTCGCCGAGCGGATCCAGCACGAGTCGACCCGACTCGGTAAGCTCGTCAACGAGCTGTTGGAGCTCACCCGGCTCCAGGGCGCCGAGCCGCTGCCCGACCCCGATCCCGTCGCCGTGGACTGGGTCGTCGCCGAGGTTCTCGACCGGACCCGGACCGCCGCCACCGCCCGGGGGATCGACATCGTCGTCGAGGGTGACCGTGAGCTGACCGTCTACGGCAGCGACAGCCAGATCGCCACCGCGGTCAGCAACCTGGTCGAGAACGCGATCGCCTACTCCGGGGAGGGAACGACCGTCACCCTGACCGTCCGGCACGCCGGCGACCACATCGAGATCGCCGTGACCGACCAGGGCATCGGCATCGCCCCGGACGACGTCGACCGGATCTTCGAGCGCTTCTACCGCACCGACCAGGCCCGGTCGCGGCAGACCGGCGGCACCGGGCTCGGGCTGGCGATCGTCAAGCACATCGCCACCAACCACGGCGGCCGGGTCGAGGTCTCCAGCACCCTCGGGGGCGGTTCGACGTTCACCCTGCGGCTTCCTGCGCGTCCACCGGACGCCTTCCTGCCGCCGGCACCGTCAGTGGAGATCGAGACCGATCCGGTCGGCTAGACCGTACGGATCGACGAAGAGAGGAAGGTCCGTGGCCCGCGTACTCGTGGTCGAGGATGAGGAGTCGTTCTCCGACGCCCTCTCCTACCTGCTGCGCAAGGAGGGATTCGAGGTCTCGATCGCGGCGACCGGAACCGACGCGCTGACCGAGTTCGACCGCTCCGGGGCCGACATCGTGCTGCTCGACCTGATGCTCCCCGAGATGTCCGGCACCGAGGTCTGCCGCCAGCTCCGCCAACGGTCCCAGGTCCCGATCATCATGGTCACCGCGCGGGACAGCGAGATCGACAAGGTGGTCGGGCTGGAGATCGGCGCCGACGACTACGTCACCAAGCCGTACTCGCCCCGGGAGCTGGTGGCCCGGGTCCGGGCCGTGCTGCGGCGGCGCAACAGCGAGGGCGCCGAGGCGAACGCGTCGACCCTGGCCGCCGGCCCGGTGCGGATGGACGTCGAGCGGCACGTGGTGACCGTCGACGGCAACCCGGTGCAGCTGCCGTTGAAGGAGTTCGAACTGTTGGAGCTGCTGCTGCGCAACGCCGGGCGGGTGCTCACCCGGGGCCAGCTCATCGATCGGGTCTGGGGCGCGGACTACGTCGGCGACACCAAGACCCTCGACGTCCACATCAAGCGACTGCGCTCGAAGGTGGAGCCGGAGCCGTCACAGCCGCGGTTCATCGTCACCGTCCGCGGTCTGGGCTACAAGTTCGAGCCGTAGCACGGACCGGGCCGCGCGGCCCCCCGTCGGCCGGCCGGCGCGGTCGGTCAGGAACCTGGTTCGGCCCTGCGCTGGGTGGGACGCCGACGGCTGGCGGCCCTGCCGCCGCCGGTGGGGGCCGTCCTGCGGCTGCCGGCAGCCGCGGCGGTGGTCCTGCCGTCGCCGGTGGTGGCGCTCGTGCCGTTGTCGGCAGCCGCGGCGGCCCTCGGGCCCGCCGCCGTCGGGTCGCCCTGCTGCCGGTACACCACCACCGGGTCGGCCCCGGCGGTCGCCGGATGCGGCGCGACCAGCCCGCGCCGGGCCCGTTCGGCGCAGAACGCGGCGAGTCTGGCGTACGCCGCCTTGCCGATCAACGCGGTCAGCTCGGGCTCGTACGAGACGTACATCGGCTCGGTCCCGACGTGTGCCTCCGGCGAGGAGGTGCACCACCAGTCCAGGTCGTGCCCACCCTCGCCCCAGCCGCGCCGGTCGAACTCGCCGAGCGTGGAGACCAGCACCTTCGTCCCGTCGGGTCGCGTGACCCAGTCCTGGTCGCGCCGGATCGGGAGCTGCCAGCAGACGTCCGGCTTGTACTCCAGCGGGTGTACGCCGTCCCGCAGCGCCTGGGCGTGCAGCGCGCAGCCGCCGCCGCCCGGGAAGTCGGGGTCGTTGAGGAAGACACAGGGGCCGTCCTCGCCCCGGGTCGCGGTACGCCGGGCCGGAGCCTCGCCGTCCACCGAGTCCATCTCGGTGTAGTTCTTGAAGCCCCTCCGGTAGTGCTGCCACGTCCGCGGGGTGAGGCGTTTCACCGCCCCGCGGACCCGCTTCTCGTCGTCGGCGTCGGTGAAGAACGCGCCGTGCGAACAGCAGCCGTCGGCGGAGCGGCCGGCGATGATGCCGTGGCAGGTCCTGCCGAAGACACAGCTCCAGCGGGACAGGAGCCAGGTCAGGTCGGCCCGGATCAGGTGCTCGGGATCGGCGGGGTCGGGAAACTCGATCCACTCCCGAGGGAAGTCGAGCGGGACCTCCCGGCTGCGTGGGTCGGCGGGATCGTCCACGAGGACCCGGAGCTGGTTACGTGCTGCCACGCGGCCAGCGTACGCCCGTGACCCCGCCTCGACCTGCGTCTAGCGTGCAATCCATGCGACTCGGCGTACTCGATGTCGGTTCCAACACCGTGCACCTTCTGGTGGCGGACGCCCGTCGCGGGGCCCCCGTCCGGCCGGTGCACTCGGAGAAGAAGGTCCTCCTCCTCGCCGAGCGGGTCGGCCGGGACGGGGCGCTGACCGGGGCCGGCGTCGACGCCCTCGTCGCCGCGGTCGCGCAGGCGAGGCTCTCCGCGCAGCGGCTGGGCTCCGCCGACCTGCTGGCCCTCGCCACCTCCGCGGTCCGGGACGCCACCAACGCGCCGGACGTGCTGGCCCGGGTCCGGGCCGAGACCGGGGTCCGCCTCCAGGCCCTGTCCGGCACCGACGAGGCCCGGCTGACCTTCCTCGCCGTACGCCGGTGGTTCGGCTGGTCCGCGGGGCGGCTGCTGGTGCTGGACATCGGCGGCGGGTCCCTGGAGCTGGCGGCCGGGCCCGACGAGGAGCCCGAGTGCGCGCTCTCCCTGCCGCTCGGTGCGGGCCGGCTGACCCGTGAGTGGTTCGCGACCGGGCCCGACGCCGACGCCGTCCCCGCCCCGGCCGTCGTCGCCCAGCTGGAGGAGCACGTCGAACGCATCCTCGGGCCGGCCCTGGAGGAGGTGACGAGGACCGGGTGGGACCGGGTCGCCGCCACCAGCAGCACCTTCCGCACCCTGGCCCGGCTGGCCGGGGCGGCGCCGTCGGCCGCCGGGATCCGGGTCCGGCGCGAGCTCACCCGCACCGGGCTGCGAGAGGTGGCCACCCTCGTCCGGCACGTC
>CALGAM010000203.1 GCA_937951935.1 uncultured Micromonospora sp. | reverse complement strand
CTACGGATCAGAAGGTTAGGGGTTCGAATCCCTTCGGGCGCGCACAGTTGAACAGCGGAAACGCACAGGGCCGGTCGGAAGCGACCGGCCCTGACAGCATCGGGTGACCGCAACGTCACTCCTCGGGCTCTTCGGCGACGGGCCGTACGGCTGGTCGACCGCGGCCCGCTCGTCGCCCGGGCCCACACGCCCGTGGGCCGTCATGTCGTCCCGCACGTGCCGCGCCCGCACCCTCGCCCGCCGACGGCGGGGTCGAGACCACCGGTGCCGAACGTTGGCGTACCCGTCGGTCTGCCCTCCACCGGTGCCCGCCGGACCCTGACGCGACCGGAACCAACCGACATCGGTTGACGACCATCTATCAGGACCGTCGTGTCGGAGCTGATACCACGATGAGGAGCAGCCGATGGATCGTCGGGACGTCCTTCGGGCCACGGTCGCCGCCGGAGCGGTTGCGGGCGGTGCGGTACTGATGCCAGAGAGCGCCTCCGCCGGCCCGGCCTTCACGACCGCCCGGCCGCTGCGGGTGCAGATCGTCGTGTTCGACGGGGTCGAGGAGATGGACTTCATCGCCCCGATCGAGGTCTTCGGAATGGCGAAGCGGCTGGGCGGGGCGATCACCACCAGCATGGTGACGGTGGACGGTGACAGCCCGGTCGACGCCCTCCACGGCAGCCAGGTCGGGCCGGTGGGGCGGTGGGCGCCGCGTGAGGCGGACCTGTTGCTCGTGCCCGGTGGTGGTTACCGGCGTGCCGACAGCCCGGGCGTGTTGTACGAGATCCAGCGGGGTGTGGTGCCGGCCGCGATCGCCGCCGCCGCCCGGCGACGCGGGCTGACCATCGCCGCCGTCTGCACCGGCACCATGCTGCTCTCCGCGGCCGGTCTGACCGCCGGCCGGCCGTGCACCACCCACCACGGGGCAGTCGAGGACCTACGGGCCCAGGGCGGTGTCGTCGTGCCGGCGCGGGTCGTCGACGACGGGGACCTGGTCACCGCCGGTGGTATCACCTCCGGGCTCGACCTGGCGCTGTGGCTCGTCGAACGGTTCCTCGGCGCCGATCTCGCCGTCCAGGTCGAGCAGGTCCTGGAGTACGAGCGCCGCGGCACCGTCTGGCGCCGCTGATGCCACTGCCACCGACGGCGGACCGAGCCACCACGGACGCGTTGTCGCGGGCGAGGTCGTCCTCCTTCCCGACGGCCCGGGTCGGCGGCTCGGTCGAACCGGGCCTGCTCACTCCGGTCGGCGCGGACCCTGCCGGACGAGACCGTCGGACAGGCAAACGCGGGTGATCGCCAGGAGCCGGCCGAGCAGCGTGACCGGGATCGCTAGCGACGGACACGTCGACGTCGATTCGCCCGAGGGCCGCCCGGCAGCTCGTCGGTCGCGGCCACCGCGGCGTCGGCGACCGCGGACCGGGGCGCGGCGAACCTGACGGGGGCGTCGAAGGCTGCCCGGCGGGCGGCGCGGCGCAGCGCGGTGAGCACTGCCGGACCGGCGAGGACGATCGCCAGGGCGGTGGTGACGGCCCGTCCGGTGTCCCAGCCGAAGGTGGAGGTCACCGCGGTGAAGACGGCGAGGCGGTGCAGGTTCTCCAGCAGCGGTGCGCCGGCGACGTACGACAGCTGGGTGTCCGTGCCGGTGCTGAACGGCCAGAACCACAGGTTCATCAGCAGCCCGTAGCCGTAGGCCGCGAGTGCGCCGTACGCGGCCAGCGCGGCGACCTCCGCCCGGCCCCTCAGCCGTCGCGGAAGCAGGCCGGCACCGAGACCGACCCACGAGGCGGCCAGCATCTGGAACGGCAGCCATGGTCCGACCCCGGCGGTGAGCAGCGCGGAGGCGAACAGCGACGTCGAGCCGAGCAGGAACCCGAACCCCGGGCCGAAGACCCGCCCGGCGAGGACGAGAAGGAAGAACACGGTCTCGACGCCGGCGGTACCCGCCCCGAGCGGGCGCAGCGCGGCGTTGACGGCCGCGAGCACGCCGAGCATCGCCAGGGCCTTGCTGTCGATCCCACCGGAGGTGAGCTCGGCCAGGGCGAGCGCGACCAGCACCGGCAACATGACGACGAAGACCAACGGTGCCTCGGCGGCGCGGGCCGCGCCGTCCGGGCGCGCGGGGATGAACAACGGCCAGGTGAAGGGGGCCAGCGCGGCGGCCGACGCGAGAACCAGCACCACCGCGGTGCGCGGCGCGACCCGCAGGACACTCATGCCGGCTCCCGGGCCGCCCCCAGCGCGGCGGCGACCTGCTCGACGGTCAGCCACGGTGCCGGCGCGAGCACCTTGGCCACCTGCGGAGCGAACGCGGGTGAGGCGAGCATGACCTCCGCCGTGGCTCCGTCGGCCACGATCTCGCCCTCGGCCATCACGATCACCCGGTCCGCCAGCGCCGCGACGAGTTCGACGTCGTGCGTCGCGACCACCACGCTGCGCCCGGCGGCAGCCAGCCCGCGTACCAGGGAGGCGAACCGCCGCTTGGCGTCGTAGTCCAGACCCCGGGTCGGCTCGTCCAGCAGCACGACCGGCGGGGCCGCGGTGAGTTGGACGGCGAGCGCGAGCGCCAGCCGCTGCCCCTCGGACAGATCCCGCGGGTGCCGGTCACCGGGCAGGCCGGGGGCGAGCTGGTCCAGCAGGGCACGGCAGGTGCCGGCCGGCACCCCGGTCTCCCGGTCGGCCTGGTGGCACTCGGCGTCCACCGTCTCCAGGTAGAGGAGGTCCCCCGGGGTCTGCGGGACCAGTCCGACGTGCCGACGGGCCTGGTGAGCCGGCAGCCTCCTCGGGTCGACGGCGCCCGTGGGACCGAATACGGTCACGGCACCGCCCTGGCGTGGGCCGCTGCCCTGCACGGCCCACAGCAGGCTGGACTTGCCGGAGCCGTTGCGGCCCATCAACGCGACGATCTGGCCGGTGTGCAGGTCGAGATCGACGCCGGCCACGGCGACCGTACCGGGATGTCGCACGACGATCCTCCGTGCACTCAGCGCCGTCGCCGGCTCCGTGGCCGGCGGCGGCCAGGATGGTGTGGCACGGGCGAGCCGTTGGCGCAGTTCGGTGGCCTGCCGCCGGGCGTCGCGTACCGACAGTGGCAGCGGTGTCCAGCCGGCCAGGCGGCCCAGCTCGACCAGCGGCGGTACGAGATTCACGTCGGCCAGCACCTCCGCCGGCGGACCGTCGACCACACGGCCGTCACCGGGCAGGTAGAGCAGCCGGTCGGCGTACTGCACGACGCGTTCGAGCCGGTGTTCGGCCAGCACGACGGTGACGCCGAGGTCGTGCACCAGGCGGGTGATCGTGGCGAGGACATCCTCGGCGGCGGTGGGGTCCAGGGCGGAGGTGGGTTCGTCGAGCACCAGCACCCGGGGGTGGGTGGTGAGCACGGCACCGATGGCGACCCGTTGCTGCTGACCGCCGGACAGGGTCCGCAGTGGTCGGTTGCGCAGGTCGGCGATGCCGAGCAGGTCCAGCGTCTCCTCCACCCGCTTGCGCATCACGGTCGGCGGCAGGGCGAGCTGTTCCATGCCGTACGCCAGCTCCTCCTCGACGGTGTCGGTGACGAACCCGGACAGCGGGTCCTGGCCGACCACGCCGACGACGTCGGCGAGGTCACGCGGCGGGTGGGTGCGGGTGTCCCGGCCGTCGACGGTGACGGTGCCGTGCAGGGTGCCGCCGGTGAAGTGCGGGACCAGCCCGTTGATCGCCCGCAGCAGGGTCGACTTTCCGGCCCCGGTGCGGCCGGCGACCAGGCACAGCTCGCCCTCCTCGACGCGAAGTGTCACGTCCCGCAGCGGTGCCGGGCCGTTGTCGGGGTAGCGGACGGTTACCCGATCGAATCGGATCATGCGCGACCTCCCGGGACGCGTGTGGGCGGCACGGCCGCGCGCACGGCCTCGGCGGCCGTCACTCCCGTCGGTGCCGAGGGCGGGCGGGCGGTCCGCGTCAGGGGCGGTGGAGGCGCCAGCCACGCCGGGAGCGCCGCGGCAGCGACGGCGAGCAGCACCAGCGGGGTCAGTTCTGGCCAGGTGAGCGGGCTGACCGGAGGGTAGAGCGGTTCCGGGTCGACCGCGCCGGCCAGCATGGTCAGCGCCGCGGCGGTCACGCCGCAGCCGGCGACGAGCAGTTCGGCCGGTCGCCAGCGGTCCGGCCGGTAGCGGCTGCGGCGGATCCGACGACCGGCCAGCAACATGCCGGCCACGGCGGCGGCCAGTCCGGCCAGGAGCATCGGCAGCCCCAGACGGTCGGGTCCGGTGGCGTCGAGCAGTCCGTACGTGCCGGCACAGACGCCGACCAGGCCGCCGAGCACCAGCGCACCGGTGACAGCCCGCTGCCCGGCCGGCACCGCCGCGGTCCGGCCGTAACCGCGGGAGTCCATGGATGCCGCGAGGGCCAGGGATCGGTCCAACGCGTCGGCCAACACCGGAAGGGCGATCGCTCGCAGTGCCCGCATCCCCCGGCCGGGCGCACCGCGCAGCCGCCGCGCCCGGCGGACCCGCAACACGCTCTCCACCACCTGGGGGGCGACGGACAACGCCACCACCACCGCCGTGCCCACCGCGTACAACGCGCCGGGTACGGCCTTGAGCAGCCGTTTCGGGTTAGCCAGGGCGTTCGCGGCCCCGAGGCATATCAGCATCGTCGCCAGCCGTAGCCCGTCGTAGAGGCCACCGAGGACCTGCTCGGCGGCGACCGGCCCGAACAGGCGGATGCCGGCCGCCCACTCCGGTAGCGGGATCTCCGGCAACCGGAGCAGCACGTGCTCGCCCTGCCCGCCGCCGAACACGACCCGGAACACCACCCGCATCGCCACGATCACCGCGCCGAGCCAGACGTACATGCGGAACGCCAGCGCCCACGGCGCGTCGCCGCGCCGGCGGACGACCACCAGCGCGGCGACCGCGACGAGCAGGGCCAGCGGCAGCGGGTTGGTGGTGTGGCTGGCAGCCGTGGCCAGGCCGAGCGCCCACAACCACCACGCCCCCGGGTGCAGCGCCCGCGGCAGTCGCACCATCCCCCGGCCGGCCCCGGTGGTCGGTCCGCGGTCCACCGTGACCTCAGCCATCCGGGTCGGCGGCACGACGCCGTCGTCGGGCCGCGGCCACGCCACCACCGACGAGTACGGCCAGCAGCAGCACACCGGCCATCGTGCCCAGTGGGGGACCACCGTCGCCGCGGGATGCCGCGACCTCGGTCACCGGGGCCTGGCCGGAGGAGCCCGTCGGTGCCGGCCCGGACGTGGCGCTCGGCGTCACGTCCGCCGGTACGCCGGGGTCGGTGGCCGCCGGGGAAAGGCTGGCGGGGGTCGGCTGGTCAAAGGCGCGGCCCGGCTGACCGGACTCGCCCGGTCGGCCGCGGGCGACCGGCGGCGGTGCCACGTTTCCGCTCGATGGCGGTGTCACCGGATCGTCGCCTGTGGACGGCCGTGACGGGGTGGGCGGTGCCGGTGGCGGTGATGACACCGGCGCCGGTGCGGGGCGCTTTGGCGCGATCCTGGGGCGGGGGGCGTCGTTGGCGCCGCGGTTGAGGGAGAACGACCAGCCCTCGAAGCTGCCCGCTGGCGGTTTGCGGTGCAGCGCGCCCATGTCGCTGTATGTCCAGCTCCCACCGTTCGGGGCGTGCCAGTACGACCAGTAGGCGCTGGCTGGCGGCGTGTCGACGCACTTCTCCATCGCGGCCGACGGCCTGCCGTCGATTCGGCAGACGAACCCCTCGCCCCAGCGCAGGGTGCCGGTGACCTGGAAGCCCGCGTTCTTGAGCGCCGCGAGGCCGGTGGCCTGGTCGCCATGCGCGCAGCGCACGACCGTCCCGCCGCCGAGCTCGTTGAAGTCGACCACGATGGTCACGCCGGAGGCGTCCGGGCAGAAGCCCGCCGAACCGGCCGCCGCCACCGGGCTTTCCGGCCCGACCACCGTGCCGGAGGCGACCAGGGTGACGACCACCGCACCGCGGACGGCCCGGATGCTCATGTCGCCCGCCGGCGGCCGAGCACGAGCAGCGCCACACCACCACCGAGCAGCAGCAGCGCGATCAGTACGTAGCTGGCGATCGCCGTGCCGGTGGTCGGCAGCCCGTCCAGCCCGGAAGTGGCCGGTGGCGTCGTGCCCGGAGCGGCGGTGCCCGGCGGTGTGGCGGCGGGTGAGGGTGTCTGCGACGGGCTGGTCACGGTGGCGCTCGGCGTCGGGCTGGTCGTGGCCGTGCCGGTCGGCGTCGGTGATCCGCTGGGGGCCGCGGTGGGCGAGGCGGTGCCGGTGGGGGTGGGTCCCGGGTACGTGGGCGGCGGGTCGAGGCCGATGCGGCCCAGCGGCACCTGGGCGAGCCCGAGCAGGGCCTGGGTGGTGGCACGGCGCCACTGGTCCCGGTCGGTGTCCGCGATCCCGGCCGCGACGGCGGCCGCGAGCCCGTCGGCGTTGTAGGCGATGGCGCCCGCGTCGGCGGCGGCAGCGCCAACCTTGGCCGCGGTGAGCTGAAGTGCGGCCACCGCCGCCGCCGCCTGGGCGGCCTCGGCGTCGCGGCCGACGGCGGCGAGGGCCTGCCCGGCCAGACCGGTGCTGTTGGAGTTCGCGCCGGCGGTCGGGCCCGAGCCGCCGAAGGACCCGTCAGGGTGCTGCCGGGTCGCCAGCCAGTCGGCGCCCCTGCGCGCGGCGTCGGCGGCCCCGGCGGCACCGACGTCGGCGGCGGCCAGCAGTGCCTGTACGGCCAGCGCGGTCGAGTCGACGTCGAGGACGGCACCGGGCTGCTCGTCGCAGGATGGCGACGGTCCCTCCGGGGTGTCGGGGTAGAGCCGGAAGCCGCCCGCCGCGCACTGTTGCCGGATCAGGAAGTCCACGGCATCCTGCGGCACGCCTCCGCTGCGGGCCAGGCCCAGCACCGCGAAGGACTGGTCGAACGTGTTGCTGGGGTCCGGTCCGCTCTCTGCGGTGGTGCGGCTGGTGATTCGTCCTCGCTGGTGACCGGCGTCCGCTCCGGCGATCAGCGACAGGGTCTCCGCCCGCAGGTCGTAGCCGCCGAAGTCGGTGGGGTCGGCACCGGCGGCGGAGGCGACGTAGAGCAGTTTCGCGGTGGCCCCGCCGTCGGTGAAGCCCGCGATGCCCCAGTCGTCGTAGCTGTTGTACGACCGCACGTGCGCGGCGACCTGGGTGGTCGCCCTCAGCCTGGTCGGGGTGTCCACGCCGGTGGCGGACAGGGCGATGATGCCGTCGATGGTCAGGCCCCAGTCCGGGCCGCCGAACGGGCCAGGCAGCGAGCCGTCGGTGAACTCGCCGGCCAGCCAGGACGCCGCGTCACGTGCGGCCGCGGTGTGGGCGGGTGCGGGCACCGCCAGTACGGTCACGGGCGCGGCGGCGATCACGACAAGAGTCGTCGCCGCGGCCGTGCCGAGGCTGGCGACCAGACGCCGTGACAATGCCATGGTGTTGCCCTCCGGGGAAGCGATCGGTGGAAGCTCGGAAGGCACCCCGCCGAAACGAACTCCCACGCTGCGTGCAGGGCGGGGTGGGGGTGGCTGCACCCCGGTGCTCCGAACTCCACCCGGTGAATCTCGACGGGGGAATCGGCTCGCGGTTGGTTGTCTGCCGGCGCGCACCCGGGTGCCGAGCGGTACCGCCCCGGGCGTGAACGACGCCAGGGCGGAGGCCGGCCCCCGGCACGCCGCCGACCACGTCGGTGGTGTCGCGGCTCAGGGCGCGGCGATGCCGGGCGGCGTGCCGGCACCGAACGCCCAACCCTCGACGCTGCCCGGGGCCGGGTCGTGACTGGCCGCGCCCGACGTGCTGTAGGACCAGGCACCGCCGCTCGGGGCGTGCCAGTACGACCAGTACGCGGTCGCCGGTGGGGTGTTGACGCACGGCTCGGTCGCCGGGGTGGGCAGGCCGTTGATCCGGCAGACGAACGTCAGGCCCCACCGGGCGGTGCCGGTCACGGTGAAGCCGGCGCCCTGCAGGGCGGCCAACCCGGTGGCCGGGGCGCCCGGGGCGCAGGCCACCTGCACGCCGCCGCCGAGCGCGGTGAAATCGACCACCACGGTGACTCCCGAGGTACCGACGCAGGCGGCGGCGTGTGCCGCCCGGGGCGCCGGTTCGACGGTGGTCAGCGCGACGGCGGTCACGGCGGCGGCCACCACACCGGCCAGGCGCGCACGGACGACGGATCGATGACGGAACACGTTCCCTCCAGTTGTCGCGTGAGCGGCCGAACGGGTCACCGGCAGACGAGGACCGGGGCGCCGGCGGTGGCGTCGGCGGCGGAGAGCCCGGCGTACCCGGTGCCGGTCAGGCCGAGGACGGCCTGGGCGGTGGCCCGGGGCGCGGTGGCCGGGTCGAACGTGCCGCCGTCGAAGTCGATCGCGCCGCGGGCAGCCGGCTCCCCGGCGCAGCCGACCTGGAGCCTGGCCAGGAACGTCTGGGCTCGCGTCCAGGCCAGGAGCTGGTGGCCGTCGCGCAGCGCCTGCGCGGCGAGCCCGGTGCTGTTGGCGTTCGGCGTACCGTCCGCGTTGGCGAAACCACCGTCCGCGCGCTGCACGGACACCAGCCAGCGCAGCCCCGCGTGAGCGTCGGCGTGCCGGCCGGCGGCCCGCAGCGCCTGCACCGCCATCGCGGTGGCATCCACATCGGACGTACAGACCGGCTGCGCCGGCACCACCGGGTAACCGCCGTCGGCGCACCTGGTCCCGGCCAGCCAGGATGCCGCCACCGCCGGCGCGTCCTGCGCCGCGCGGCCCAGGGCGAGGATGGCGAGGGACTGGCTGAACACGTTGCTGAAGTCACCGAACGCCGACCGGTCGGTGAACCGCCCGGTGGGTGACTGGAGGGAACGCAGGCGGGCGATCAGGTCCACCCCGCCGACGTTGGTCGGGTCACCGCCGCGTACCTGCACGGCGAGGGCGAGTTTGGCGGTCGCGCCCGCGTAGGCCTCCGTGACGCCGTCGCCGATGTAGCCGTCACGGATGTCCGGCCGGGTGACCCAGGCCAGCGCGTTGGCGCCGAAGTCGTCGGCGACACCGGCGGCGGCGAAGGCGAACACCGCGTCGAGGGTCAGTCCCTGGTCGGGGTAGGCGACGCCGTCGAAGACCACCTCGAAGCGTTCGCCGTCGACGAGTTGCCGAGCGAGCCAGCCGGCAGCGGCCTCCGGCCGGGAAACCCAGGCCCGCCTGGGGGCGGCGACCGCCGGTGTGACGAGGGTGAGGGCGGCGAAGACGAGTACGCCACAGAGCAGGGTGAGCAGGCGGTGCCGGCTCAGGCGATCGACCATCGGAAGCGCCTTTCCGGCCCGGCGGTTGTCGAAACCCAACCGACCACGGAAACGCGGGGTCGACCAGGACTCCGACCCGTGGGCCACGACGGGTAGGGAGTGGACCTACGCGTACGACGGGTATTCGGGCTTGCCGCCGAGGTGCGTCTCGACGGCCCACCGTTGCGGGCCAGCGCCGGACTTCGACCGGACTTCCCCCGCACGTACGCGGGTTGGTTCAGTTGTAGCCACAGTCTGGTCCGACGCGAGCATCGATGTCAACCAGCGATGAGACGGATGGTGGCGTGACGATCGCCGGTGTCGAGTGCGCCGGACCCATCCTGGACGGGCCCACCGCGACCTGGCCGGAGTGATGCTGGACGCGGGGCCGGCCAGGGCGGTGCCGACCTGGTTCACGCTTCTGGTAGAAGCGTCCCGATGCTTGACACCAATCGAAGAGCATCGTATGAGTGGCAGGGGCCGCGCCCATGCCTGACCTTGATCGGCTCCGTCAGGTCCCGGATGGGTGGGAGCCCTCGGATGAGCGGTGAGAACCGGGTAGGAGCGTTGAGGCGAACCTTCCGACAAGAAGGCTGTCGTCCGACTACCCTGGTCCCGGGGTTCTCGCGCTTCTCGGGCGCTTCGTCGCAGAACACTCCCGGTTCACGCTCTGGTTCCCCAAGGAGGGGAAGACCTCGCGGTACGGACCTAGGGAAGCACCCACCCCGGCCGGCCTACCCCTTGAGCAGACCCGGGTCGTATACGAGGCATGGGGGGCACCTCGACGAAATCTCGGCTTTGCGGAGGGAAGACCGACATCAGGAGGACGGTGAAAGGCCGCCAGGGCGGAGCTTTCAGCGGCGCTGTAGGCGGGTATGGCGGCCCTTTCGCGGGCAAGAAGGGTGGATTCAGAACAAGGGACAATCCAGAACAAGGGTTTTCGGTGAGCCTCGTCGGGCCCTGACCCGGCCCTGCCGGCACCCGCCTCCACGGCACGGGTCCGCCTTCCCGGGACGGTCCTCGTCGCGCACCACTCGTCGGCGGCAACGCCGGTGGCGATCCCGCCGAGCGGCCCACGCCCGGGCAGGCAGACCTCCTGGCCGATCACCGTGCGCCCACCCGAGACGCCGCCCAGGGGTGAATCCAGTTGCATTCTTGAGTTTGTTCCCGGTCGCTCGAAAGCGGTGGATGATGGTGGGGCGGTTTGATTCTACCTGCTACCTCGACCTGCTTGGGGAGCGGTTTCCGGAAGACGCTGAACCTGCTGAGGTCACCGGATTTCTCCGGGACCAAGGTCTGTCGATCAGACAGTCCACCATCGTCTTTGCGCGTCGGTGAGGACTGTCAATGTCCGGTGCGAAGGCAGTCGTGGTTGAGAGCGGCATATGGAATGACATGATGGTAGGTCACTCCGGCTTTCATGATGCGTTGCAGCGTGGTGTCGAGTCCGATTGCGGTGCTGGGTGATTGTTTGAGAAGGGCCTCCATGTGGACAGGTGGGTGCGCCAGGTGTGGAAGCCCGTCGGGACGCAGGAATCGGATTCGGCCCGAGCTGGTAGCCATCGCCGCCGGACATCCTGGCCACGGGGGACTCTGGCGATCCTCGCCCGTACCCTTCTCGCCGCCGCGAGCACCTGCGACAGCCGTCCCGAGCAGATAGCCCGGGAGGGTCGGCGGGCGTCTCGGGTGAGGCGACAGCTGCCCTCTTGGAAGCCCAACGGCGTGTCGGGCGGAGCCGGTCGGGGTTCATGATCCGCCGGGCGCACCGGACCGTGCCGAGAGTGCCGCACGTGTGCCGGCCCGGTCGATCGTCGTCGGCAACCCTGGCAAAGGAGAAGTTCATCTATAGTTGTCGATGTGTTTGCGCGCGCGTCCCATCCCACCCACCGAGTCAGGACAGAGTCATGACACGCAACTTGCTGAGAGCAGCCGTGCCCGCCGGGCTCGCGATCGCGCTGGTCGCCGGTCCACTGCGGGCACCGGCCACCGCGCAGGCGCCCGTCCCGATCACACTCACCGGCGCCAGTGCCACCAGCCCCAGCGCCGACGTCACCATCGCCGGGCGGGCCGTGACCATCACCGCCCCGGGCACCTACGAGATCAGCGGCACCCTCGACGACGGCTACGTCAACGTCGACACCTCCGCCTCGGGCACCGTCAACCTGATCCTCAACGGCGCCACCATCACCAACTCCAGCAACGCGCCGCTACAGATCTCCGACGCCGACGAGGTCGTGATCACACTCGCCGCCGGCACCACCAGTCGGCTCACCGACGCCACCCGGTACGTCTATCCCGACCCGAGCACCGACGAGCCGAACGCCGCCCTGTTCAGCAAGAGCGACCTGCGTATCACGGGAACCGGGGCGTTGGTCGTGCGCGGTAACGCGTACGACGGCATCACCAGCAAGGACGGCCTGGTCATCGAGTCCGGCACGATCACGGTGAACGCGGTCGACGACGGCATCCGGGGCAAGGACTACCTCGAGATCAACGGGGGGACCATCGACGTCACCGCCGGCGGCGACGGCATCAAGTCCGACGACGACGACGAGGACCGGGGCTGGCTCTCCATCACGAACGGCACCGTGCGGGTGAACGCGGGGGACGACGCCATCAAGGCCGAGAACGCCCTCAGCATCTCCGGCGGCACCGTCACCGTCACCAACTCCTACGAGGCGATCGAGAGCCGGCAGATCACCATCAGCGGCGGCACGGTCACCGTCACCGCCCGCGACGACGCGATCAACGCCGTCGAGGACGGGTACGGCGACTTCGACGTGGCGCCGAACGCGTTCGTGCGGTTCACCGGCGGGACCACCGTGATCGACTCCGCCGTCGACGGCATCGACTCCAACGGCTCGGTGACCTTCGCCGGCGGCACGGTGGTGGTCAGCGGCCCGACCACCGGCAGCCCCGGCGAGGGTGCGATCGACTCCAACGGCCCGGTCTACTTCAACGGCGGCACCGTGTTCGGGGCGGGCTCGACCTCGATGGCGGTGCTGAGCCTGCCGCCGACCTCGGGCCAGGGATGGGTCGCACCCCAACTGTCCAGCAGCCAGCCGGCCGGTACGCTCCTCCACCTGGTCTCCGGCGGTCAGGTGCTCGTCTCCTACCGTGCGCCCAAGGCCTTCCGGGAGGTGGTCTTCTCCTCCAACCGGATCCAGAACGGACAGACCTACGAGGTCTACGTGGGTGGCAGCCTCTCCGGTACGACGATCGGTGGCATGGCCACCACCGGGGGCAGCATCGCGGGGGCCACCCGACTGACGACCGCCACCGCCGGGCAGTACAGCGGCGGCCTGATCGGTGGCCCCGGCTGGCCCGGTTGGCCGGGCTGGCCTGGTTGGCCCGGCTGGCCAACGCCGACCACCCCACCGACCACCCCGCCGACGACCCCGCCGACCACCCCGCCCGGGAACCCGACGACCCCGCCGCCGGGCGCCGGCGGCTGCACGGCGACCTACTCCATCGTCAACCAGTGGCAGGGTGGCTTCCAGGGCGAGGTGCAGGTCACCGCCGGTTCCTCGGCGATCAATGGCTGGCGGGTGACCTGGACCTTCACCAACGGCCAGACGATCAGCCAGTCCTGGAACGCGACCATCAGCACCAGCGGCTCGGCGGTGACCGCGACCAACGTCGCCTTCAACGGCGCACTCGGTGCCGGTGCCAGCACCACGTTCGGCTTCATCGGCACCTGGAACGGCACGAACACCGCCCCGAGCCTGACCTGCACCGCAACCTGAGCGGGTAGCGCCGCGACCGCCGGCGTCCCGATCGCCGCCTGGTCGGTGGAGCCCGGACCCCCGGGTGCCGGGCTCCACCGACGACGGGCCGCCGGACCGCCCCGCCCCGTCGGGCGACGGACGAGGACCGTCCCGGTCAGTCCAGCACCTCCACGGTGTCGCCGACGCTGACCGTGCGGTCGTCGGGGGACGGCCCGCCCGGTTCGGCCCGTACCGTCAGCTGGAGGCCGAAGAGGAGCTTCCGGCCGATGTTCCGCCGCGCGGCGAGCGTCCGAAGTGGCTCCCGTCCCCGCTGGCCGGTGTCCTGGTCGATCGTGGAGACCAGGCAGCGGCCGCACTCGGCGGCGCCGTGGAACACCGCACCGCCGATCCTGATCCGCCGGCCGACCCACCCGCCCTCGGCCCACGGCGCGGTGCCGGTGATCACCAGGTTGGGGCGGAACCGGGTCATCGGCAGCGGTCCCTCGGCGCTGCCCGACTCTCGCAGCCAGCCGTTGAGCGCGTCCAGTGACGCGGTGGTGGCCAGCAGCAGCGGGGTGCCGTCGGCGAAGCTCAGCTCGGCGCTGGAGCCGGCCGGCACCGGCCAGGGAACAAGATTGCGGGTGGGGTCGCCGAGCCAGACCAGCCGGGCGGTGCGTCCCAGTACCCGGCCGAGCCACTCGTCGGCTTCGGGGCCGGCGACACGTACCGGTGTGGGGGGTCGTCCCCGGAAGACCCGAACCTGGATCTCCTCGCCGCCGACCGGCTCGGCCAGGTCGAGCGGGGCCAGCCCGGGCGCGTCCAGGGTCAGCCCGCCCGGCCGGGGTGTCGCCCGTATCGTCGCCAGTTGGTGGTGCTGGCGCTGGGTCAGGCCGA
>CALGAM010000202.1 GCA_937951935.1 uncultured Micromonospora sp. | reverse complement strand
GTCCCCGTCATGCTCTCCCGGGCGTGCTGGGCCGTCCCCATCACGTTCTCCCGGGCGTGCTGGGCCGTCCCCATCACCCGCTCGCGGATCCGCTGCCAGGTGCCTCGGGCCCGATCGGTCTGCCGTCGCGCGATGCTGCGCGGATTCACCCGCTCGGTCAGGGCGTTCACGTTGTCGCCCAGGTTGTCCTGGGTGCGCTCGATCTCGGCCCGGATCCGGCTCGGCTCGGTGCTCATCGTCTTCCCCCCGATTCCCGATGTGCCCGGCCGCGAACGGCGGCCGGTGTCCGGCGCACGGACTCGGTCGTCTGCGGCAGAGGCCGCAGCGTCTTCGCCTTCCGGCGGGCCACCGCGACCAGCGAGGCGGCGATCAGCGCCCAGGCCACCGCGACGACCAGTGCGGACAGACCCTCGTCCAGCACGTTCGCCAGGCCCCACCACGCCGCGTACGACAGGAACAGCAGCACCATCAGCCCGCCCAGGACCGCCCCGGCGAACATGCCGGCGACCCTGGCCGCCGTGCCCATCTCCTGGCGCAGCTCCGCCTTGGCCAGCTGGATCTCCTGACGGACCAGGGTCGAGGTGTCGCGGGTGATCGCGGTGATCAACTCACCGATCGAGGCCTGTGACAGGTCCCGTTCCCGCAGCGGCGCCCGGACCGACTCCCGCTCCCGCGTCGAGGTCGCCGCCGACTCCCACCCGCGGCCGACGCCCCGACCGTCCGACGCGCTCATCGCCGCACCTCGCCCGCGCGGCCGTCCCCGGCCGGTTCGCTGGGCCGGGCCCGTTCCATCTCGGCCAGCCTGTGCTGCACGCTGTCGGAAAGCTGGTCGGCCCGCGGTGCGCCGGAGGCCGGTGCCCGCGTGCCGTCCGGGTGGGTGCCCGGCTGCGGGCCGCTGCCCGGAACACCGCCCTTACTGCGGGTGAGCCGCCCGGCGATGACTCCGGCCACCGCCGCCCCGGCCAGGAAGATGCCGGGCCGACGTCGGGCGTACTCGCGTACCTCCTCCAGCACCATGCCGGGTTCTCGCTGGTCCAGCCACCGCGCCGCCTGGTGGACCCGGTCGGCCGCCTGTCGCACCAGATCCGTGGCGATGCCCGGGCGGTCGGCGCGGTCGGACATCGCCCGCAGCTGGTCGCCCAGGCTGCGCAGTCCGTCGGCGGCACGCTGCTGCTGTATCCCGGCCTGCTCCCGCAACTGGGCCGAGGCCTGGCCCACCAGGTTCTGCGCCTGGTGGCCGGCCTCCGTGGCGATGCCCCTGCCCCGGTCGGCCACGCTGTGGGCCAACCCGCCACCCGCCTGGGAGATCCGCTGGCCGGCCTCGGCGGCGCCCCGCCGGGCAACCTGGATCCTCGACCCCTGCCCGTCACCGGTCGCGCCGGAACTTGCACTCTGCGTCATCACAGGCCCCCCAGCTCTACCGCGTGTTCGGTGGAACTACCGACGGTTCTGGCTACCCGGCGGCCTGCCGGTTATGCCGGCACGTCGCCAACCCGTGTCCGCCGTCGGCCGGCCGTCGCCCACCGGCGACCCGGCCGCAGGGGGCGGGGTGAGGAGGGGGCCTTATCGTACTTAGGTGTCCCTAACCAGCTCGCCGCCCACGCCGCCCGACCAGGCCCGGACCGGGTCGGGCCCGGGCACGGCCGTCCGACGCACCGGTGTCCTCCTGGCGCTGCTGACCGCGGTCGTCCTCGCCTGCCTGGCCAGCGTGTTGGTGGGTGCCAAACACGTACCGCCGGGCGAGGCGCTGCGGGCGCTGACCGGCGACCGCAGCGGCGACGCGCTGCTCGTGGCCGAACTGCGCTTTCCGCGTACCCTGCTCGGGCTGCTGGTCGGGATCGCCCTCGGCGTGGCCGGCACGCTGGCCCAGGAACTGACCCGCAACCCGCTGGGCGACCCCGGTCTGCTCGGTGTCTCGGCCGGTGCCGCCGTCTCGGTGGCCGCCGGCATCGGGGTTCTCGGGCTGACCTCGCCGTACCAGTACGTCTGGTTCGCCTTCCTCGGCGCCACCCTGGCCGGTGCCCTCGTGTACCTGCTCGGCGGCGCGGCCCGGGGCACGGCCCACAGCGGTGGGGCGTCACCGGTGAAGCTCGCCCTCGCCGGAGCCGCGGTGACCGCGCTGCTGATGAGCCTCACCCACGCGCTGGTGCTGCTGGACATCCGCACCCTGGACCAGTACCGGTTCTGGGCGGTCGGCTCGCTCGCCGGCCGCGACGGCGCGCTCGCCGGACAGCTCAGCCCGTTCGTACTGGCCGGGTTGCTCCTCGCCGTGGCCCTCACCCCGCGGCTGAACGCCCTGGCCCTCGGCGACGACCTCGCCGCCTCGCTCGGGGTGAAGGTCGGCGTCACCCGGCTGCTCGGCGCCGTCGCGGTGATCGTGCTGACCGGCGCCGCGGTGGCCGCCGCCGGGCCGGTGACGTTCGTCGGTCTGGTCGTCCCGCACCTGGTGCGCTCCTTCGTCGGCCCGGACCTGCGCTGGCTGCTCCCCGGGGCCGGGTTGGCGGGCGCGGCCCTCCTGCTGGGTGCGGACACCCTCGGCCGGCTGCTCGACCATCCCGGCGAGGTGCAGGCCGGCGTGGTGACCGCGATGATCGGGGCGCCGTTCCTGATCGTGCTCGTCAAGCGCGGCAGGTTCCGGGAGCGGGCCCGATGAGCGTCCGACCGGCGCCGCGGGGCGTCGCCACCGCCGCCGCGCACCGCCTCGCCGCGGTCCGGGCGCGTCGCGGCCGGTGGGTCGGCTGGGAGATCCCACCGTTCGGCGGGATCGTCCGGCCCCGGGTCGTCACCGTCTTCGTGGTCGTCCTCGGGCTCGCCGCCGCCGCACTGGTCGCCTCGGTCTCGATCGGACAGTTCCCGATCCCGGTCGGTGACGTCGTCCGGGCCCTCACCGGCACCGGCGGGGCGGACGCGGCCCTGATCGTTCGCGAGCTGCGGCTGCCGCGGGCCCTCACCGCCCTGCTCGTCGGTGCCGCGTTCGGGTTGGCCGGGGCGTTGATGCAGGCGGTGACCCGCAACCCGCTCGCCAGTCCCGATCTGATCGGCATCTCGGCGGGGGCGAGCACCGGTGGCGTGGCCGCGATGCTGATCGGCGGGGTGACGGCGGCGGGCGCCGGCTCGTACCCTACCGTCCCGTTCGGAGCGCTGGTCGGCGCGATCGTCGCCGCGACGGTCTGTTACGGCATGGCGTTCCGGGACGGCACCATCACCGGTTTCCGGTTCGTGCTGGTCGGCATCGGCGTGCAGGGGGCACTCACCGCGCTGACCGGCTGGCTGCTGGCCCGGGCCGACATCAACGAGGCCTCCCGGGCGATGGTCTGGTTGACCGGCAGCCTGAACGGACGCGGCTTCGAGCACGCGTGGTGGGCGGGGCTGGCCCTGCTCTGCTGCGTTCCGCCGGTGGTGGCGCTGATCCGGCCGTACCAGTTGTCGCAGTACGGCGACGACACCGCCCGGGCGCTCGGAGTGCCGGTGGACCGGGCCCGGATGCTGTTGTTGCTCGCCTCGGTCGTGCTGGCGGCGGTGGCGACCGCGGCGGCCGGACCGGTCGGGTTCGTGGCGCTGGCGGCGCCGCAGATCGCCCGCCGTCTCACCGCCACCGCGGACCTGCCGCTGCTGACCAGCGGGGCGGTCGGGGCGACGCTGCTGCTCCTCGCCGACCTGGCGGCCCGGCTGGTGCTCGCGCCGATCGAACTGCCGGTCGGGGTGGTGACCGGGGCAATCGGGGCGCCGTACCTGATGTGGTTGTTGACGAGGGCGCACCAGTCCGGCCGGGCCGGTTGAGGGCTGGGACGCCGACGGGGGCCGTCGGGTCGCGGGCGACGCGACGGCCCGCTCTCGGAGGTTGGAGGACGGGATGACCACGCTGGTGGGGGATGGACTCCGGCTGGCGTACGGCGACCGGGTGGTCGCCGAGGGCTTCGACATCACGCTGCCGGCGGGGAAGATCACCGCTCTGGTGGGGCCGAACGCGTGCGGGAAGTCGACGGCGCTGCGGGCGTTGGCCCGGCTGCTCACGCCGGCCGCCGGTGCGGTCTACCTCGGCGACGCGCCGATAGCCGACTTCTCGCACCGGGAGCTGGCCCAGCGGTTGGCGCTGCTGCCGCAGACCCCGGTCGCCCCGGACGGCATCACCGTGCGCGACCTGGTGGCGCGGGGCCGTACCCCGTATCAGCGCTGGTGGCGGCAGTGGTCCCGGGCCGACGAGGAGATCGTCGACCGGGCTCTGGCCGCGACCGGCACCGCCGAACTCGCCGACCGGAACCTGGACGAGCTCTCCGGCGGCCAGCGGCAGCGGGTCTGGATCGCCCTGGCGCTGGCGCAACAGACCCCGGTGCTGCTGCTCGACGAGCCCACCACCTATCTGGACCTGGCCTTCCAGGTGGACGTGCTGGAGCTGGTCGCCGAGTTGAACGAGCGGAACGGCACCACGGTGGCGATGGTGCTGCACGACCTGAACCAGGCGTGCCGGTACGCCGACCACCTCGTGGCGATGCGCGCCGGCACCGTGGTGGCGGCGGGTCCGCCGGCCGAGGTGGTGACCGCCGAGCTGGTACGTGAGGTGTTCGGCCTGGAGTGCCGGATCATCAGCTGCCCGGTGGCCGGGACGCCGATCGTCGTTCCGGAGGGACGGTCGCGACGGGGCCGGCCCCGGGTTTCCCCCGGGCAGGAAGTAAGGCTAACCTAACTCGCAGATCAGGAAAGCCTCACCTAACCCAGAAGCGAGGGAACGACAGATGTCTCGATTCGCCCGCGGTCGCGGTCTGGCCCTCCGGTTCGTGGCCGGGCTGGCCGGGCTGGCCCTGTTCGTCGGGGCCTCCGCCTGCGGCACGTCGAACCCGACGGGGGATTCCGGCGGCGGGGTCGGGACGGAGACCGGCTGGCCGCGCACGATCACCCACGACAAGGGCAGCACCGAGATCAAGGCCAAGCCACAGCGGATCGTGGCGCTGGACAACAGCCTGGTGGAGGCGGTCGTGCTGCTCGGCCGGCCGCTGGTGGGCGGCATCTCCAGCTACCGCAACCTGAAGACCTTCCCGGACTACCTGGGCGACGCGGTCAAGGACACCAAGGAGCTCGGCCCGCTCGACAACCCCAACCTGGAGCTGATCGCCTCGCTCCGCCCCGACCTGATCGTCTCGGCGACCGTCCGACACGACGCCCTGTACGACAAGCTCTCCGCGATCGCCCCCACGATCTTCGTCAAGACCACCGGACCGATCTGGAAGGACAACATCATCCTGCTCGGCAAGGCCCTCGGTGAGGAGACCCGGGCCGCGCAGGAACTCGCGCGCTACGAGGCACGGGCCAGGCAGATCGGTGACGACATCAACGCGAAGGCGGGCAACCCGACGATCTCGGTGGTCCGGTTCGTGGACGGCCCGACCCGGCTGATGGCGCGGGCCTCCTTCATCGGCATCATCCTGGCCGACGCCGGGCTGCGCAGGCCGCCGTCGCAGGACAAGGACGAGTTCGCCACCGAGATCAGCGAGGAACAGATCGAACTGGCCGACGCCGACCACATCTTCGTCACCACCTACTCCGGGGGCGAGGAGCACAAGCGGCGCTTCGAGGCCAATCCCCTGTGGAAGCGGCTCTCCGCGGTACAGGCCGGCAACCTGCACGAGGTCAAGGACGAGCTCTGGATGACCTCCGTGTCGGTGCAGGGCGCCCACTTCGTCCTCGACGACCTCGCCAGCACCTTCCAGGTCGACCCCGCGAAGTAGCGACCGCGCGGTCGCGCGGTGCGGCGGTCGGTCGCGCCGGCGACCGGGCGCCCCCGGCGACGGTGACGTCCCGCGCGGCGCGACGAGTCCGGTCGCGTCCGGCCAGCCCGCACGCCCGGCCGTCGCGCCCGGATGACGTGCCCGACGTGCCCCGCACGTCGGGCGGTCCCGGCACCGGCGCCGACCGGTGGCGGCCGGCCAGCGGAGGAGGTTCCCGTGCGGCTCTACCTGACCGCACTCAACCCGACCGACGCGGTGCTCGACGGCTTCCTGCCGGCCGCCGCCCGGCTCGGGCTGCCGGTGACGGTGCTGACCGACCAGCCCGCCACCTGGCCGCCGCGCCCCGGGGTCACGGTCGTCGGCGCCGACGTACGGGACGTACGGGCCGTACTGGACGTGGTGCAGTCGGGTGAGCCGCCGGCGGCCGTCCTGTCCAACAGCGACCACCTGCAGACCGCCACCGCCCTGGCCGCCGAGTATCTCGGGTTGCCGGGCAAGGACTGGCGCGCCGCCCTGCGGTGCAAGGACAAGCGGCTCACCCGGCGTACCCTCGCCGACGCCGGACTGGACACGGTGGCGGTGGTGTCCCTCGGGCCGGACGACGACCCCGACCGCGCCGCCGGTGTGCCGTTCCCGGCGGTGGTCAAGCCCCGGGAGGGCGTGGCGAGCGAGGACGTCTACCTGGTGGCCGGCGTGGACGAACTGCGCCGCCGGGTCGCCGAGATCCGGCGGCGCCGGCCCGGCCTGCCGCTGCTGGTCGAGGAGTACCTGCCGGGCGAGCTGCACACCCTGGAGACCCTCGGCGACGGCCGCGAACTCGTCGTCGTCGGCGCCTGGCGGACCGAGCTCGGCCCACCGCCGACGTTCACCGAGGCGAGCCTCGACTGGGACCCGCACCTTCCCCCGTCCGTACGCGACCAGGTGCTGGCCCAGCTCGCCGCGCTCGGCGTCGGCTTCGGTGCCTGCCACACCGAGTTCGTCGTCGCCGACGGCCGGGCCCGGATCATCGAGGTCAACTACCGGCTGATCGGCGACCGCATGGACCTCGTCCTCGCCGAGCTCCTCGACGTCCCGCTCTTCGAGCACGTCATCCGGATACACGCCGGCGATCCGCTGCCGGCCCTGCCCGACCCCCGGGCACTGGACCGGCACGCCCGGGTCGAGTACGTCTGCGCCGACCGCTCCGGCACCCTGGTGGCCGCCCCGGACCGGCTCGACACGGTCACCCCGGACGGCACCCGGCTGGGCATCCGGCCGCTCCGCCCGCTCGGGGTCACCGCGCCGCTGACCGGCACCAACCGCGACTACCTGGCGGAGTTGCACGCCATCGGCCCGGATGCCGGAACCGTCGCCCGCGCCCTGCGCGACCTCCGGGGAGCCCATCGGTGGGAGATCAGATGACGGTGGACGACGCCGAGCAGGTCCTCTTCCGACGGGTGCTCGACGCGCTGCTCCGGGAGGACCACCTCGGGCTGTCCCGCAACGGACACCTGGTCGGTCCGGGCTGGTGGCAGACCCGTACCCCGACCGCCCGGCTGTGGATCCCCGTCGAGCCGGACGGTTTCCAGCACGCCGTGCGGAGCGCCCGGCCGGAGATCGTGGTGCTCGACCACGTCGACCCCGTGCCCGGCCCGACCGGTACCGGCGAGGCGGGCGCCGCCGCGGGGACGGACCGTCCGGCCGTCGGGTCCGGCGGCGACGCGACCGGTGTGGCCGGTGGCCGGGGCAGGCGGATCCGCACCCTCGGCGGGCTCCTCGACGTGCTGGCGCCGGTCGGCGACCCCGAGGCCGAAGCCGGCTGGGCGCGGTTCCGGGCCGAGTGCCGGGACGACCTGACGGCCCGGCGACTCGCCGCGCGGACCACGAGCCGGGTACACGCCGACGTCGTCGCCGGCAGGTCGGGCCGTCCGGACGGGATGGCGGGGGCGCTGCGTGACGACGTCCTCGCCGCGCGGCTGGACCACCCGGTCTACCCGACCAGTCGCTGCCGGCACGGGCTCACCGCCACCGAACTGCTGCGGTACGCCCCGGAGCACGCCCCGACCTTCGCCCTGTGCTGGTCCGAGGTGCCGCGTACCGCACTGACCCTGACCGGTCCGCTACCGTCCTGGTGGCCGGCGGCCGGCACGCCCGACCACGTGCTGCTGCCGGTCCACCCGGTCACCGCCGTCCGCCGCGGCCTGCCGGTGGCCGCCGACGTACCCGAGGTGCTGGTCCGGCCGACCCTGTCGATGCGGACGGTGGCGCTGGCGGACGCCCCCGACACCCGGCTGAAGCTGCCGCTGGCCACGGCCACCCTCGGCGCCCGCAACGTCCGGACGATCACCCCCGGCACCCTGGACGACGGCGCCGCGCTGTACCGCCTGCTGACCGAGATCGCCGCTGCCGAGCCCACCTTCGCCGGACGGATCCTGCACGCCGACGAGAGCCTCCACGGCTACGTCGACGACGCCCGGGCGTTCCTGCTCCGCCGGTTCCCGGCGGAGCTGGCCGACTGCCGGGTGGTGCCGGTCGCCGCCCTGGCCGCCGCCGACCCGGCCGCGGGCACCGTCGCGCAGCGGGTCGGCGGCCGGGACCCGTGGCCACTGCTGGCGTCCTATCTGGACCTGCTGCTGGACTGGCACGTCCACCTCTGGCTGCGGCACGGGATCGCGCTGGAGGCGCACCAGCAGAACCTCCACCTGGTGCTCGACCCGGCCGACCCGACCGGCACCCGGGTGCGGCTGCTCTACCAGGACAACGACGGGGCCCGGCTGGTCAGACGGCCCGGACCGACCCTGCGCGACGGCCGGATGTGGGTCGACGACCCGGGCGAGCTGGCCGACGTCTTCACCACGATCACCCTGCACCTGGCCGCGGCGGCACCGCTGCGCGACCTCGCCGCGCGCGGACTGCCGGTGCCGTCGCCGGGTGCGGCGCTGCGTCCCCGGCTGGTCGCCGCCCGGGACCGCTGGTCCGGTGGACCCGCCGGGGTCGCGGGCTGGGACGTCGACGCCGCGGCGCGGATGCTCACCGAGCGGGTCCTGGACGCCGACCGGCTGCCGGTCAAGGCGATGGTGACCGCCGGCACCCTGCTGCCCAAGTCACGAACCGGCTGTACCGACATCAACAAGTACTACCTCCGCACCGGACCCAACTACCTCCGACCGGGCCGATGACCGCCACCGTCTCCTTCACCGCCGCCGACCTCGCCAGCGCCCACACCCTGCTCGGCTGCGTCGTCCGGGAGGTCGCCGGCCCGGAACACCAGGTCGACCTCGCCGGCGGGTACGCGCTGGTCCGACTCGCCCGCAGCGGCGTGCGGCTGCGCTGCGCGGTGGCCCGGGCCTCGACGGTCGGCGCCCACCGGTACACCGGCCCGGTGCAGCGCCGCGCCGGCGGGGTGTGGACCCCGGTCGACACCGCCGAACTGGCCCGGCTGGTCGCCGCCGAGCTGACCCTGCGCACCGGGGTCGGCAACGAGGAGTTCGTCGGACAGGTCGTTGCCAGCCGGGACGCGCTGGAGCGGACGCTGGCGCTGCGCCCGGCCGCCGACCCGGACCCGACCGGCGACGCCGCGATCGACGCGTACGTGGCGTCGGAACAGTCCCTGGTGTACGGCCACCCCCGGCACCCGGCCCCGAAGTGGCGCAGCGGCGACGCCGCCGCCTGGGCCGCGTACGCCCCGGAGCTGCGCACCAGCGTGCGGCTGCGCTGGATCGCCGTACCGCTGCCGCTGCTCGCCGAGGCCGGGCCCGCCGGCGAACTGCTCGACGCGCTCGATCCACCGGCCGCGCCCGCCGGATACGCCGCACTGCCGGTGCATCCCTGGCAGTTCTCCCTGGCCGGACCGCTCGATCCCCGGCTGCGCGACCTCGGCACCGGCGGTGTTCCGCTGCGGCCGACCGCGAGCGTGCGCACCCTCTACGCCCCCACCGCCGACCTCTTCGTCAAGGCCAGCCTGTACGTCCGGATCACCAACTGCCTGCGCAAGAACGCCCGGTACGAGCTGACCGGTGCGGTGGCGCTGACCCGGCTCCTCGGCACGCTGCCGCTGCCGCCCGGGGTGGCGCTGCTGCCCGAGCCGGCGTACCGGACCGTCGACCAGCCGGGGCTGGACGAGACGTACGGGGTGATCCTGCGCGGCGGGCTCCGCCCGCACCTCGGCACCGCCGAGACGCCGCTGCTCGCCGCCGCCCTGGCCGCCGGGCCGCTCACGGTCGCCGACCCGGTCGGCTGGTGGACCGCGTACGTCCGGCTGCTGGTGCCGGCGGTGCTGGAACTGTGGTGGCGGCACGGGGTGGTGCACGAGGCCCACCTCCAGAACGTCGTCGTGGTGCTGGACGCCGACCGCCGGCCGGTCCGGATGCTGCTGCGCGACCTGGAGGGGGTCAAGCTCGACCGGCGGCTGCGGGGCGACTGGCTGGCCGACCTGCCGGCCGAGGTCGGCTACGAGCCCGAGCGGGCGTTCCAGCGGATCGCCTACTGCCTGTTCGTCAACCACCTGGTCGAACTGGCCGAGACCCTCGCCGACGCCGGCCCGGGGGTCGAACCGGCGCTCTGGGCGGCGCTGCGCGAGGTCGTCGCCGAGACGTCGGCCCGGCTCGGCGACCCGCCGCCGCTGCGCGCCCTGCTCGCCGGGGCACCGTTGCCGGCCAAGGCGAACCTGCTGCTGCGCTGGCACCGGGCCGCCGACCGGCACGCCGAGTACCTGCCGTTTCCCAACCCGATCGGAGGACGCCGGTGAGCGACGGTCCCCGGCCGACGTACCACTACGACCTGGCCGACCTGGCCCGGCACGTCGCGGCGGTCCGGGCCGCGCTGCCGGCCGGTGTCGAACTGCTGTACGCGATGAAGGCGAACCCGGACCCGCGGATCCTGCGCACCCTGGCGCCGCACGTGGACGGGTTCGAGGTGGCCAGCGGCGGCGAGCTGCGCCACCTGGCCGAGGTCCTGCCGGACACCGCCCCGGCCGCGTTCGGCGGGCCGGGCAAGACGGACGTCGAGCTGGCCGCGGGACTGGCCGCCGGGGTACGCCGCTTCCACGTCGAGTCCCCGACCGAGCTGCGCCGGCTGGCCCTGCTCGCCACGGCGCGGCACCGGGTCGCCGACGTCCTGCTCCGGGTCAACCTGCCCGCGCCGGCCGACGCCGCGCCGGCGCTGGGGGCCGCGAGCCTGGTGATGGGCGGCCGGCCGAGCCCGTTCGGGATGTCGCCGGAGCAGGCCCGGGAGTGTGCCGCCCTCGACCTGCCCGGGATCCGGATCCGGGGGGTGCACGCCCACCTGGGCAGCGGCCTGGCCGCGCCGGAGGCGGCCCGGGTGGCACGGGCGGTCGTGGGGTGGGCGGTCGAGGCGCTCTACGCCGCCGAGGTGAACGTCGGCGGCGGGATGGCGGTCGACTACACCGACCCGGCCGCCCGTTTCGACTGGCCGGCGTACGGCGCCGCCCTCGGGCGGCTGTGCGCCGAGTACCCGGGGCGGGTGCTGCGCGTCGAGCCGGGCCGCGCCCTGACCGTCTACTGTGGCTGGTACGTCACCGAGGTGCTGGACGTGAAGCTCTCCGGCGACGAGTGGTTCGTGGTGGTGGCCGGTGGCACCCACCACCTGCGCACCCCGGCGGCGAAGCAGCACTCCCAGCCGTTCACCGTGCTGCCGCGTGCCCAATGGGACCGGCCCTACCCTCGGCCGGCGACCGGCCCGGGGCCGGTGACCATCGTCGGGCAGCTCTGCACCCCGAAGGACGTCCTGGCCCGGGTGCCGGCCGACCGTCCGCTCGCCGGCACCGCGACACGACGGATCGCGGTCGGCGACCGGATCGCGTTCGCCATGGCCGGGGCGTACGCCTGGAACATCAGCCACCGGGACTTCCTGCTGCACGACCCGCCCGAGTTCCGGTACGACAACCCGGTGGGCGGCCCCGACGGCCCGGTGGGCGAGGCACGCCCGTGACCGCCGGCGCGCGGCCGGCCGGGGTCGGCCGCCGGGACGGCCGGCCAGGGATGGTCGGCCCACGACGGGGTATCTCACCCGGGTGAACCGTTCAACCCTGCTCAAGACGGGCCTGGCCACCGCGGTCACCGCCGCCGCCGGCGCGGTCGCCACCAACCCCGACTCCGCCTGGTACCGGTCGCTGGACAAGCCCCGGTGGCAGCCGCCCCGGGCGGCGTTCCCGGTCGTCTGGACCCCGCTCTACGCGCTGGTCGCCCTCGCCGGCGCCCGGGCGCTGGACGCCAGCGGCGGGGCCGACCGGCGCCGACGCCTCCGGTACGCGTACGGGGTCGACCTCGCCCTGAACGCCGGCTGGTCGGCGCTGTTCTTCCGGGTCCGACGCCCGCTGCTGGCCCTGGCCGGGATCGTCGCGCTGAACGCGGCCAACGTCGACCTCGCCCGCCGGGCCTGGCGGGCCGACCGGCTGGCCGGGGTGGCGCTGCTGCCGTACCTGGCCTGGACCGGTTTCGCCACCGCGCTGAACGTCGCGATCGCGGCCCGCAACCCGGGCCGCTGACCCCGCCCCCGTCGTCGGCGAGCCTGCCCGGCCCGCCAGGACCCGGCTCCGACGTCACCGACTCGGACCAGCCGCGGTCCTCTCGGCGGCGGCGAGGGCCAACCGCTGCCGATCGTGGTCAGTGTCGGATGTCCGGGCCGGTCGGTGGTGACGCCGTCTGGTCTCGCGTCGTCTGGAGGTAACGCGGCCTCCCGTCCGTGACTGCGGCAAGTGCCTGCTCAAGCCTTGCCCACACGTACGGCCGAAGCAGGTCGGCCGCCTGCTCGGGCGTCCAGAACCGGAAGTCGTTGATCTCCTCGTCGAGAATTCGCAGCCTGGCGATCTGCTCGCGGCCGAGGACTCCTCCATCGAAGATGAACATGAGGCTGTCGTCCCACGGGCCGTGCGCGGCGACCCAGTCCACGACGAGCATGGTCCGCAGCCGTACGTGGAGTCCCAGCTCCTCCCGTAGCTCCCGCTCGGCGGCACGGTGCGGCGCCTCGTTGGCCTCGGCCATGCCGCCGGGGAGATCCCAGTCGGGCTTGTAGCTCGGGTCGACCAGCAAGACTCTTCCCCGCTCGTCCCGGATGAGGACGTCAGCACCGACACGCTTCCGTGCCTGCCTGGCGTTGCCCTCGGCGAGGTACCTGTGCCAAGCAGCGCGGTCGCGTTCGTAGAGGGGAATGTCGTCACTCGGCATGGCGGTCAGGACGTTGCCGACACCTCGTGGACCACGGCTGCGGTGGCGATCCATGTCCGGTCCCGGATCGCCTCGGAAAGCCGGGCAGCTGTGTCCGAAACTCCGGTAACCCGGTGGAGATGAGGTCCGAGGAGGACGTTGACATGGTGTAGACGCTCCAGGAGCAGGGCCGAACCGAGGTTCGTGGTGGCTTCCAGCGCCTCGTCCACCAGGGCGCACGCCTGGTCGACCCGCCCCTGG
>CALGAM010000201.1 GCA_937951935.1 uncultured Micromonospora sp. | reverse complement strand
ACGGGGGCCGATCCGGCGCGGCTCAACCCCCGGGGCGGGGCCATCGCCCTCGGTCATCCGCTCGGCGGCTCCGGCGCACGGATCATGACGACGATGCTGCACCACATGCGGGAGCACGGCATCCGGTACGGCCTGCAGACCATGTGCGAGGGTGGCGGGATGGCGAACGCCACCATCGTGGAACTTCTATAAAGTTATTCTCATCCATGTCCGGCCGCGTCATCCTTCGTGGCGTGTCGTTGGAACGGGCATGGATGAGTTCGTCCGTACGCTCCTGCCGGCCGCTGCCAAGACCGGGCTGACGGGTCCGACCGTGAGCCGGCACCTGCCGATCCTGCGCAACTGTGTGCAGGCCGCAGACGTGACCGTCCTGGTGGCCCGATGTACCCGCCCCGAGCGGTCGGCGGACAACCACCTCCTGCTGCTCACCACCCGACGGCTGGTCGTGACCCGGCAGAGCCGGGTGCTCCAGCGGCTGCGCCTGCACCTCAACACCGAGCTCCGGCACCTCAGCAACGTCACCTGGACGCCCGATCCCCGCGCCTGCGTCCTCGAACTGGCCGTCACCGCGGTCGACGGGGTCCGGGAACGGTTCCTGATCCGGGTCGAGCGGCCCAGCCAGGTGTGGCAGCTCGACGCGCTGTTCAACCAGGTGTTCCGGCTGCGGGCGGCGACGCCGTCCCCGTCCCGGGTCACGCCGGCCGCCGTACCGGTCGGGGCCGTGTCGACCCGCGGCGGTCACGTCGTGCCTCCGGTCCGGACGATTCCCGGCACCGCGGTACGGTCCGCCCGGACGTCGACCCTCACTCCCGCCGCGGTCTGACGCCCCGTGTCGTGGGCCCCCACCGTGACCGTCTGCCCGACCCCCGCACGCCGGCCCGGTCCATCCGTATTGCCAGTCCGTCCATGTCGTCGCGGCTAGCCCGCGTTGTCCCGACACATACCGACTTGACCGGAACGTGCGCGGACGGAGTGCGACGTCGGCACGGGGGTTCCTCCCCGTGGTCGTGCGTTACGCCAGCGTCGTGGAGGGCGCCGGCCAGGCTAGGCTAGGGCCGATTCGTCGTCAGTACCGTGGAGAACCCCGTGAAGCTCTCGATCCTCATGCCCGTCTACAACGAGGAAGAACGCATCGCGGACGCCCTCAAGCAGGCTCTCGCGGTCGATTACCCGTGCGAGATCGAACTCGTCGTGGTTGACGACGGCAGCCGTGATGGTACCGCAGAGATCCTCGGCCGGGTCGACGACTCCCGGCTGCGGGTGATAACCCATCCGCGCAACGCGGGCAAGGGCGCGGCGATCCGGACCGCGGTCGAGCACGCCGAGGGTGAGTACATGGTCATCCTCGACGCCGACCTGGAGTACGACCCGCAGGACATCCCCAAGCTGCTGGCCCCGGTCCTGGACGGGCGGGCGACCGTGGTCTACGGGAATCGGACATTCGGCAGCCACAGCGCCTACAGCTTCTGGTACGTGATGGGCAACAAGGCGGTCACCACCGTCGCCAACGTCCTGTTCAACTCCTACATCGGCGACCTGGAGACCTGCTTCAAGCTGATGCCGATCGCGCTCTACCGCTCCCTGGACATCCGTTCCCGGGGCTTCGGGATGGAGGCGGAGGTGACCGGCAAGCTACTCCGCCGCCGGATCCGCCCCTACGAGGTGCCGATCAGCTACCGCGCCCGGAGCCGCGAGGAGGGCAAGAAGATCACCTGGAGGGACGGCGTCGAGGCGCTCTGGATCCTGGGCCGGGAGCGCACCCGCCGGCGGGAGACCCCTGGCCGGCGCTGAGCGCCCCCGGTCCCGGCACGTCGCGGCGCCGCGGCCGTCCCCGCGAGGGCCGCGCGGCGCCCCGACCGGACCCGCGTCAGGCGTCCTCGGCGAGGAAGGCGGCGATCGACCGGCGTAGCCCGGCGGGATCCAGGCCGTGCCACCGGGCGTGGTCGTCCGGGCTGCCGTAGCGGCGCAGGTCGGTGCGGCCGACGCCGAGCGCCAGCAGGCGGTGCGGTACGTCGGTCAGCGCCGCGCCGACCACCGCGGCCGAGGTGCCCGCGAGATACGGCTCGACCAGCACCACCGCCGGGGCGACGAGGCCGGACGCCCCGTGCGGCAGCAGTTCCCGCAGGCCGACGACGTCGAACGGGCGGGGCGTGTGGGTGTACGCCACCGTCACGTCCAGCCCGGCGGTGGCCTGCAGCACCGGGCGCAGCATCGGCCCGACCGCCACGACGACGGGCGCGACGGAGCTGCCCCGGCGCACCACGTCCAGCCGGTCGGCGCCGGGCCGGGGCAGGTCGTTGACCTGGGTGGACAGCCGCAGGTAGACCGATTCGTCGTGCCTGGCGGCGGCCCGGAGCAGCCCGGGTACCTCGCCCGGATGCCCCGGCACGTGCACGGTCCACCCGGTGAGCGTGTCGAGCAGCGCCACGTCACCGGGGGACATGTGGGTCCGGCCCATCCGCGCCCCGTCGTACGAGGCGCCGACGCTGACCACGACGGCTCCCACACCCTGGTGGTCCAGGTCGAGCTTGAGCTGCTCGTACGCCCGGTCCACGGCGAAGGCGGCGTACGAGTGCACGATCGGGCGCAGCCCGGTCAGGGCGAGCCCGCCGGCGACCCCGACCATGAGCTGTTCGCGGATCCCGACGTTGAGCACCCGGTCGGGGTGCCGTCGGGCCGCCGGGGCGAAGCTGTCCGCCGAGATGTCGGCGAGGACGAGCGCGGTCCGGGGATCCTCCGCCAGCAGTTCGGTGGCGGCGGTGACGAAGGTTTCCCGCATTCCGGTCACCTCCACTTCGGCTCGACGACGGCGACGACGGCGTGTGGCCGCCCCGGGCGGTGTGCGGTCAGCGCCCGCTCCAGTGCGGCGTGGTCCCGGCCGTCCACCTCGGCGGTGGTCCAGCCGTTGACGGCGAACCGGCTGGCGATCCCGCCCGGCCAGCCGTGGGTGGCGGACTGGTTGTCGACCACGATCGCGGTGAGCGAGTCGAGGCCGGTCGCCCCGGCGTACGCGATCGCCTCGTGGTTCGACCCCTCGTCGAGTTCGGCGTCGCCGAGCAGGACGTACACCCGCGGCGTGGTCAGGCCCTGGGCCCGCAGCCCGAGCGCGGTGCCGACGCCGAGCCCGAGGCCGTGGCCGAGCGAGCCGCTGCCGATCTCGACCCCGGGAACCAACAGCCGGTCGGGGTGATGTCCGAGCCGGCTCTCCGGGCCGGCGAGGTTGTCGAGCCAGTGGTCGGGGATGAAGCCCTTGGCCGCGAGGACCGCGTAGTAGGCGGCCGGCCCGTGCCCCTTGGAGAGCAGGAAGCGGTCTCGCTCCGGGTCGTCGACCGTCTCGGGCGAGACGCGCAGGATCCGGTCGTAGAGCACCCAGAGCACGTCGAGGGTGGAGTGGGCGCTCGGGGCGTGCTTCTCGTCACCGGTCAGCCGGTGCAGCAGCGGCCCGAGCAGATCGCGCGGTGAGGTGGCGGCAAGCGTCATGCGCCTACCCTGCAAGTTGAAGCGCACTTCAACTCAAGTCGCGCGGACCAGGGATCTCACGCTGGTGGAGGTGCTCTGGTGGAGGTGGAGACGACGTGCGTTCCGAGACGTTGACCATCGGCGAGCTGGCGGCCCGGTCCGGGGTGGCGCCCTCGGCGCTGCGCTACTACGAGCGGCTCGGGCTGATCCGGGCCGCGCGGACCGGCGGCAACCAGCGCCGGTTCGACCGGGCCGAGCTGCGCCGGGTGTCGTTCATCCGGATCGCCCAGCAGCTCGGCATCTCGCTTCACGAGATCCGGGCGGCGCTGGAGACGCTGCCGGAGTCCCGCACCCCGACCAAGGCCGACTGGGCGCGGCTGTCCCGGCAGTGGCGGCACCGGCTGGACGAGCAGATCGAGCTGCTCACCCGGCTACGGGACCGACTGACCGACTGCATCGGCTGTGGCTGTCTGTCGCTGCGCGGCTGTGCCATCTACAACCCCGGGGACGAGTTGGCGGCCGAGGGGCCGGGGCCGCGACGCCTGCTTCCCCGGCGGGGGCCGGACCGTGGGTCGCGCGATGCCGACGGCCGCTCCCCGGCGGTCAGTCGAGGGTGAGCAGGACCTTGCCGACGTGGCTCGACTCCATGATCCGGTGGGCCTCCGCGGCCTGCGCCATCGGCAGCCGGCGGTAGACGACCGGCCGGATGCTGCCCGACTCGATCAGCGGCCAGATCTCCTCGCGGACGCCCCGCACGATCGCGGCCTTCTCCGCCGCCGGTCGGGAGCGCAACGCGGTCGCGGAGACCGAAGCCTGTTTGGACAGCAGTTCGGCGATGTTGAGTTCGCCCTTGCGGCCCCCCTGGAGTCCGATCACCACGAGCCGACCACCCCTGGCCAGTGCCGAGACGTTGCGGCCCAGGTACGACCCGCCCACGATGTCGAGGATCACGTCGGCGCCCCGGCCGCCGGTGAGCCGCCTCGTCGCCTCGACGAAGTCCTCGGCCGTGTAGTCGATGGCGTGCGCGGCGCCCAGGTCGCGCAGCTGGTCGTGCTTGTCGGCGCGGGCGGTGACCAGCACGGTCGCCCCGAGCGCGGCGCCGAGCTGGACCGCGAACGTGCCGATCCCGCTGCCGCCACCGTGCACCAGCAGCGTCTCGCCGATGCCGAGCCGGGCCAGTTGCACGACGTTCGACCACACCGTGCAGGCGACCTCGGGCAACGCCGCCGCGTCGGTCAGGTCGACGCCCTTCGGCACCGGGAGCACCTGCCCGGCCGGTACGGCCACCCGTTCGGCGTAGCCCCCGCCGCCGAGCAGCGCGCAGACCGGTTGGCCCACCTCCCAGCCGGTCACGTCCGCGCCGAGCGCGCTGATCACCCCGGCGCACTCCAGCCCCGGGTACGGCGGTGCGCCGGCCGGCGGGGGATAGTGGCCCTGCCGCTGGAGCACGTCGGCCCGGTTGACGCCGGCGGCCCGCACGTCGACCACCACCTCGTCCGGTCCGGGGGTCGGGTCGGGGACGTCCGCCCACACCAGCGCGTCGGGTCCACCGGGTTCGGGGATGGTGATCGCCTTCATCCGTCCAGTCTTACCGGATCGGGCCGGCACGCGGGCGCGACCCCGACGACTACGGCCCGCGGGGTTCGACCCGGTGCTCGTGGCCCCGGTACCACCCGAACCGGCACCACCGCTCGTGCCCGGCGCCGTGCGGCCGTCCGTGGGGGTTGCGGGCCGCGCCCGGTCCGGCGCCACCCGTGGCCACCGGCCCCGATCGACACGCGCCCGGGCTTGTCCGGCCGGCCCGCCCGCGTGGCAGACTAGACACGGCCCCGACCGCCGTTTCTCGGCGATTGGGTGGTCCGGGAGGGCTCGCCTAGTGGCCGATGGCGCTGGTCTTGAAAACCGGTAGGGCGGCAACGTCCTCGTGGGTTCGAATCCCACGCCCTCCGCTTTCGCTGATCTCCCACCGTGCGGCTCGGGCTCGGCCCGGGCCGCACGACGATCGGCGGCGGGTGACCCGCGAGCGCCGTCGCGACGCGCCGCGCGTCCCGCCGAAGGATCGTGTCGTACCTGGTTGACGCCGCCGCGGCGCTACCCCGCGCGGGTGAGCCGGCGAGGCCCACCGGGCACCGGTGCGCGCAGGGGGTAAAAAGAGGCACGGCACCGTCGCCCGGACGGAGCCACCCGTTGCGCGGAAAGGACCTCATTCGATGACCCTCGACCGACCGACGCCACCCGATCCGTACGATGTCCTGCCACCCGTACCCGGGTTCACACTGACGAGCACGGACGTCCAGGACGGCGTGCAGATGCCGGTGGAGTTCGCGCACCCGGCCGTGGGCGGGCAGAACCTTTCCCCCCAGCTCGCCTGGTCCGGATTCCCGGCCGAGACCCGCAGCTTCGCGGTGACCTGCTACGACCCCGACGCCCCCACCGGTAGCGGGTTCTGGCACTGGGTCCTGGTCAACGTGCCGGCCAGCGTGACCGAGCTGCCCCGGGGCGCGGGCAGCACGTCGTCGGCGGGTCTCCCGGGCGCGTTCAGCGTCCGCAACGACTACGGCGAGTCGACGTACGGGGGGTCGGCACCGCCGGCCGGGGACCGTCCACACCGGTACGTCTTCGCCGTGCACGCCCTCGACGTGGAGAAGCTCGACGTCACGCCGGACACGAGCGCGGCGGCCGTCGGGTTCAACCTGACCTTCCACACCCTGGCACGTGCGGTGATCCGCCCGACGTACCAGGTGCAGGGCTGACCTGGGCCTGGGCCGGCGTCCTGTCCGGTGTCACCGGTGCGGATGCCGGCCCGGACCCCCGGGCGGTCAGGCGGGGACCCGGGCGACGGCGAACACCGACTGGCCGAACGGCGGACGGAACAGGCGCTCGGCGGCCTTGGTGACCGGCAGGACGAGGGTGTCGTACAGCTTGACCATCGGGCCTTCCTTCGGCATGAGCCGGAAGACCTTGGTCGCCATGAAGTAGCCGATCAGGCCGAGCGCGTTGGCGTAGTGCAGGATCTCGACCTCCAGGCCCGCCTCCTCGAGCGCGGCCCGCAGGGTCTTCTTGGTGTAGCGCCGGACGTGTCCGGTGGCGATGTCGGCCGGGCCCATCGCGAACTGGAAGGCCGGCACGATCAGCACGATCGCGCCACCGGGCCGGACCAGGTTGCGCATGCTGCGCAGCGCCCCGACGTGGTCCTCGATGTGCTCCAGCACGTTGTAGGAGACGGCCGCGCTGTAGTCACCGTGCTCGGTGGTCGGCAGCAGCATCTCCCGTACCTCGATGTTCGGGTCACCGGAGAACCGCTCCTTGAGCGCGATCAGTCGGTCCGGGTCGGCCTCGGTCGCGGTGAAGCGCTGCAGGTGGGGCGCCCACTCGACGGCGTAGTCACCCAGGCCGCTGCCGATCTCGATCGGGTTGTCACCGAGGTACGGCAGGGCCAGCTCGACGAACCAGCGCCGGTGGTTGACGGCGGTGGCGAGGCCCTCGAGGACCTCTTCCTGAACCCGCTGATCTCCGGTTATTTGTGCCATGCGTCGATTCCTCACGCTCTGACTCGACCTGCACTGGACCGACAGAGTGAACCATCTACGGCGACCGTAGGGAAATTGGGGCACTCGTGCGAGCCGAACTCATGACTTGCACTTCGGTCGTGACCAGTTCGGGGGCGTTTTGTTACCAGACCACGTCTGACGATATCTCGGGTGCGGGTGCGGGTCGTGTCGACCCGATTACGACCCGGTGTCGGTTACGTCCCCGGCGGGTCGTGTCCGTCGTCCGGTTCCCCGGCCGCTGGTCGAAACGGCAGGTGGGCTGGGCCGCCGACCGGTCCGGCGGCGTCGCCGCGGTCCGTTCGTCGCGGTGAGCCGCGGTCAGGCGGTCCGGAGGCAGCACCCCGCGCAGACCTTGGGCTGCGGCAGGGTGAAGGCGAGACAACACGTCTTGCGTTGCACGGTCAACTCGCCGGTGGGACCGGGCACGAGGTCGACCAGATCCGCCACCCCGAGCGCCTCCAGCAGCGTACCGATCGTCTCCGCCGAGCTGCCGGGGAGGGCGTCGGCGGCGCGCAGCACGCCGTGTGCCACCCCGGAGGCCACCGAGCCGAGCAGCGTACGGGTGCCGAGCCGTACCTGGGTGTGCAACGCCTCGATCATCGGGGTGAGGTGCGCGTCGAGCAGCGAGGAACGCAGGGCGTCGAGGAGTTCCGCCTCGCCGGCCACGACCCGGACCTCGGGAGGGCCGGCGAGGGCCAGCGGGTCCGACGGCAGCACGGCGACCGGCGTGGTACGGCGCAGGCCGAGCGTGAGCAGGGGGGCCTGCTCCCCGATCCGGACCAGGACGTCCTCCGGGTGCAGCAGCGGTACCCGGCGGGCGGAGGCCCAGCCCAGCACGACCGGCAGGCACAGCCAGTAGGCGTATCCCTTCCAGGTCAGCGCCGCCGCGGCGTGCGGGGTGGCGCCCCACACGCGTCGGGCCGCGGCGAGGATCCCGGGCAGGCGTGTCCCGTCGACGAGTTCCGTGGCGGGAACCCAGCCCGGCTCGTCGGAGACGTGCAGGCTGCCGGCCAGCCCGGGCAGGTCGTCGGTGCCGAAGGCCGCCCGCAGCGTGGCGGTTATCGGGGCGAGCGGCGCTGCGGTGTGGTCGTCAAGGACGATAGTCACGCGGAGTAGCCGTTCTGTCGTGCCAGGGTGTCTGGACGGGTGCCGGGGCGATCGGCTGTCGCCGGCTTGACCTGCGTTGATGCCAGCACTGCCACGAGATCCCCACCCCCGCTTGACGAACCGAACGTCACCCTAGCCTACTAAGGCAAGGCTAACCAGACCTCGGGTGGTGGCGTGTGTCATCCGGGAATTCCGCCGGCTGTCGAGCGGCGGGTTCCCCGGCACGCCGCGTCGGGTCGCGCGGCCCACCCTCCGAGCGGCGGTTCCGGCCGGTGCGCGGGGGTGCGGGGCCGCCGCGGGCGCCGGTGGCCGGGTGGGCGGGCGCGAAGCATGACCACACCGACCGGTATGTCAAGTCAATGTCGCGAACGCGCCAGTTCTGGCAGACTGGCCGCTCCGGCCGGCAGACTGAGATTCCCGGCCAGAGGAAAGTGATGTCTACCTCGCCTATCGAACGGGCTGCCGACTCGTTCGCGGCCGAGCTGTCCCGCCGACGGGTTGAGCGGGGCATGACCAAGAAACAGCTCGCGGCCCGGATGGGTTTCGACCCGTCGTACGTCAGCCATGTCGAGGGCCGACGCCACCGCCCGACGGAGGACTTCGCCCGCCGGGCGGAGGCCGTGCTCGGAGCGTCCGGTGCGATCTGGCAGCGCTTCCAGGAGTACGACGAACTTCGTCAGGCTCGCGCCGCCGGTGCGGCCCACCGCAGTCCACCCGTACCCGAGCAGTGGATGCCGCCGGGCACCGGACTGATCGTGGAGCAGGAGACCGCCACCCTCTCCTTCCACGACGGCGCGTACCGGTGCGTGATCCGGCGCTCCCTCTACAACGCCGGCACCGAACCGGTCACCCGCTACCTGATCCGGATCGCCGTCGACCGGTACCCCAACGATCCGGCGCGCTCCAACCGGCACCACCGGGAGCACCCGCTCACCTTCGCCGAGCTGGATCTGCAGGCGTTCTGCGACCACCAGGGCAACCGTGAGCCGATGGCCTGGCGCAAGAAGCACGACCGCGACGCGTTCAAGGAGGTGTGGCTGCTCTTCGAGAACCCCGAGGGGCGCTTCCCGCTCTACCCGGGCGAGCGGGTCACCACGGAGTACTCCTACCAGGTCAGCCAGGACAAGTGGGGCCAGTGGTTCCAGCGGGCCGTACGCGTGCCGACCCGGCGGCTCGAGCTCCGGCTCGACCTGCCGACGGAACTGGACCCCCAGGTGTGGGGTGTGGAGGTCTCGCTGTCGGCCGAGGAGGGACCGCTGCGTACCCCGGTCGTTCGGAAGGACTCCGACGGCCGGTCGGTCTTCGAGTGGTCGACGGACGACCCGCCGCTGAACGCCCGCTACCGCCTCGAGTGGCGGTTCCGGGCCCAGCCGCCCACGCCCCCACCGACCCCGGCGGAGCCACCGCCCCGGGCCAGCGACCGGATGCGCGCCGCCGGGATCGTCCAACTCGGCGCGGAACTGCTGCGGCAGCCGGCCCGGCAGTTCGACCTGCCCCGGGACGAGGCGAACGCCCGCGACGTCATCACCCGGCTGCGCGCCACCCTGGAGCGACTCACCGAACTGCACCCGTTCAGCAAGGGCGTCGGACTGGCCGCACCACAGATCGGACTGCCCTGGGCCGCCGCCCTGGTCCGGCCCCCCGACCGGGACGCCGAGCCGGTCGTCCTGCTCAACCCGCGGGTGGTCGAGACGTCGCTGGAGACCGACGAGCAGTACGAGGGCTGCCTCTCGCTGTTCGACCTCCGCGGCCTGGTCTCCCGGCCGCTGCGCCTGGACGTCGAGCACGCCCGGTTGGACGGCACCCGGGTGATCACCTCGTTCGAGCTCGCCATGGCACGGCTCGTCGCACACGAGGTCGATCACCTGGAGGGCAGACTCTACGTCGACCGGATGGACCCCGACGTCCCGCTGGTGCCGGTCGAGGAGTACCGCGACAGCGGCAAGCCGTGGCGGTACTGACCGCGTTCCGACCGAGCGCTGCCCGGCGGGGACGCCACCGCGTGGGCGCGCCCCTGAGCGGAGGGGAAGCCGGGTCTCGTGCCCTACCGGCAGGGCACGAGACCCGGCTTGGGGGGAGAGGGGAGGCCTGGACACCTTTCCGGTCGGGACACTGGCGCGGTCGGAACCCGGGGCGTGGGCACCGGCGGAACCAAGGATGACCACACACCGTTGATGGCGGTCGCACAGAGAGTGCGATCCGGGTCGGGTACGGCGGCACGCGACGGCGTACGACCGCGCCCGTGCCGGGCCGGTCCGCCGGACGGGGATCGCGACATGTGGCCGGCCGGAACCCCCGGTGGTCGTCGCGATCGGGCACAGTTGTCAGGTGACGGTTGATCTCGCCCGACCCCGCACCCGCCGGCTCCTCGGCACGGAGGTGCTCCTGGTCCTCGGGGTGTCGCTGGGACAGTCCGCGGTCTACTCGACGGTGACGATCATCGCCCGGCTCACCGCCGACCGTCCACTCGCCCAGCAGACCGCGACCCTGAACGCCTCCCAGTCGCCCCGGCCCTGGCTCGACCTCACCTACCAACTGCTGGGGATCCTCTTCGCGTTGGTGCCGGTGCTGCTGGCCGTACACCTCATGAACCGGGACCGGACCGGACCCCTCGACCCGGACCGCGCCGTCGCCCCGGCGGGCGCGCTCGACCTGGCCGCCGGCGCCGGTGGGACCGGCTCGGCCGGTGGCGGCGGGGCCGAGCCCGCCGACGGTGCCCGGGCGTGGCTCGGGCTGGACGCCCGCCGCCCCGGCCACGACCTCGGCTGGGGGGCGGTGCTGGCGGCCGTGATCGGACTGCCCGGCCTCGGCCTGTTCTGGGTGGCTGCCCAGCTCGGCATCAACGCGACGGTCGTGCCGGCGAACCTGCCGCAGATCTGGTGGGCGGTCCCGGTGCTGGTCCTGTCCGCCGCGCAGAACGCGATCCTGGAAGAGATCGTCGTGGTCGGCTACCTGGTGACCCGGCTGCGGCAGCTCGGATGGCGGCTCGGGGCGGTGGTCGCGGCCAGCGCCGTGCTGCGCGGCTCGTACCACCTCTACCAGGGTTTCGGCGCCTTCGTCGGCAACGCGGTGATGGGCGTGGTGTTCGCGCTCTTCTTCCTGCGCACCCGGCGGGTGCTACCGCTGGTGGTCGCGCACACGCTGCTGGACGTGGTTGCCTTCGTCGGCTACACGCTGCTGCCGAAGAGCTGGTTCGACTGGCTGTGATCGTACGGTGACCGGTAGTAGGCGGTGGCGCGGGCGGCGAAGCGTTCGGCGGTCGCCGCGCCCGCCAGCCCGCTGACCAGGATCGCCAGGCCGGGAAGCCGACGGGCGAGCAGCCGTGTCAGCAGCCATCCCGCGCCGCCGGTGAGCGTCGCCCGGTCAGGTCGCCAGCCGGCGGCGGCGCCGGTGGTGCCCGCGCCGTCCGCACCGGCGACCGCCTGTTCGGCGGCGGCGAGGGCGGCCCGGGCGCTCGACTGGTCGGGGTGGACCCGGGCCAACACCAGGAGGTCGACGGCCCGGTCCCGCACGGTGGGGTCGTGGCCGTACGCGGCCGCCAGCCGGAGCGCCAACTGGGCCTCGGCCCAGGTGATGGACGCCAGCTCGGCGACGGGCGCGAGCAGCCCGGTCCTGACGGACAGTGCGGCACCGATGCCCGCGAGACGGGTGTACCGCCGGGTGGCCAGCCGGGCGAGACCCGCGGGCGGGGCGGTGGGATAGCGCGTCCGGAGTCGGTCCGCCCAGTCCCGGGCCCCCGGCCCCAGCGTCCGCACCGTGGCCAGGGCGAGCAGTTCGAGGGCGTGGTGGGGGTGGTGGAGGATCTCATGTACCGCCGAAGGACGCGGTTCGGGCCACGAGGGGTGCCCCGAGGCCGGTTGCGCGTCCGTCGTCCCGTCCGGCGGGCCGTCGGGTTTCGTCCCCGCGGCGCTCACGTGCGTGACCGCCCCGGTCGTCGGCGACCCGGTGGCCGTGGCGGCCGTGGCGGGCTGTGGGTCGGCGGCCTTCTTCGCGGCCGCCTTCCGCACCGTGGTCTTCCGGGCAGCGGCCTTCGTGGCGGTGGCCTTCGCGGCAGCGGATTTCGTGGCGGTGGTCTCCGTGGCGGTCGCCTTCCTGGTGGCCCTCACCGGTGGTGTCGGTGGCTCAGCCGGCTGTGGCTGGTCGGCACCGTCGTGCCGGTCCGCGGGAGCGGGTCCTGCCGCGGACGTCCTCGGGCGGGCGGCGGTGGCTTTCCGGGCGGGTTTCGGGGCAGCCCTCGGCGTGCCCTCGTCGACCGGGGAAGCGGCGACCGGAGCTCGGTCGTCCGGACGGACGGCGGCGCCCGGGGAGGCGGCATCCCGGGGCGACGCGGACGCGCCCGTCTCGTCGCCGTCCTGTTGGCGGCGATCCGGCGGGCTGGTGGCCGCTGCCGGGGCGGTCGGCGTGGGTTCGACGGGCGGCTGGAAGTGGAGGGCGGGCACCGCGGGGCGGCGGCGCGACCGTGGCACGGGCGGGACGGTGTCGGACGTCACATCCTCGTCCGACGCCGGGGGCGGGGTGAAGGCCGCCCTGGCCGGGCCCGGGCGGCGTGATCTCGACGGCGGCCGGCGACCTGGAGAGCTGGCTGGTGGTTGCTCCTCCTCCATGCGGTGTGAGCCTAGTCGCGTTTCGGGCCCTGGAGCTCGTGGGAACATCATCGACGGCGCACGGCAGACCAGGTCCCGGCGTCGCTGTCCGGCCGCTCACGCCCTGTCCGGAAAGCCGCTTTGCCCGGGTGGGGGCCGGGACTGTATCCTCGACGAACGTGGTACACCAACCACAGGGAGACTTCGCCTAGTCTGGTCTATGGCGCCGCACTGCTAATGCGGTTGGGGTGTTAAAGCCCCTCCCGGGTTCGAATCCCGGAGTCTCCGCGCTGAGACGGGTGTGTAGACTTGCTCGGCACCCGCGCCCGTAGCTCAACGGATAGAGCATCTGACTACGGATCAGAAGGTTAGGGGTTCGAATCCCTTCGGGCGCGCACAGTTGAACAGCGGAAACGCACAGGGCCGGTCG
>CALGAM010000200.1 GCA_937951935.1 uncultured Micromonospora sp. | reverse complement strand
TCGGGCATGCCGCGCATCGCGGTGTCCGGCTTGGCCCGGAAGTTCTGCACGATGACTTCCTGGATGTGGCCGTACTCCCGGGCGATGCGCCGGATCGCGAAGAGCGAGTCGACCCGCTCGGCGCGGGTCTCGCCGATCCCGATCAGGATGCCGGTGGTGAAGGGGATGCCGACCCGGCCGGCGTCGGTGAGGACCCGTAGCCGGACCGCCGGCTCCTTGTCCGGCGACCCGTAGTGCGGGCCGCCCGGCTCCGACCAGAGCCGGGTGGCGGTGGTCTCCAGCATCATCCCCATGCTCGGGGCGACCGGCTTGAGCCGCTGCAACTCCGCCCAGGAGAGCACCCCCGGGTTGAGGTGCGGCAGCAGACCGGTCTCCTCCAGGACGGCGATCGCGCAGGCCCGCAGGTAGTCGAGGGTGGAGTCGTAGCCCCGCTCGGTCAGCCACCGCCGCGCCTGGGGCCACCGTGCCTCGGGCCGGTCACCGAGCGTGAACAGCGCCTCCTTGCATCCCTGTGCCGCGCCGGCGGCGGCGATCGCCAGCACCTCGTCCCGTTCCAGGAAGGCGGCGGGAAGCCGGTGCGGCACCGTGGCGAAGGTGCAGTAGTGACAGCGGTCCCGGCACAGCCGGGTGAGCGGAATGAAGACCTTCTTGGAGAAGGTGACGACCCCAGGTCTTCCGGCGTCGTGCAACCCGGCGTCCCGCAGCCGGCCGGCGATCGCCATCAGTTCGTCGAGGAACTCGCCGCGCGCGGCGAGCAGCGTGGTCGCCTCGTCCTGGTCGAGGGTACGTCCCTCCGCAGCCCGGCGCAGTGCCCGGCGCAGGCTGGCGGTGGTCGGCGCTACGTCACTCCCAACTGTCACTCGTGAAGCCTAGGCCGAACCGTCGGCGCTCCTCCGCCCGACGAACCGACGCCGCAGGTGGGAACGGCTGTGGCAACGGTCACAACCGGTGAGCCACGCCGGCGGCGCCCCCGCCCCGCCGGGGCCGCGGCTCACGCCCGGCCATCCTCCACACCGGACGGCGGTGGCGGCGAGCCCGCCGACGGCTGCTGGCTCGCCGGGTCGATCCGCTGGGTCGGCTCGGCCGGGCCCGCCCCGCTGCCACGCTGTGGAATCACCCGGGTCTGCCCGGCTTCCTCGTCCGCCGCCTCCGGCACGACGGCACCGCCCGGTGCTCCCGGCGTCGGCGCCGGGCCCGGCGGGGTGAAGGGCGCGGCGGCGTAGCCGGGGCTGCCGTAACCGGTCGGTTGGCCGTAGCCGGCCGCCTCACCCGGGCCCTGCGGGTAGCCGGTGGGCGGGTAGCCGGGCTGTGGCTGACCGGGTACGTGCGGGTGGCCCGGGTACGGCCCACCGGGCGGGCCGTACGGCTGCGGCCCGTACGGCTGCGGCTGGCCGTAGACGCCTGGCTGCGGCCCGGGCTTCGGCGGGGCGAAGTGGACCCGCCACACCTGGTAGACCAGGAGCACGGCGACCCCCAGCACCGCCAGGCAGCCGGCCTGCTCCAGCACGGAGGTGAACGCCTCCCGGAACCGCGCCTCGGCCAGCCGACCGAAGAACGCGACGAGCAGCGTTGCCCCTCCGAAGAACACGGAGACCGCGTACTCACCGAGCGCGACCTGGGTGACCAGGAGCGCCCGAGGCGCCACCGGCGGCAGCAGTGTGACGAGCAGTACGGCCAGCAGCGGGTAGGCGGCCGGCTCCAGGCCGGCGAAGGCGTAGAAGACGCCCTGGGCCCGGTCGTCGAACTGTGAGCCCGGCCACCCGACGAAGAGATTGATGATCGCACTGAACAGGAAGAGGGCGTTCGCGCCGAGCAACACCAGCGCGATCAGTTCACGGATCCCCTTGATGATCAGACTGGCCTCTGGCGCCCCGGTCGGGGCGGGCCCGGGCTGGCTGGTCACAACCTCTCCCTCGAACGGTACGGACGGTGGCGACGCCTGAGCCTAGTCGGCCAACCCGCCCGCCGCCCGCGACGACCGGATAGGCGAGGATGTCTGCATGCGCATCGTGGTGTTGACCGGGGGGATCGGCGGTGCCCGCTTCCTCACCGGTGTCCGCGCGTACGCCCGCCGAACCGGCGCCGAGGTGACGGCGGTGGTCAACGTCGGCGACGACGTGATCATGCACGGCCTGAGAATCTGTCCGGACCTGGACAGCGTCATGTACACGCTGGGTGGGGGCGCAGACCCGGAGCGTGGCTGGGGGCGGGCCAACGAGACCTGGACCGTCCGGGAGGAGCTCGCCGCGTACGGCGTGGAGCCGACCTGGTTCGGCCTCGGCGACCGCGACGTGGCGACCCACCTGGTCCGCACCACCATGCTCAACGCCGGTTACCCCCTCTCGGCGGTGACGGAGGCGCTCTGCGCCCGCTGGCGGCCGGGGGTCCGGCTCCTTCCCGCCACCGACGACCGCCTGGAGACCCACGTCGTGGTCAGTGACCCGGAGGCACCCGACGCGCCGCAGGGGGGCGCCCGCCGGGCGATCCACTTCCAGGAGTGGTGGGTACGCCACCGGGGCGAGCTGCCCACCCACCGGTTCGTCTTCGTCGGCGCCGAGACCGCCAAGCCGGCCCCCGGGGTGCTGGACGCGCTCGCCGCCGCGGACGTCGTCCTGCTCGCCCCGAGCAACCCGGTGGTGAGCATCGCGCCGATCCTCGCCGTGCCGGGGCTGCGGGAGGCGCTGGTCGGCAACCGGGCTCCGGTGGTCGGGGTGTCGCCGATCATCGGGGGTGCCCCGGTCCGCGGGATGGCGGACCGGTGCCTGGCCGTCCTCGGCGTGCCGTGCACCGCGGCCGGGGTCGGCGGGCTGTACGGTGCTCGTTCCGCGGACGGGCTGCTGGACGGTTGGCTGGTCGACACCACCGACGCCGGAACCGAGGTGCCCGGCCTGACCGTCCGCGCCGTCCCGCTGCGGATGACCGACGAGGCCACGACCGTGGCCATGGTCCACAGCGCGGTCACGCTGGCGCAGGAGAGCCGGGGAACCGGACAGAGTCGGGAGGGCTGACGGTGAAACTCGAGGTGCTGCCGGTCCTCGGCATCGGGGACGTCGCCGAGGGCGACGACCTCGCGGAGCTGATCGCCACCGCCGCACCGTGGCTGCGCGACGGCGACGTGCTGGTGGTGACCAGCAAGATCGTGTCGAAGGCGGAGGGTCGGCTGGTCGAGGTACCGGTCGACGGGCCGGAGCGGGAGGCGGCGCGGGCCGAGATCCTGGCCGCGGAGACGGCCCGCCCGGTGGCTCGACGTGGCGCGACCCGGATCGTCCAGACCCACCACGGCTTCGTGATGGCCTCGGCCGGGATCGACGCCTCCAACGTGGACCGGTCCCGGCTGGTGCTGCTGCCCAAGGACCCGGACGCCTCGGCTCGGGCGCTGCGGGCCGCGATACGGGAGCGGCACGGCGCCGACGTGGCGGTGATCATCTCGGACACCATGGGCCGGCCCTGGCGCAACGGCCTCACCGACGTGGCGCTCGGGGTCGCCGGCATGCCGGCGCTGCGGGACCACCGCGGCGAGGTCGACCCGTACGGCAACCGGCTGACCCTCACCCAGATGGCGGTGGTGGACGAGCTGGCCGGCGCCGCCGAACTGGTGAAGGGCAAGTGTGACCAGGTGCCGGTCGCGGTCATCCGGGGCTACCTCACCGCACCGGACCCCGCCGACGGCGACGGCGTGGTACCGGTCCTGGTCCGGGACGCCGCGCACGATCTCTTCTCGCTGGGTACCGCCGAGGCGCGGGCGGAGGGGCTGCGGGCCGCCGCCACGCTCGGCGAGTCCGCCCCGCCGGTCCCCCGGCCGGACCTGGTGCGGACCGCCACGGCGTCGCAGGCCCCGGCCGATGCCGCGCCCTCTCCGGCGGGGGTCGACCCCGCGGCGCTGGTCCGGGCGACCGAGACGGTGGCCGGGGTGGTCGCGCCCGGCACCCGTTTCACCCCGGTCACCGACGAACGGGTACGCGCCGGGCTCGGCGCCGACCTGCCCGCCGGGGCGGCCCTGCTCGACTGCCGGCCACCGGACGACGCCGGGCCGGCACCGGCGGCGCTGGTCAGGTTCGGCGCGGACCTGCACCGGCTGCGCGCCGCGCTCGCCGCCGAAGGGCTCGGGTCCACCGTCCTCGCGGCGCCGGACGGTGCCGCCGGGGCGGTCCTGTTGGTCGTCACCGCCGCCGAGCCGGCGGCCACGCCGGCCTGACCCCGCCCCGCGCGCCACGGCCGGCTCCGCGGCGCCGGCCGGTCAGGTCTCCAACATCGCCCGGCCGAGCGGGGTCAGGGTGTGCAGCACGGTGTTGCGGTCCCGACGGCTGACCACCAGCCCGGCGTTGCGCAGTACGGTGGTGTGCTGGCTGGCCGCCGCCGCGGAGATCCGCAGCCGCCGGGCCAGCTCGCCGGTGGAGCAGCCGTCGGCGACCGCCTCCAGCACGCCGGCCCTGGTCCGACCGAGCAGTGCGGCCAGCGCCGCCCGACCGCTCTCCCGGGTCGCCCGCCCGTTGACGGAACCACCGGGCTCCGGGGTGAGGCCGCCCAACCGGTCGACCGGGTAGACCAGCACCGGCGGCAGCTCGGGATCGACCAGGGTGACCGGTATCCGGGCGCAGAAGAACGACGGCACGAGCAGCAGCCCGCGCCCGCCCAGGTGGAACTCGCGCTCGACCGGGTAGTTCGGCACCTCCAGCACCCCGGAGTTCCACCGGGCCGCCGGCTGGAGGCTGGCCAGCAGCCCCTCCACACCGCCGTCGAGCACGGCCCGGGCACGCCGGTTCCGGTCCGCCTCCACCGCCGCCTGGATCCGCTCCCAGTACGGCGCGATCGCCGTCTCCTGGTACAGGCGCATCGAATCGGTGAGCTGGCGCAGCACCTCCACGTCGCCCCGGGCCAACGCGGCGGCGGAGTCGGGCAGCGGCAGCGGCTGCTCCGCCGCGAGGACGGCGAGGTCACGTCGCAACGACGTGATCGGGGTGGAGCGGACGGCGTCCAGCCCGGCGGCGAAGCCGTACTGGCTCTCGTACGGCGTGAGGAAGTCGGGAAAGTAGCCGCGGGGTGGGTTCAGCGCGAAGAGCAGCCGCAGCTCGTGTGGGCGGCTGTCGCGGCGCAGTCCGCCGGCCACGTCGCGTCGCCAGCCCGCCAGCACCGGATCCCGGCTTCTCCCCTGTAGCAGGTGCAGGCTCAGCACCAGCTCCCAGATCTGGTCGGCGGCGGGGGCCACCCGGGTCCGGGCGATGTCCTCGCTGGAGAAGACGATCCGCAGCATGGCAGCGCACTCCCGAGTCGCCGGGTCCGGTCCCCGGCGACCAGTCGACTCTACCCGGGCCCATCCACCACTGCCTTTCGACCAGAGCTGAAAAACCTCGACAGGCCGTGCGAGGACCCGGCATGCTCGGTGTGCCGATGGCGGATGGCCGGCCCCTGCGCGCCGGCTCTGACCCGGACGGCGCACCGGGGGGCAGGGGAGGACGGCGACAGCCCGGACGGCGAGCACGAGGGTTCGCGGCCATCGTCCGCGAAGATCGTCGTCCGGGCTGTCGTTCGCTCGGCTCACCGGGGTCGTCACGCCCCCCTGTCGGCACCGCCGGGCTCCGTGCCGGTCCACGGCGTGGTGCGGCTGCGGCGCGTCCGCGGTGTCGTACCAGAAACTCCCCCGTCCCTCCACAGCAGACGGTGGCACCCTCGTCGTTCCGACGCGCGCGGGCGCGGAGTGTGCCGATCGTGGTGCACGGCGCTCCCCTAGGCTGGTCGCCGTGCTCGACGCCCTCCACTCCGACACGGTGGCGGTGCTCACCGCCTGGCAACCCCCGACGCCCCGGGCGGCCGACGCGCGGGACCGGACGCTGCGACTGCTCGCCGACGGCCCGGTCGCGATGACCCGGGAGCACCGGCCCGGTCACGTCACCGCGAGCACGCTCGTGGTGGACGCGACCGGAAGCCGGGTGCTGCTCTGTCTGCACGGCAGGTACCGCCGCTGGGCGCAGCTCGGCGGGCACTGCGAGCCGGCGGACCGGACCCTGCTCGGGGCGGCGCGGCGCGAGGCGACCGAGGAGTCCGGGATCGACGGGTTGTGGTTCGACCCGGTCCCGATCGACCTGGACATCCACCCGGTCTCCTGTCACGGCGGATCGCTGCACCACGACGTGCGATTCGCCGCCGTCGCTCCGGCGGGGGCGGTCGAGCGGGTCAGCCCGGAGTCCCTGCGGCTCGGCTGGTTCCCGCCCGACGCCCTGCCCGGGGAGCTGCTCGACGCCACCGAGCAGTTGGTGGCGCCGGCGCTGGCCGCGTTCAGACGTAGCGCTCGTCGCCTCGCTCTTTGAGTTCGTCGACGAGCTTCTTGACGTCCTGCGCCCGGTCGCGGGAGCAGACCAGGAGCACGTCCGGGGTGTCCACGACGACCAGGTCCCGCACCCCGAGCGAGGCCACCAGCCGGCCGGAGTGGGGAACGACGACCAGCCCCGTGCTGTCCCGCAGCAGCACCCCGGGCTTCGCCTCCTCCGGACCGCCGTCGAGCACGACGTTGTCCGCTCCCCCGGCGGCGAGGACGTCACCGAGGGTGTCGAAGTCGCCGACGTCGTTCCAGCCGAAGTCGCCGGGTACGGTGGCGACCCGGCCGGCGGCGGCCGCCCCCTCCATCACCGCGTAGTCGACGGAGATCCTGGGCAGGGTCGGCCAGACCGTGCCGAGCACCTCCTCCCGTTGCGGGGTGTCCCAGGCGCGGGCGATCGCGGTCACCCCGGCGTGCAGGGCGGGTTGCTGCCGGGCCAGCTCCGCCAGAAAGACGTCGACCCGCCAGATGAACATGCTGGCGTTCCAGAGGTACCGGCCGGAGCGGAGGTACTCCCGCGCGACCTCGGCCGCCGGCTTCTCCGTGAACTCCTCGACCCGGCGCAGCGGACCCGGGCCGATCGGCTCGCCGCAACGCAGGTAGCCGTACCCGGTCTCGGGTCGCGTCGGGGTGATCCCCACCGTCATCAGCAGGCCCTGCTCGGCGCCGACGACCGCCTCCCGGACGGTCGCGGCCCAGGTCTGCGCGTCCCGGATCAGGTGGTCGGCGGCGAACGAGCCCATCACGGCCCGCGGTTCGCGGGTGGCGATCACGGCGGCGGCCAGCGCGATGGCCGCACAGGAGTCCCGGGGGGAGGGCTCGACGAGGATGTTCTCCTCGGGCAGGCCGGTCAACTGCCGGGCGACGGCGGCAGCGTGCGCGACGCCGGTCACCACCATGGTCCGATCCGGTGTGGTCAGCGGGGCGAGCCGCGCCACGGTGGCCTGGAGCAGCGAGGCCTCGGTGCCGGTGAGCGGGTGCAGGAACTTGGGATGACCGGCCCGGGACAGCGGCCACAGACGCGTGCCACTGCCGCCGGCCGGGATTACGGCGAAGAGCATCAGCACATCATGCCGGACGCGGGCGCCCGGACGCTTCCCATGTCGTCACTACTTGCTACAGATCGCCTACCAAGAGTAGGCAGTCGTGTCGGTCGCGGCAGTCGAACCGGCCACAACGACCCGTCAGGCTCGCGCCCGGCTCCAGGCCGCCAGGTGCACCTCGGCGCTGGACTCCCAGGTGAACTCCTTGGCCCGGTCGAAGCCCGCCTTCGCCAACGCGAGCCGGCGCGACTCGTCGTCCAGCAGGGCACCGAGGTCCGCCGCGATCTGCTCCGGGTCCTCGCTGGTGTACGCGACCGCGTCGCCGCCGACCTCGGGCAGCGACAGCCGGGGCGTGGTGAGGACCGGGGCGGCGCAGGCCATCGCCTCCAGGATCGGCAACCCGAAACCCTCGCCGTACGACGGGTAGGCGGCGACCAGCGCGCCGCCGAGGAAGCCGGGCAGGTCGGCGTAGCGTAGGTAGCCGGGCCGGAGCAGCCGCAGGTGTCCCGGGACCTCGGCGACCGCGCGGTCGATCTCGTCGTCGTGCCCCTGGCCACCGGCGATCACCAGGGCTGGCGGGTCGGTGCGGTCCTTCACCGCGAGCACCCAGCCCCGGATCAGGTTCGGCACGTTCTTGCGCGGCTCCTTGGCGCCGAGAAACGCCACGTAGCTGTGCCCGCCCAGGCCGAGCCGGGCCCGGACCCGGGCCTTCTCCTCGTCGCTGGGGGCGTAGAACGCCGCCGGGTCGACCCCGTGGTATGCCACGTCGATGCGGGTCGGGTCGGCGTCGAGCAGCCGGATCAGCTCGTCCCGGGTCGCCTTGCTCGGCACGATCACCCGGTCGGCGCGACGGAGCGAGGTCTTGATCGCGCTGCGGAAGAACGTCCGGCGGGACTTGTCGTAGTGCTCGGGCTCGGTGAAGAACGTCGCGTCGTGCACCGTCACCGTCACCGGGCACCCCGCCCGCAGTGGGCAGGTGTAGAACGGCGAGTGGAGCACGTCCGCGCCGACCTGCTGAGCGAGCAGCGGCAACCCGGTCTGCTCCCAGGCGAGCCGGGCCGGCCGGTGCGCCACGGCCACCGGCGCCGCGATCACCTCGGCCCCCGGCAGCATTCGGGAGTAGCGCTCCACGTCCGTGCGCAGCGCGACCACGACCAACTCCAGACTTGACCCGATCGCCTTTCCCAGGGCGCCGAGCAGGCCGTCAACGTATCTACCAACGCCACCCCGGTCGGCGGGGACGCTGGTGGCGTCAATGAGCACGCGGGGCGGACGACCGGCGGTCACTGGGCGACTCCTCGGCTGAACGGTTGTGGGGAAGAACACTTGCCTCCAGCCTACGCCGCGCCAAGCGCGGCGCGACGACGGCGACCCGTCCGGGAAAACGTCTTTCCGGCGACCGTGATCATCGATGACCGAGCGTCGATCCGAGGTGACCGAAGGTCGGCCCGGCCGGTATCGTCGCGAGCCATGGCCGAGACCCTCGCCCAGCTCTTCGCCGCCGCGGTCGGCGTCGACCCGGCCCGGCCGCTGCTGACCTTCTACGACGACGCGACCGGCGACCGTGCCGAACTCTCCGGGGCGACCCTGGCCAACTGGGTCGCCAAGACCGCGAACCTGCTGGTCGACACGGCGGGTCTGGCGCCGGGCGACCCGGTCGGTGTCCTGCTCCCGCCGCACTGGCAGACCGCCGCCGTGCTGCTCGGCTGCTGGTCGGCCGGGGCCGAGGTGCGCACCGCGACGGCCGAGCCGGTCGACGTGCTCTTCGCCTCCGCCGACCGGCTCGACGAGGCCGCGGCCTGGCCGGCCGGTGAGCGGTACGCCCTCGCGCTCGCCCCGCTCGCCGCGCCGCTGCGTGACCTCCCGGCCGGGTACGCCGACTACGTGGTCGAGGTCCGCGGACACGGCGACCACTTCACGCCGCATCCGGCGGGCGGGCCGCAGGACGCGGAGCTGGTCGGCCGGGCGGCCCGGCGCGCGACGCAGCTCGGGATCGGCGCGGGCGACCGGGTGCTCGTCGACGCGGCCCGGCACCCCGACCCGGTCGACTGGCTGCTCGCCCCGCTGGCCGCCCGGGCCAGCGTGGTGCTCTGCGGCCACCTCGACCCGGCGCGCCGCCCGGACCGGGTGGCGGCCGAGAAGGTGACCGTCGAGCTCGCCTGACCGGGCGGCGGACGGGTGGTCAGACGGCCGACCGGGGCGGCCCGGTCACGCCACCGGCTCGGACCGGCCGGACGGGGAGGCCGGTTCGGGCCGGCGCCGCTCGCCGGCGAGGCGTACGAACGCGGCCAGCGACTCAGGGTTCGCCAGTGCCCCGGCCGCGGCGGCCGACTCCACCGGCGCCCCGGTGAGGATCCGCTTCACCGGCACCTCCAGCTTCTTCCCGGACAGGGTCCGGGGTACCGCGCCGACCTGGTGGATCTCGTCCGGCACGTGCCGGGGCGACAGCGCGGTCCGCAGCGCGCGGACGATCGTCGACCGCAGCGCCTCGTCCAGCTCCAGCCCGTCGGCGAGGACGACGAAGAGCAGCAGTTCGCCGGGGCCGCCCTCGGCGTCCTCCAGGTGGACGACGAGCGAGTCGAGCACCTCCGGCAGACCCTCCACCACCGAGTAGAACTCGGCCGTGCCGAGCCGTACCCCACCCCGGTTCAGGGTGGCGTCCGACCGGCCGGTGATCACGCAGGTCCCCCGCCCGGAGATCGTGATCCAGTCGCCGTGCCGCCACACCCCGGGGTACACGTCGAAGTACGCCTTCTGGTAGCGGCGCCCGTCCGGGTCGTTCCAGAACCCGACCGGCATGCTCGGCATCGGCGCGGTGATCACCAGCTCGCCGAGCTGGTCGATGACCGGGGTACCGTCCGCTGACCAGGCCTCCACCCGGGCGCCGAGGCAGCGGCAGGCGATCTCCCCGGCCACCACCGGCAGCAGCGGCACCCCGCCGACGAAACCGGTGCAGACGTCGGTGCCGCCGGAGAGCGAGTGGAGTTGCAGATCCCGCCCGACCGCGTCGTACACCCAGCGGAAGCCCTCGGCGGGCAGCGGCGCACCGGTGGAGCCGACCCCGCGCACCGCGCGCAGGTCGGCCAGCTCCGCCGGACGCAACCCGGCCTTGCGGCAGGCCAGCAGGAACGGCGCCGAGGTGCCGAAGTAGGTGACGCCGGTCTCGGCCGCCAGCCGCCACAGGGTGCCGAGGTCGGGCTCGGCCGGCTGGCCGGGCTCGGCCCGGACCGCCGGGTTACCGTCGAAGAGCACGATCGCCGCACCGACGGCCGGGCCGGACACCAGGTAGTTCCACATCATCCAGCCGGTGGTGGTGAACCAGAAGAACCGGTCACCGGGGCCGAGGTCGTGGTGCAGGGCGAGCATCTTGAGGTGTTCGAGCAGGATCCCACCGTGCCCGTGCACGATCGGCTTCGGCAGGCCCGTCGTGCCGGAGGAGTACAGCACGTAGAGCGGATGGTCGAAGGGCACCGGCGTGAAGGCCAACGGCTCGGTGGTCTCGGCCGCCAGCTCCGCCCACCCCAGCGCCCCGGCCGGCAGCCCGGCGTCCGGATCCAGGTAGGGCAGCACCACGGTGTGCCTGACCGACGGCAGCGACGCCCGCAGCTCGGCCACCTCGGCCCGGCGGTCGATCGCCCGGTCCCCGTACCGGTAGCCGTCGACGGCGACCAGCACCGACGGTTCGATCTGCCGCCAACGGTCGAGGACGCTGCGGGTGCCGAACTCGGGCGCGCAGGAGGAGAAGACGGCGCCGAGGCTCGCGGCGGCGAGCATCAGCACGAGGGTCTCCGGGATGTTCGGCGCGTACGCCGCGACCCGGTCCCCGGTGCGGACGCCGAGCCGGGCCAGACCGGCGCGGACCCGACGGACCTGCTCCCGCAGCTCGGCCGCGGTCAGGGTGACCGGCGCGCGGGTCTGGCTGTGCGCGATCACCACCGGCTCGTCGTCCCCGACCCCGGGCATCCGCAGCACGTGCTCGGCGTAGTTCAGGGTCGCCCCGGGAAACCAGCGGGCGCGCGGCATGCGGGCGTCGGCCAGCACGGCGGTCGGTTCGGAGTACGCCCGGACCTCGAAGAAGTCCCAGATCGACCGCCAGAAGGCGTCGAGGTCGGTCACCGACCACCGCCACAGCGCGTCGTAGTCGGCGACGTCGAGCCCGCGGTGGTCCCGCAGCCACCGCAGGTAGGCACCGATCCGGGACCGGTCGCGCACGTCGGCCGGCGGCGACCAGAGCACCTCACCAACCATGCCGCACTCCTCCCCTCGGCCAGCACGCCGCTGTGCTGGGTACCGCCATCCTGCCCTACCCGCCCTCGGCGTGCCCGCCCCGGTCAGCCGGAGCCGGGGCCCGCCCGACACCACGGTGGGCCTGGATCGCCCTGCGCCGGGCCAACCGGTGCCTCCGGCGGATCTCCGCCTCCCGGAACCGCCGCTCGTCCTCCGCCGTCTCGGGCAGCACCGGCCGGACCGGGCGCGGCCTGCCGGTCGCGTCCACCCCGACGAAGACCAGGTACGCGGTGACCACCTCGATCGGGGTTTCGTCGGCGCGGTCCCAACGCTCGGCGACCACCCGGACCCCGACCTCCATCGAGGTGTGGCCGGCCCAGTTCACCTGGGCGTGCGCGTGCACCAGGTCGCCCACCCGCACCGGCTCGACGAAGACGATCTCGTCGATCGCGGCCGTCACCGCCGTGCCGCCGCAGTGCCGGGCCGCCGCCGCGGCGGCCACGTCGTCGACGAGCTTCATCAGGACGCCGCCGTGCACGGTGCCGTACAGGTTGACATCGGCCGCCGTCATGATCCGGCTCAACGTCACCCGTGAGTACGAGGTCGGCCTGCCGACCGGCGTCGGGTCGGGGGATGTGGTCATGGCGGCAACGGTACGGCCCGACCCGCCGGCGCCGCCTCGCCGCGTGACGTCGGTTACCGCACCGCACCCGTCCCCGCCCGGGCGGCCGGGAGCCGACGCGTCCCCGCCTCGATCACCGAGCGATCCATGTCGGTAACCGCCGGCGAGATCCGTGGCGGAGCCGTACTCCGCGGGCTGACCCGCGCCGGGCGAGGCGGTACCGTGCGCGGATGCGACATCTCTGGAGCTTCCTCGCCGGGCTGGTGGCGGCACCGCTGACCTGTGTCCTGGTCGCCCTGGGTCAGGACGGGTCGGCCCGCACCGTCGCCCGCTGGGTGGATCTCGGCACCTACCACACGGCCAACCTGATCCAGGCCGCCGTCTACCTGGGGGTGGCGGGCATCGTGCTCGGTCTGCTGGGGACGCTGCGGGTCTCCCCGCTCGGTCCGTTCGTCGCCGGGCTGCTGCTCGTCGCCCCGTACGTCGGGCTCTTCGTCGACCCGTTCGCCGTGCGGAACGCGGTGCCGACGGACTGGAAGGTGTTCGGTGACCCGCTGCGGTTGGTGCCGATCCTGGACAACGGCACGACGTTCCTGATCGGTGCCCTGCTGCTGATGGCGGTCTTCAGCGGGAAGCGGTGGCGCCGCTGGCCGCGGCCGGCGGGTGGCGCGCCGGCCCCGGCGGCGTCCGGTGCCGGCGAGCCGGCCTCGACCGACTGGTCGGCGTTGGCCAGCCCGATCGACCCCGACACCAAACCGATGACGCTGGGCTATCCCGAGCCGGACACGGAACCGCTGCCGCCGCTACCGCGCCGCGAGGTCGGGAGGACGGGTTCGCCCTGGTCCGGGCCGCCCCGCGGCAGGCGGGACGACGCGGCGGGCGGGGACGCCGCGGACTGAGGAGCCCGGGCGGGTCGCCGGAGGCCCGCCCCGCACCTGCGGCGACGCCAGGGTTTGCCGGCCTCGGCTAGGGTGCGTGGAGACAACCGTGAGGAGGCGTGGAGTGCGACACCTCGGCTCGCTGCTCCTGGGGCTGATCAGCGCGCCACTACTGTGGATCCTCACCGGGGTGGGGGTGGTGCGGTTCAACAGGGGGATCCACGAGGAGGATTTCGGCCAGGTCGCCCTCGGTGCCGTCCTGCTCACCGTGGCGGGCCTGCTGGTCGCCGTACTCCTGGTCTCCCGGATCTCCCCGATCGGCCCGGCGGTCGTCGGGCTGTTCCATCTGGCGATGACGGCCTGGGCGGTGCTGGACTTCTCGTCGCAGCTCGACCTGCTGCCGCTTTTCTTCCTCGGCACCGAGTTCGCGCTCACCGCGCCGACCGGGGGGATGTCCGCGGTGCTGGCGGTCGCGATGCTGGCCACCCTGGTCGTCCCCCACCGCTGGGCGAGCCCACGGTCGGCCACGCCGAACCGGCCCGGTTTCCCGCCGTTCCCGACCCCCGGCCCCGGGGGCGGAGTGGGTGGCTCGTACCTCCCGCCCGGTGGCCCGTCGGCCTCACCCGGCGGGCCGTACGGGCCCGCGGGGCCGCCCGCCCATCCGCCGTACCCCGGTGCCGCCGTACCGAACCACGGCCCCGGCGGCACACCGTCGCCCGTCGGGCCCGCCGCCCACGGCCCGGCCGCGCCGCCGAGCCACCCGGCCGCCTCCCCGTACCACGGGCCGTCGCCGGGCGGAGCGTCCGGCGCGGGCCGGACGGCCTGGGGCCAGCCGTCCCTCGGCACGCCCGGTGCCCCGCCGTCGGCACCGGCCTTCACACCGCCGGCGCCCGAGACACCGACCCACACCCACACGCCACCGTCGGCCGGGCCGGCCGGACCGGGTTCCACCGCCTCGACAGCCGGGTCGGTGGGTGGGCGTGCCGACGAGACGGTCCGGCTTGGGGGACAGCCCGGCGACGACACGGACGCGACGACCCGGTCACTCGGCGGCGCCTGAGCCGTGGCCCGCCCCGCGACGG
>CALGAM010000199.1 GCA_937951935.1 uncultured Micromonospora sp. | reverse complement strand
TCCGCAACGTGCTCGGGCAGGCGCTGCTCACCAAGCGGATGGGCAAGCCCCGGGTGATCGCCGAGACCGGCGCGGGCCAGCACGGGGTGGCGAGCGCGACCGCGGCCGCGTACCTCGACCTGGAGTGCGTCGTCTACATGGGCGAGCTGGACACCCGACGCCAGGCGCTCAACGTGGCCCGGATGCGGATGCTCGGGGCGACCGTCGTCCCGGTGACCTCCGGCTCGCGCACCCTCAAGGACGCGATGAACGAGGCGATGCGGGACTGGGTGACCAACGTCGAACGCACCCACTACCTGATCGGCACGGTCGCCGGGCCGCACCCGTTCCCGGCGATGGTCCGCGAGTTCGTTCGGGGCATCGGCGTCGAGGCCCGCCAGCAGTGCCTGGAGCTGACCGGGGCGCTCCCGGACGCCGTCGCCGCCTGCGTCGGCGGCGGCTCCAACGCACTCGGCATCTTCCACGCCTTCGTCGACGACCCCGACGTCCGACTCTACGGCTTCGAGGCCGGCGGCGAGGGGATCGAGACCGGGCGGCACGCCTCCAGCATCACCGGTGGCTCGGCCGGTGTGCTGCACGGCACCCGGACGTACGTGCTGCAGGACGCCGACGGGCAGACCCGGGAGTCGCACTCGATCTCCGCCGGGCTGGACTACCCCGGGGTCGGGCCCGAGCACGCCTGGCTCAACGACATCGGCCGGGCCCGCTACGAGCCGGTGACCGACGCCGAGGCGATGGCGGCCTTCCAGCTCCTGTGCCGTACCGAGGGGATCATCCCGGCGATCGAGAGTGCCCACGCGCTCGCCGGCGCGCTGCGGATCGCCCCGGTGCTCGCCGCCGAGCTGGGACGCGAGCCCACGATCGTGGTCAACCTCTCCGGTCGGGGTGACAAGGACATGCACACCGCCGGCGTGTACTTCGGCCTCCTGGACGACGGGCGGGAGTGAGCGACGTGTCCGACCGCAGCATCACGGTCGCCTTCGACAAGGCGCGGGCCGAGGGACGGGCCCTGCTGTTCGGCTGCATGCCGGCCGGCTTCCCGACCGTCGAGGGAAGCATCGCGGCGATGACCGCGATGGTCTCCGCCGGAGTCGACGTCATCGAGGTGGAGATCCCGTACTCCGACCCGGTGATGGACGGCCCGGTCATCCAGCGGGCCAGCGACATCGCGCTCGCCGGGGGCGTCCGGGTCGCCGACACGCTGCGGATCATCGAGGCGGTCGCCGCCACCGGCGCCCCGGTGGTCACCATGACCTACTGGAACCCGATCGAGCAGTACGGCGTGGACGCCTTCGCCCGCGACCTCGCCAACGCCGGCGGCACCGGTCTGATCACCCCGGACCTGATCCCGGAGGAGGCGGCCGAGTGGCTCGCCGCCTCCGACGCCCACGGCCTGGACCGCACGTTCCTGGTCGCCCCCTCCTCCACCGACGAGCGGCTGGCGATGACCACCGCCCACTGTCGGGGCTTCGTCTACGCCACCGCCCTGATGGGGGTCACCGGTGTCCGGGAGCGCACCTCGGACGCGGCGCCGATCCTGGTGGAGCGGGTCCGCAGGGTCACCGACCTGCCGGTCGGGGTCGGCCTGGGGGTGAGCACCGGGGCGCAGGCCACCGAGGTCGGCCGGTACGCCGACGCGGTGATCGTCGGCAGTGCGCTGATCCGCACCCTGCTGGACGCCCCCGACGAGGCGTCGGGGATGGCCGCCCTGCGGGCCGTCAGCGCCGAACTCGCCGAGGGCGTCCGGGCCGGCCGCGCCTGACGTACCCGACCCACCGCCGGGCCGCGACACCCACGACGGCGGCGGGGGGGTCGGCTGTCCGGGCAACCGCGGATCCGGTTCGCGTCACGGGACGAGTCGGACTCGGCTCACCAGGAGTCGCCAACCGGACCGGGGTGCCACCGGCGGGGGACACGACGGTAGCCTGTGCATCCGTGACCCTCGCCTCGCTGAGTCCTCAGGCGGCCCTGCCGAGTCCGGCCACCGCGGTGTGGCACCTCGGTCCGGTGCCGATCCGGGCGTACGCGCTCTGCATCGTCCTCGGCATCGTGGTCGCCGCCGCGGTGACGGAGCTGCGGCTGCGCCGCCGCGGCGTCGCCCCCTGGGCGGTGCTCGACATCGCGGTCTGGGCGGTGCCGTTCGGCATCGTCGGCGCCCGGATCTACCACGTGATCACCTCTCCCGGGAGCTACTTCGGCGAGGGGGGCGACCCGGTCCGCGCCCTGTTCATCTGGGAGGGCGGGCTCGGGGTGTGGGGCGCGATCGCCGGCGGCGCGCTCGGCGCCTGGCTGGCCGTCCGGCAGCTCGGCATCCCGCTGGGCCTGCTGGCGGACGCGCTGGCTCCGGGACTGCCCCTGGGCCAGGCGGTCGGTCGGGTCGGCAACTGGTTCAACAACGAGCTCTTCGGCGGCCGGACGACCCTGCCCTGGGGACTGGAGATCCACCGGATGGACCCGGCCAACCCCGGGCGCGCGCTCCGCGACGACAGCGGGAACCCCGTCCTCGAACCCGGGCTGTACCACCCGACCTTCCTCTACGAGGCGCTGTGGAACATCGGCGTCGCCGGTCTCGTCTTCCTCCTCGACCGGCGGTTCCGGTTCGGCCGGGGCCGCGCCTTCGCCCTCTACGCGATGGGCTACACCGCCGGCCGCTTCTGGATCGAGATGATGCGCACCGACGCCGCGACCCGCATCCTCGGCGTACGACTCAACGTCTGGACGGCCGCGCTGGTCTTCCTCGGGGCGTTGATCTACTTCGTCCGGGTCCGCGGCCCCCGGGAGTACGTCGTCGCGCTCGGCGGCGCCGGCGCGACCCCCGCGACCCCCGCGACCGGGGGCGACGTATCCCAGGTCGACGTCTCCCGGCCCCGCCGGAGCGGCACGACCGCGCCGACCGGCTACCGGGTGGTGACGGAGGAACAGTTCCGCCGCTACCGCGACACCGGCGAGATGCCGCCGGAGGAGACCGGTGACGCCGCGGGGGCGGACGGCGCCGGGAGCGGGCCGCGGCGGCAGGACGCGTCGGAGGCGGACGGAGCCCGGCCGGCCGAGGCCGGATCGGCGCCGGCGACCGACGCGGCCGCGGGTGCCGACACCGTGCCCGGAAGCGCCGCCGGGACCGGCGCCGACCGAGACCGGTGAGCGGGCCAGCGATGCGGACCGCCGTGGTGGTGGGAGCCGGGATCGCCGGACTGGCGGCCGCCGGCGCGCTGGCCCGGACCGGCTGGCAGGTGACCCTCCTGGAGCGCGGTGACCGGATCCGCGCCGAGCGCACCGCGCTGATCCTGTGGCCCAACGGGGTCCGGGCGCTGCGCGCACTCGACCTGGGCGCGGGACTGGCCGCGATCGCCACCCCGCTGCCCGACGTCGGCGTGCGCCGCCCCGACGGGCACTGGCTGGTGCAACCCCGACCGGTGCTCGGCGACCGGGCGCCGGTGGTCGTGCACCGCGAGGACCTGCACGACGCGCTGGTCGCCGGGCTCGGCGACCGGGTCGAGATCCGGACCGGTGTCGAGGTGCGGACGGTGCGCGCCGCCGACGGCGAGCGACCCGCCGTCGGGGACGGCCGCAACACCTACGAGGCCGACCTGGTGGTCGCCGCCGACGGCATCGACAGCCTGCTGCGGCGCCGGCTGGCGCCCGAGGCCACCGTCGTCAGCTCCGGCTGCGCGGCGTGGCGGGCGGTCATCCCCTGGTACCGCGCCCCGCAGCTGCCGAGCGACCGCCCGGCCGGTGGGGAGGTCCTCGGCGCCGGCTACCGCTTCGTCTCCGCCTCGCTCGGCGAGCGCGGCTCCTCCGGCGGCTCCGGCCGGGGCGGCATCTACTGGGTGGCGACCGCGGCCGGCGCCTCCCGCCCGGAACCCCCGGCGACCCAGCTCGCGCTGCTGCGCCGGTGGTTCGCCGACTGGCCGGCGCCGATCGGCGACCTGCTCGCCGCCACCGAACCCGAGGACCTGGTCCAGCAGGAGGTCCGCGAACTCCGCCCGCTTCCCAAGTCGTACGGCTTCCCGAGCGGCCCCGGCGGGGTCGTGCTGCTCGGCGACTCCGCACACGCCATGCCGCACCACCTCGGCCAGGGCGCCTGCCTGGCGCTGGAGGACGCGGCCACGCTGGCCGCGGTCGCCCGGGACGCGGTTCCCGGGACACCGCTGCGGGAGGCCGTCCGGTCGTACAGCCGGATGCGCCGCCCCCGGGTCGCGACGATGGTCCGGCAGACCCGGCGGATGGCGGCGGTGCTGCAGGCCCGGGGCCGACTGGCTCTGCGGGCCCGGGACGCGGCGTTGGGCACCATCACACCCCGGTTGATGGGGAACGCGGCGAGCGTCGCCGCCCAGTGGCGTCCGCCGTCCTGACGGCCCGCCGTCTCCCGGCGGCGGTGGCCGTCCCACCGCCCGCGCCCGTGGTGGCGCCGGCCCGAGGCGCGGTCGCCCGAACGGACCGGCACGACACCCCGGTTCCCGCCGCCACCGACCGATCGGGGGGATGACCGCGCCGCCCGCAGCGACGCACACTACCCGGGAGCGAAGGTGAGGGCTCCCAGTTGCGGCACATCGCGTCTGACCAGCCGGCCGGCGCGGGGCGGTCGGCCACCGCCCGCGGCGGGGCGGGGCAGGCAGGTCCGCGTGTCGACGCCGTCGAGGAGCACTGGACGGGCCGGCTGCGCGAGGCTGTCGCGGCCTACGTGGCCGCCGGCGGGCCGGTCGCCGACCGCGCGGTGGTGGCCGCCGGAGCTGCCGGTGCCCGGCTGGCCCGGGACGCGGCCGGCGAGCTGGAGGCCGCACTGGTGCGCCACCCGCTGCGGGCCCGGCTGTGGGAGCTGCTGCTGGTCGCCACCTTCCTCGGCTCCGGCCGACGGGCGGCGGCCGAGGTGGAGCGGCGGGCCCGCACGGTCTACCGGGAACAGCTGGGCACCGAGCCCGCCGGCCGCATCGGCGCGTTGGCGGAGGCGATCCGGCTGGGCCGGCTGACCGAGGACTGGGCGGAACGGCCGGAGCCGGATCCGATCCCCGCGGTCGAGGCGCGTCCGCCCGCCGACCGGCCCCGCCCGGCTGCCCGGCTGCCCGTCCCGCTCACCCCGCTGCTGGGCCGGGAGGAGCTGCTCGACACCGTCGAGGCCCGGCTGCGCGACCACCGCGTGGTCACCCTGACCGGAGCCGGAGGAGTGGGGAAGACCCGGCTGGCGGTGGCGGCGGCGGCGCGGATCACCGACCGGCCGGTCTGGTTCGTCGACCTGAGTCCGGTGGACAGTCCGGCCCGGGTGCCGCAGGCGGTCGCCGCCGCGCTCGGCGTGCCGAAGGTCGACGCCGACGCCGCCGAGGCGGTCGCCGCCGACCTCGGCACGGTGGAGGCGCTCCTGCTCCTGGACAACTGTGAGCACCTGGTCGCCGGTTGCGCGGAACTCGTCGTCCGGCTGCTGGCCGCCTGCCCCGGCCTGCGGGTGCTGGCCACCAGCCGGGTGAGCCTACGGCTGCCGGGCGAGTCGCGGATCCGCGTGCCGACGCTGGCCGTGCCACCCCCGGCGGCCGGGCACAGCATCGCGGCGCTCGCCACGCACCCGGCCACCCGGCTCTTCCTGGACCGGGCGGAGCGGGTCTGCGGCCGCCCGGTCCCGGAGGAGAGCGCGGAGGCGGTCGTCCAGCTCTGCGCCGAACTCGACGGGCTGCCGCTCGCCATCGAGCTGGCCGCGGCGCGCACGCCGCTGCTGAGCGTCGCCGAGATCGTCGCCCGGCTCCGGGCCGACGTACGACTGCTGGGCAGCCCACGCCCGACCGGACCGGACCGGCACCGCAGCATCGCCGCGGCCGTCGAGTCCAGCCTCGCCCAGCTGGACTCCCGCGCGTGCTGGCTGTTCGACCGGCTGGCGGTCTGCGTCGGCGGGTTCGATCCGGCGCTCGCCCGAGCCCTCGGCTGTGCGGCGGCCCCGGCGGCGTTGGCCGCCCTGGCCGAGGCGTCGCTGGTGGAGCCGGTGCCGACCACCCGGGCGGCCCCCACCGACGCGGTTGCGACCGAACCGCCACCGGCCGATCCCGACCGGGTCCGCTACCGGATGCTGGGCCCGATCCGGCGGCACGCGCAGGCCCGGCTGGCCGCCTCCGGCGACGAGGCGGCCGCCTGGCGGGCGCTGGCGACGTACTGCCTGCGGCTGGCGGGGCAGGCCGACGCCCGGCTGCGCGGCGCCGACCAGCAGGAGTGGCTGGCCCGGCTGCGTACCGAGGAGGCCAACCTCCGCGGTGTGCTGAGGTGGCTGACCGAGGCGGGCGCGGACGGCCCCGAGCACGGCGACCTGCGGCTGGCGGCCGCGCTGGCGATGTACTGGCGGCTGGAGGGCCACTACCGGGAGGGGCACGACTGGCTGGCCGGGGCCCTGGAGCGGCACCCCGCCGCACCGGCCGCCCTGCGGGCCCGCGCCGGTATCGGCGCGGCGATGCTGGCGATGCTGAGCTGCGACTACCCGGCGGCGATCAGGCATGCGGAGCTGGCCCGGGGCGCATGCCGGGCCGCCGGCGACCGCCGGGGCGAGGCCCAGGTGGAGCAGATCCTCGGCTCGGTTGCCCGGGAGCAGGGCCGGTACGTCGAGTCCTCGCGCCACCTGGCCGCCGCCGGGGCGATCTTCGCCGAGTGCGGTGACGACTGGGGCGAGGCGCAGATCGTCGAGCTGCGCGGCTTCACCGCCTGGCTGTCGGGCGACCTGGACCGGGCCGAGTCCCGGCTGCGGGCGAGCCAGCGCCGGTACGAGGCACTGGGCGACCCGATCTCGGCGGCGAGCGCGTTGATGAACCTCGGCGCGGTCGCCCTCTACCGGGGCGAGACCGACCGCGCCTCGGCCCTGCTCGACGTGGCCCTGCGCCGGCACTCGGCGATCGGGTTTCCCGAGGGTGTCGGCTGGGCGCACCACCTGCGTGGCCTGGTGGAGCTGCGCGCCGGGCGTCCGCTCCGGGCGGCGGCGCACCTGCGGGCGGGTCTGGCCGCGCACCGCCGGGTGGGTGACCGGTGGCGCACCGCGAGCGTGCTGGAGGCGCTGGCCGAGGTGGCCCGGCTCGACGGCGACCCGGTCCGGGGTGCGCTGCTGCTCGGCGCGGCGGAACGGATCCGTGCCGAGATCGGGGCGCCGGTGCCGGCCTGCGAGCGTCCGGACGTGGCGCGGACCCGGCGGGGCCTGCGTGCCCTGCTCGGCGACCGGTATCCGCAGATCTGCCGGCGGGGGCACGGGCTGGGGACCGACGCCCTGCTGGCCACCTGTGACGCGGTCGGCGCCGGCGGTGTCCCGGCCGCCCAGTCGGTGGGGTGAGGGCGCCGGCCGACCGCCCGGCGGCCTCGGCCCGTGCGGGGTCAGTGCGCGGGGTCGTCGTCCCGGCCCGCGGTGGTCGGCAGGTTGCCGAGGACCGCGTCGATGAGGTGGATCCGGCCACCGGCGACCCGGTAGTCGGCGCAGACGGCCTGGGCGACGTCGCCGATCCGTGCCGTCGACTCCGCCGGTGCCACCGTCAGCCGGGTACCGTCCATCGTGGTCACGCTGCCGGCCGCGACCAGCTCCGCCAGCGAGTACGACCCGTCGACCAGGTGCGCCCGCAGCAGTTGGCGCAGCGTGTCCCGGTCGTGGATCAACAGCTCGTCCAGGTTGCTCGCGGAGAACTTCCGGGCGAACGCGTCGTCGGTCGGCGCCAGCACCGTGACCCCCTGCGCGCCGCGCAGCTCGGCGGCGAGCCCGGTCGCCCGTACCGCCGCGTCGAACGTGGTCAACACCGGTATCCACCGCACCGCCACGTCGACCGGTTCACCGGCCAGCGACTCCGGGTTGCCGGGGTCGGTTCCGGTGGGCAGGGAGGCGCAGAGCGGCCCGCTGACCCCGCCGGTCGCCGTCGCGGCCGCGGCCGGGTCCGGCGTGTCGGGGGCGTCGGGGTCGCCGCCCGAGCAGCCGGCTGCCACGGCCGCCAGCGCCACGGTGGCCGCGAGCAGCGTGAGCCGGAGGGGCCGGCGTACCCGGGGACGGTGTGGACCGACCGGTGTGGGCCGGTGGGGGCGGCGGGGCCGACCGGTGGGAACGGCGGCGGCGCGGTGCGGCTCGGACACGACGGACCTCCGGGTGGCGACGGTTGCGCCGTCGGCGGGTCCGGGCGGCTGGCCCGGACCCGCCGACGGGACGGGTCGGTGCGTCAGCACCGGTGCGGTGTCACAGCGCCGCGCACTGCCCCGACCTCGGCCCCTTGACGGAGTTCGGGACCTCGATCGCGGTCGGCTTCGCGGCGTTGCCGGTGCAGCTCAGCGGGCCGTTGATGGTGTTGCCGGCCACCAGCGGCGCGTCCGCACCCCCGTTGCCCACCAGGTTCACCGGGCCGGAGACCGTGTTGCCCACCAGCGAGACCGGGCCGGCGCTGTTGGCGACCTGGAGCGGACCGTGCAGGGTGACGTCGCCGAGAACCACCCCGGCGGCGCCGGTGGCGGTCACCGGGCCGTTGAAGGTCGTCCGGTACGCGACCAGCGTGGCACCCGGCTGGACCGTGACCGGCCCGTTCACCGTGCCGTCCGCGATGCAGGTGAAGCCGGTGACGGTCAGCGGCCCGTTGTGCCGGCCGGTCAGGGTCGGGTAGACCCGCTGCCCGCCGACCCACTCCTCGGCACCCTGCGCGTCCAGCAGCAGCGGGATCAGGCCCCGCTCCGGCTGTGCCAACGGTACGTAGTAGCCGTCGGCGGCCTTGACCACCTTCCAGCCGTGCGCGGCGATCCGCTCCGCCAGGGTGGCGCCGACCCCGCCGGGGCCGTCGGTGCGCGCCCCGAGGTACTGCTCGGGGGTGAGCTTGTACGCGCACGGCGCGTCGTCGAGGATCATGTCCGGCCTCGGCTCGTCCAGCGGCGGCACCGCCTCGGCGGGGTGCGGCGCCGGGCGGGCCGGGATCGGGTGCGATCCCCGGAAGACGATCCGGCCACTGTTGGAGGCCTGGAACCCGATCGCCTCCGCCCGGGCCCGCTTGATCTCGGCGGCCTTGGCCCGGTGGTAGTCGAGGAGACGGTGGAACGTCCACAGCGCCGAGTAGGTCTTGCGGCGCCGGTTGTTCGCGGTGTTCCCCTCGTCCGGCCGGGTCTGCCCGCCGGAGCTGCGCAGCTCCAGCAGCGAGTTGACGACGTTCTTCAGGCCCAGGGTGTTGCGCAGGATGGTCTCCTCGCCCAGGCCCACGTTGCCGCCGCCCTCACAGCCGTACGGGCAGGGCCACCAGCCGTCCTCGGCGCCCCGGGCGTACATGAAGCCCTCGATCATGTCCTGGGACTGGTCGAAGATCGACTGCGCCACGTTCTGGTGGCGGGGCGGGAGCATCGGCAGGTCGCCGGCGCGGGTGTTGCCGTACTCGTGGCCGTCGTAGCTGGCGATCGGCCGGTAGTCGCGGACCATCCTGACGAACGCCGCCGTCTCCGGCTGGCGGATCAGCGAGTAGTCGCGGTTGAGGTCCTGGCCGGTGGAGTTGCCCCGGGTGTTGGCGGCGCGGCCGTCACCGTTGATCGTCGGGACGATCAGGACGGTGGTGTGTGACAGGATGTCGATGATCCGCGGGTCGTTGCTGAACGCGAGCTGCCGGGCCATGATCAGGCAGGCCTCGCGGTCGCCCGGCTCGTTGCCGTGCACGTTGCAGTTGATCGCCACCGGCGACGTCGCCGCGACGGCCTCGGGGGTGGTCGGCGGGGTGGGGTAGCCGAAGACGAACATGTTGATCGGTCGGCCGAGCACGGTCCGTCCGATCTCCACCACGCGGACCCGGTCGCTCAGCCGGTCGATCTCGGCGGTGTAGGCGTACTCGTTGGTGTCGCTGGTGTACTGCGCCGCCTTGGTGGTCTCCCACTGGGTGCGCAGGTTCTCACCTGGTACGTCCGGGTCGCCCCACGGCTGTAGGGTCGTCCCGGTGACCGGTGCCGAGTACGGCTGCTCCTCGGTGCCGAAGCGGGCGCGTACCCGCCACCGGAAGCGGTCGCCGGGGTTGAAGCCGGCGTCGGCGAAGGTCGGCGAGTCGTTGTTGATCTGCCGGTTGGGCCGCCAGATGCCGACCACGACCGACGGTCCGATCGGTTCGTCGTTCGCGTCGACCGGGGTCCGCTCGATCTGGTAGTCGGTGGCGCCCTCGACGGGCGTCCAGGCGAGGGTGGCGTACCCGTCGGCCTGGGTGACGGTGAGGTTGGTGACCTGGTTCGGCTCGGCCGCCGTGGTGGCCGAGGCCGGCTGGCCCAGCGCCGTCGACGGTGCGGTGACCGCACCGAGGGTGGCGGCGAGGAGGCCGGACAGCACGACGACGGAGGGTCTTCTTATCCGCATGCCAGCTCCGTAAACAGGGGGTTGAGCAGGGACTTCATGCGGGCCATCTTGATCGTCCGATGCGGACGAAGGCAATGATCTTGAGCAGGATTTGAGGGAGGAATGCCGAGGTAGCGCGCGTGTCGGGGCCGAACGGCCGAGCGCGGCGTACCCCTGTCGGGCCGTGCGGTCGGCTACCGCGGGCGCGCACAGGATCCGCCGCGGCGGGCGTGCGGTGCGGGTTCCGACGCCGGGCCGCGGCATCCTGTGACCACAGTGGACATTATCACCCGTGGATGCGTCCGGCCTCACAGGGTGGCCGGTGCGGGTTCGGCGATGCAGGCGGTGCCGACCCGGCGGAAGCCGATCCGCAGGTAGACCCGGGCGATCTCCTCGCTGCCGGCGGAGAGGAAGACCAGGTCGGTGCCGTCGTCGAGGAGCCGGCGGGCCAGGGCGGCGGTGATCGCCGCACCGAAGCCCTGACGGCGGGCGGACGGCAGGGTGGCGATCCCCACGATCTCCGCCACGTCGCCGACCCGCAGCGCCATGCCGCTGGCCACCGCCCCCTCCCCGGGCGTCTCGACGAGGGCGGAGATCCGACGCCCGGCGAGGGCCCGGGCACGCTCCTCCTCCAGCACCTCGTGCGGCAGTTCGGCGAGGGCGGAGTCCCGGGCCGCCGGACCGGCGGTGCCGACCGCGGTGCCGGGCGCGGCGAAACCGACGGTGGCGACCGCCCGGCGGAGCGCGACGTCGGCGGCGAAGGTCGGGGCCGCCGGGTCCAGGATCCGCACCGGCGCACCGGGGTGCGCGTCGGCGGGCGGCAGGGCCGTCGGGTCGAGCACCATCAGCGGCGCCTCCAGCACCGACAGGCCGGCCGAGCGTGCCACCGCCAACAGGCCGGGCTGGGTCTCGTGCACCCACTCGAACGCCTCCGGCAGCCCGAGCTCGCGCTGGCGTCGCCGGACGGCGGTGACGTCGGCGGCCGACGGCGGCTCGGTGGCGTCCAGCCGCGGGCGGGCGTAGAATCGCGAGTTTTTGCCGTCACTGATGAAGAGCACCAGCGCACCGAACTCCTCGGTGTGCGCAGCGTCACGGGGAACGGCGTCGTAGAACCGTTCCAACCGGTCAAAAAGCCCGTTCCGCGTCGATGTCATCCGGGGGAGATTACCTCACCGGGTTCACCACGTGTGACCGTCCCCGCGCTGTGTGAGCTACTCGAACTGGCGGGATCTGCCGGTCCCTAACGTAAACTCAGAGAACCCGCAGGGCCGACGTCGTCCCGCCGCATGACTGAACGTGAATGAGACGACAGGAGCCCCCGTGGTCCTACCGCACCCTCAGGCACCGCGCCCCTCCTCGCCGGCGAACACCGACCTCGCTCCCGTCCACGCCGACACCCCGACCGCCACCCGGCCGGCCACGGCGGTGGCCCCCGCGCGGACGCCCGCGGCCCAGGGGCTCTACGACCCGGCGACCGAGCGGGACGCCTGCGGGGTGGCGTTCGTGGCGGACGTCCAGGGGCGCCGCAGCCACGACGTGGTCGCCAAGGGTCTGTCCGCGCTGTGCCGGCTGGACCACCGCGGTGCCCGCGGTGCCGAGCCGAACACCGGGGACGGCGCCGGGATCATGATCCAGGTGCCGGACGCGTTCCTGCGCGCGGTGGTCGACTTCCCGCTCCCGCCGGCCGGGCAGTACGCCACCGGCCTGGTCTTCCTCCCCACCGACCCGGACGACGAGGCGCGGGCCCGCACCGTGCTGGAGAAGTACGCCCTCGTCGAGGGGGCCGAGCTCATCGGCTGGCGGGACGTGCCGGTCCGGCCCGACGGCCTCGGCGAGACCGCCCTGGCGGCGATGCCGCGGATCCGGCAGGTCTTCCTCACCGCGCGCCGGCTCACCGACTCGCCCGCCGGGCCCGCCGGCGCCCCGCTGACCGGCCTCGAACTCGACCGGGTGGCGTTCTGCGTCCGCAAGCAGGCCGAGCGGGAGACGGCCGAACGGGGCATCGCCGCCTACTTCCCGTCCCTGTCCTGCCGGACCCTGGTCTACAAGGGGATGCTCACCCCCGACCAGCTGCCGCGCTTCTACCCCGACCTGACCGACCCCCGGGTCGACAGCGCGATCGCCCTGGTCCACTC
>CALGAM010000198.1 GCA_937951935.1 uncultured Micromonospora sp. | reverse complement strand
GTGATCCGGGTCAACTCGCAGTCCGGCAAGGGCGGCGTGGCGTACATCATGAAGACCGAGCACCACCTCGACCTGCCCCGCCGGCTCCAGATCGAGTTCTCCGGGGTCGTGCAGCGGGTCACCGACGACGTGGGCGGCGAGGTCGAGCCGGCCCGGATGTGGCAGCTCTTCGCCGAGGAGTACCTCGTGGACCAGCAGCCGCAGCCGGTGCTGCGGGTGGACAGCTACACCATCGGCACCGCCGACGGCAAGGTGGAGATCGAGGCCGAGACCCACTTCCGCGACGTCCACCACACCCTCACCGCGACCGGCAACGGCCCGATCGACGCGTACGTCAACGCGCTGCACTCGGTCGACGTCCGGGTCCGGGTCCTCGACTACCACGAGCACGCGATGTCCGCCGGCGGCGACGCCCAGGCGGCGGCGTACGTCGAGTGCGAGGTGGACGGCCGTACGGTCTGGGGCGTCGGGCTGGACGCCAACATCGTGACCGCCTCGATCCGGGCGGTGACCAGCGCGGTCAACCGGGCCCTGCGCTGAGTCGCCCGGCCCGGGCCGCGGCGTCCCCGTGGCCCGGGCCGGCCCCCCGGCGGCCCAACCCCGGCACCCGTGCCCACCCGCGTCCGGCGCACCCCGTCGCCCTTCCGCCGCGGCCCGCGCGCGAGGTCACCGGTGCGCCGCGTGTGTCGCCCATACCATTGATCCCGCTGACGCACGGAGAGCGGCGGAAACGGGGATCACCGATGTCCAGCGACGCCCTGCGGAAACAGTGGACCGGTGGCGCCGCGGCCGACACCCGCCTCGGGGCGGCCACGTCCGACCCGGACCGTCCCGACCCGGCCCCCACACCGGCGCCCGGCCGACCCGCCCCCGCCCGGCGGCGTCGTGAGACTCTCCTGGTCACGGCTGCTCCCGCGCTGGTGACCCTGGCCTGTGGGATCGTCGGGCTCGGCGACCGCCAACTGTGGAGGGACGAGCACGCGACCTGGTGGGCGGCGACCCAACTGACCGTTCCCGAACTGGTCGACCTGCTGGGCAACACCGACGTCGTCCTCGCGGCGTACTACGGCTACCTGCGGATCTGGACGGCGGTCTTCGGCGATTCGCCCCTGGCGCTGCGGTTTCCGTCGCTGCTGTGGATGTCGGCCGCCGCGGCCCTGCTCGCGCTCCTCGGCCGTCGGCTCTACGACGCCCCGACCGGGCTGCTCGCCGGACTGCTGTTCGCCGTCCTGCCGACCGTCTCCCGGTACGCCGCCGAGGCCCGCCCCCACGCCCAGACCCTCGCCGCCACGATCGGAGCCACGCTGCTCCTGCTCCGCGCGTTCGACCGGCCGACCCGGTGGCGCTGGACGGGCTACGCCCTCGGGGTCGCGGCGGTGGGGTTGAGCCACCTGGTCGCGCTCTCCGTGCTCGCCGTCCACGCGGTCCTGGTGGCCGCCGAGGTACGGGGCCGGGGGCGCCCGGTCGTCCGGCTGGTGCGCCCGTGGCTGGTCGCGGTCGGCGCCGGGTGCGCCGTGCCCGCACCGCTGGTGCTTCTGGCCAGCGGGCAGAGCCACCAGGACGTCGGGAACTCCCGGCCCGAGCCACTGGACCTGCTCCGCCTGCCGGGTGCCCTCCTCGGTGGCCGGGAGGTGGCGATCCTGCTGGGCGGCCTGGCGCTCGCCGGGCTCGCGGTCCACCACCGGCCCACCCTGGTGCTGGCCGTCTGGGCGCTGCCCACGCCGGTGGTGAGCTACCTGGCATCGGCCCAGTGGCGGCTCTTCCACCCCCGCCACCTGCTGTTCACCGTTCCGGCGTGGGTGCTGCTGGCCGCCGCCGGCACCCTGCTCGCCGCCCGGCTGGGCCGATCCGGCACGACACCGGTCCGCCGCCCGGTGCTGCGGTCGGTGCTGGCCGGAGCGGTCGCGGTGGCCCTCGTGGTCGGCTACGGCCTACCCGGGCACCGAGCGGCCCGGCACGACCTGGTCGAGAACGAGTTCGCGTTCCGGCAGGTCGCCGACTTCATCCGAACCCACGCCCGACCGGGCGACGGGATCGCGTACGGCGGCCACCGGTACCTGCGCCGGGCGATGGCGTACGAACTCCGGCACGACCCCCGCCCGGTCGACGTCTTCCTGGCGGTACCCGCCCGGGACCGGGGCTGGTACCACGACCAGGAATGCCGGCGCCCGGCAGAGTGCCTGGGCGGCGTACGGCGGATCTGGCTCGTCACGGTGCGCGGTGGGCCGAACCCGCTGGACCGGGAGCCCGGAGCCCGCGGTGAGCTGCTGCGAGACCGGTTCGTGGTGGCGCGGGTGGCGGAGTTTCCCCGGATCCGGGTGCTGGAACTGGTCAGGCGGCGGTAGGCGGTCGACCCCGGTCGCCCCGCGGCGGTGCGTCGCCGGCGCGTCCCGGGCTGTCCACCATGGTGGATTGTCGGCTATGCACCGTCCGGATTGGCAATACGATGTGCGCCGACAGTCGTTGCCAACCGACGGGACGGGGCAACCGGATGGCAGGCAGTAGGGCATCGACGCTGTCGACGGCGCGCGTCGACACCACCGGGTCGGGTCGGGCCGACCCCGACAGGCAGGTCGACCGGTCCGGCGGGGTGTTCCGCGGCGACCGGCTGCGACGCCACGGCACGGCGGTGCTGGCCGGCATCCCCGCGGTGACCGTCCTGGTTCTGGCACTCATCGGGGCCGGCAGTCGGCAGCTGTGGCGGGACGAGCACGCCACCTGGTGGGCGGCCAGCCTCTCCCTGCCGGACCTGGCCAGGCTGCTCGGCTTCACCGACATCGTCTTCGCGCCGTTCTTCGGCTACATGAAGGTCTGGATCAGCCTGTTCGGCGACTCGCCGCTGGCGTTGCGGTTCCCGGCCATCCTGTGGATGGCGCTGGCGGCCGCGCTGCTCGTCCTGCTCGGTCGCCGGCTCTACGACACCCCGACCGGCGTGGTCGCCGGACTGCTGTTCGCCGTCCTGCCGACCGTCTCCCGGTACGCCGCCGAGGCCCGCCCCTACGCCCAGACCCTCGCCGTCACGATCGGAGCCACGCTGCTCCTGCTCCGCGCGCTGGAGCGGCCGAGGCCGCGGCGCTGGGTCGCGTACGGCGCGGCGGTCGCCGCCGTCGGTCTCAGTCACCTGATCGCGCTCGCCGTACTGGCCGCGCACCTCGTCCTGGTGCTGCGGCACCCCCGGGACCGCGCTCGTCGGCTCCGCAGCCTGCTCGGACCGTGGCTGATCGCCGGACTGGCCGGATGCGCCGTCGTCCTGCCGGTCGCCGTCGCCGCCCAGGCCCAGGCCGGGCAGATCGACTGGATTCCGATCCCCGGGTGGCGGGATGTCGTCGAACTGCCGAAGGGGATCCTCGGCGGCTGGCGGGTGGCTCTTCCGGTGGCCTGCCTGGCTCTGGTCGGGCTCGTGACCTCCCGGTGGACCGGTGTCGTCCTCGGGGCGTGGATCGCGGTGGCCCCCGCGGTCACCTTCCTGATCTCGCACCAGGTCCAGCTCTTCTACTTCCGCTACATGCTGTTCACGGTCCCGGCCTGGGCGTTGTCGGCCGCCGCCGGGGCGTTGTGGATCGCGCGGGCGGGCATCCGGGCGACGGCGCGACCGGGCGGTCGGCCGGGCCGGGCCGGGGTGGGGACGCTGGCGGGCGGTCTCGCGGCGGTGGTCGCGGTCGGCGTGGTCGGCATTCCCGCCCAGCGGGCGATGCGCAGCGACCGGGTGGAGCAGGAGTTCGCCTTCCGGCCGGCCGCCCGGTTCATCATGGCGCACAGCCAACCGGGTGACGGCATCGCGTTCGCCGGCTACCTGTACCTCCGCCGGGCCATGGCGTACGAGATGCGCAACGGCCCGGCGCTGGTGGACGTCTTCCTCGCCGTACCGGCGAACGAACGGGGCAACTACGCCGCGCAGGAGTGCCCGGACCCGGCCGCCTGCGTCCAGGGGGTGCGGCGGATCTGGCTGGTCACGGTGCGGGGCGGCCGCGACCCGCTGGCCCGGGTCGGCGGTGAGCGGGGCGACGTGCTGCGGGCACGGTACCGGGTTGCCCAATCTGTCCAGTTCTACCGAATCCGGGTGGCGGAACTGGTTGCCGTCGAGTGACCGATGGCGGGACCCGGCACCACGTGCCAACCTTTCCCGCAGGGGCGTAGGATTCCCGGCGAGACCGCCGGAGCCTCGTCTCCGAATCCTCCGTCCGCCGATCGACACCCCGCAAGCTGGAACCGTGCCGTTCATCCGTACCAGATCACACAGACTGCCGAGGTGTGCTGTCCTGACCACGGTGCTGCTCGCCCTGGTCGGGGTCGCCAGCTGCGGTTCCGAGGACACGCTGCCGCCGCGACCGTCCAGCTCCGCCGGGCCGCGGGCGCTGCTTGAGGAGCTCACCGTGGCGCCGGCCGGCTCGATGCGGGGGTACAGCCGCAACCGGTTCCCGCACTGGCGCGACGTCGGCAAGAACTGCGACATCCGCGACACCGTCCTGCAGCGGGACGGCACCGACATCAAGCTCTCGGGCTGCAACGTGGTCGGTGGCCGCTGGTCCAGCCGGTACGACGGCCGCGTCCTGACCGACCCGGCGGACGTGGACATCGACCACATGGTGCCGTTGGCGAACGCGTGGCGCTCCGGCGCGAACCGGTGGGACGACGAGAAGCGTGGGGACTTCGCCAACGACCTCGACCGACCCCAGCTCTTCGCGGTGTCGAAGTCGTCGAACCGGTCCAAGGGCGACCAGGACCCCTCCCAGTGGCGGCCGCCGGACCGCAACGACTGGTGCCAGTACGCCGAGGACTGGATCACGGTCAAGCACTACTGGCGTCTGTCCGTGACCGACGCCGAGAAGGCGGCGCTCGGCGACATGCTGGAGAGCTGTTGATGGCGGTCGCCGACCCCGGCCCTCCCGTCGGGGGCGGCGGTGACCCCGGCTCTGTCGACGGTGGTGTGACGGCGAGCCGGACCACCGACATCGTCGCCGGTCCGGGCGGGGTGATGACCGACGAGGTCGGCGTGGTGACCGGGGAGCTGACCCTGCGCACCGAACTGCGCGGCGGGCAGGTCGTGCTCCGGGTGCAGTACAAGGACGCCGACGAGTGGTACGTCGTGACCGGGGGCCGGACGGTGTTGGCCGACCCGGCAGACCTGGACGCGGTGCACGCGATCGCGGTCGGCCTGCTCCACCGCCCCGAGGGCTGAGCGCCGCGCGCCACGTCCCCCGGGAGCCGGGCGACACGACGCCGTCGGCCCACCACGCCCGCCGCACCCCGCCGCCGCGACTCGTGCCGGGGTTGCTGCCGGGCGCCGGGCAGCCGACTGCCTAGACGAACGAGCCGGGCTCGCTCGGCGTGGCGAGCGTCCCCGGCGTGTCGCCGGCGTCCTCTGGTCGGACCAGCTGGGCGGTCACCTCGTGCCGCCGCAGCTCGCCGCTGGCGATGCGCTCCGCCCAGTGGCACGCGACCCGGCTGGCGCCGATGGTGCGCAGTTCCGGTCGTTCGTCCGGGCACCGGGTCGGCTGGGCCCAGGGGCAGCGGGTGTGGAACCGGCAGCCGGTGGGTGGGTTCGCGGGCGAGGGAAGGTCCCCGGCGAGCAGGATCCGTTCCCGCCGGTCCTCGACGTCCGGGTCCGGCACCGGTACCGCCGACATCAGCGCCCGGGTGTACGGGTGCAGCGGCTGGCTGTACAGCCGGTCGCTCGGCGCCTCCTCCACCAGCGTGCCCAGGTACATCACCCCGACCACGTCCGAGATGTGCCGCACCACCGCCAGGTCGTGGGCGATCACCAGGTAGGTCAGTCCCAGCTCCTCCTGGAGTTCGTCGAGCAGGTTGATCACCTGGGCCTGGACCGACACGTCCAGCGCGGAGACCGGCTCGTCGGCGACGATCAGGTCCGGCCCGAGCACCAGGGCCCGGGCGATCCCGATCCGCTGCCGCTGGCCGCCGGAGAACTCGTGCGGGTAGCGGGAGAGCGCCCAGGTGGGCAGGCCGACCGCGTCCAGGGTGCGGGTGATGAGCTTCCGGCGGGCGGCACGGTCCGCGCCGATGCCGTGTGCCTGCAACCCCTCGATGAGGATCGACTCGACGTTCTGTCGCGGGTCGAGGCTGGACATCGGGTCCTGGAAGATCATCTGCATGCGGCGCCGCATCGCCCGCATCCGGTCCGCCGGCAGGCCCGTCAGCTCGATCCCGTCGAAGACGACCGTGCCGGAGGTCGGCCGGGTCAGCCGCAGGATCGCCCGGCCGAGCGTGGACTTTCCGCACCCCGACTCGCCCACCAGGCCGTACGTCCGGCCGCGTGGGATCGTCAGGTCGACGCCGTCCACCGCCTTCACGTGGCCGACCACCCGGTCGAAGAGGATGCCCCGGGTGATCGGGAAGTGCACCTTCAGGTCCCGGACCTCGACCAGGCTGTCGCCCCGCACCGGGACGGCGGTCGCGGCGCCGTCGGTGACGGCGGCTTCTCGGGTCATGCCGACTCCTCCTCGCGCGCGGCGGGTACCGCCGTCGTCCTCGTCTCGCCCGCCGCGGACCCACCTGCCGTCGGCGCCGGTGCCGTGCCGGAATCCGCCGGGGTGGCCGGCCCGGCAGCCGGCGGAACCGGGTTGACGCACCGGTAGCTGCGGTCGGTGTGGGTCAGCACCAGCGCCGGCGGCCCACCGACGCACGACGGCACCTGGCGGGAGCAGCGGGGTGCGAAGGCACAGCCGTCGGCCCAGGGCAGCACGTCCCGGACCGAGCCGGGAATCGGCGAGAGCCGCTCGCCCCGGCCGCCGTCCAGGCGCGGGATCGAGTTGAGCAACCCGACCGTGTACGGGTGCCGTGGCTCGGTGAACAGCGGCCGACGGCGGGCTGTCTCCACGACCCGGCCCGCGTAGAGCACGTTGACGGTGTCGCACATCCCGGCGACCACCCCGAGGTCGTGCGTGATCATGATGAGGGCGGTGCCGGAGTCACGCACCAGCTCCTTCAACAGTTCCAGGATCTGCGCCTGGATCGTGACGTCGAGCGCCGTGGTGGGTTCGTCGGCGATGAGCAGTCGGGGCCGGCAGGCGACCGCGATCGCGATCAGCGCCCGCTGGCGCATCCCACCGGAGAGCTGGTGCGGGTACTCCCTCAGCCGCCGGGTCGGGTCCGGGATGCCGACGCGGTCGAGCAGCTCGGCCGCCTCCCTCCGGGCGGCCTCCCCGCTCAGTCCGCGGTGCCGGGCCAGCACCTCGGTCACCTGTCGCCCGATCGGGAGGACGGGGTTCAGCGACGACAGCGGATCCTGGAAGATCATGGCGATGTCCCGGCCCCGGATGTCCCGCATCGTCCGGCGGTCCACCCGCAGCAGGTCGGTGCCGTCGAAGTCCGCCCGACCCTCGACGGTGACCCCGGCCTGGCGGGGCAACAGTCCCATGATCGCCAGTGAGGTCACGCTCTTGCCGCAGCCGGACTCACCGACCAGGCCGACGACCTCACCCGCGTCCACCGAGAACGAGACCCCGTCGACGGCCCGGACCGTACGCCTGCCGCGCTGGCGGAACGTGACGGAGAGCTCCTCCACCTCAAGCAGTGCCATGCCAGCTCACTTTCGCAGCTTCGGGTCGAGGGCCTCGCGCATCGCCTCGCCGAGGAGGGTGAAGCCCAGCGCGGTGACGATGATCGCCACCGCCGGGTAGATCGCCAGCGCCGGCCGGATCCCCAGGTACGGCTGCGCGTCGGCGAGCATCACGCCCCACTCCGGCACCGCCGTGTCCGGGTTGCCCAGGCCCAGGAAGGAAAGCGCCGCCGCTTCGATGATCGCGGTGGCCAGGGTCAACGTCGCCTGCACGATGACCGGGGCGAGGGAGTTCGGCAGCACGTGGCTGAGCGCTACCTTCGAGCGCCGCACCCCGAGGGAGATCGCGGCGAGGACGTAGTCGCTGCTGGACTGGGCGATCATCGATCCGCGCAGCAGGCGGGCGAAGACCGGCACCGAGACCAACCCGACGGCGATCATCACCGTGTCCAGGCCGGCGCCGAGCAGTGCGGCGATGCTGACCGCGAGAAGCAGGCTGGGCAGGGCCAACATCATGTCGATGACCCGCATCAGGATCCCGTCGACCCACCGGCCCCACCGGCCGCCCAGCCCGGCGGCGGCGCCGGCGACACCGCCGATCACGGCGCCGACCGCGAGCCCGATCAGCGTCGACACGACCCCGACCAGCAGGGTCTGCCGGGCCCCGACCACCAGCCTGCTGAACTCGTCGCGGCCCTGGTGGTCGAAGCCGAGCCAGTGGTCGGCCGACGGACCGGGAATGATGCCCTGCCCCGACTTGACCAGGCCCTCCCGGATGCCGATCGTGTCGGTCGGGCCGTACGGCACGAAGAACGGGCCGAGGACCGCGACCACCAGGAAGATCCCGAGGATCACGGCGCCGACGATCGCCGCGGGGTTGCGGCGCAGCCGGCGGAAGGCCTCCTGCCAGAGGCTGACCCCGCGCTCGTCGTCCCGGGCGGCGGCGAGTTCGCCGAGTCGGTCGAGCTTCTCGGCCTTCCTCCGGGCCCGCTCGGTCATGCTCATCGGGGCCCTCCTCCCCTGGTAGCCGCGCCCACCCGAGCCGACCCCCGGGCACGACCGCGCGGCCCGCGCGCGTGCACCCGCCCGCTCCCCGCGCTCACCGGACCCGCACCCTGGGGTCGATCAGGCTGTAGGAGATGTCGACGATCAGGTTCACCAGCACGAAGATCACCGCAATGATCATGATGAAGCCCATCAGCACCGGGTAGTCGCGGTGGCTGATCGAGTCGGCGACGAACGCCCCGATGCCGCTGAAGGCGAAGACGGTCTCGGTGAGTACCGCACCGGAGAGCAACCCCCCGGTGAGCAGGCCGATCGTGGTGGAGACCGGCAGCATCGCGTTGCGCAGCACGTGCCGGTTGCGGACCACCCGCTCGGTCAGGCCCTTCGCCTCCGCCGTCCGGATGTAGTCCTCACCGAGAACCTCCAGGACGCTGGCCCGGGTGATCCGGACGATGACCGCCAGCGGGATGCTGGCCAGCGCCAGTCCGGGCAGGACCAGGTGCCAGAGCGCGTCGGCGGCGGCATCCCACTCCCGGGTCAGCAGGCCGTCCAGGACGAAGAAGTTGGTCACCCGGGTGGCGTTGATGGTCGGGTCCTGCCGCCCGCTCGACGGGAAGAGATGCAGGTGCTCGGCGAAGATCGCCTTGAGGACGTACGCCAGGAAGAAGACCGGGACGCAGACCCCGACTAGCGAACCGGCGACGGAGACGTGGTCGAGGAACCGCCCCCGGCGGCGGGCGGCGAGGTAGCCGAGCGGGATCCCGAGCGCGACGGCGATGAGCATCGCGGTGAGCGCCAACTCGACCGTGCCCGGGAAGCGTTCGAGAAACTCGGTGGTCACCTCGCGCTTGGTGGAGATCGAGGTGCCGAGATCGAGCCGGATCAGCCGCCTCATGAACCGGCCGTACTGCACCAGGATCGGCTCGTCCAGGCCGAGGTTCTCGCGGATCGCGGCCCGCATCTCGGGGGTGGCGCGCTCACCGAGGATCGCGCTCTCCGGCCCGCCGGGCAGCTTGTGCAGCCAGATGAACAGCAGAACGGAGAGCCCGAACAGCGCGGGTACGAGCTGCAGCAGGCGTCTGACGATGAACCGGAACACGGGCGGCCTCTGGCGGGGGTGTGGAGGGTGGCGCGGGCGGGCGCCGGCCTCCCACCGGCCGGGATCCCCGGTCGACGGTCGGCGCGCGCCCGCCCGCGTTCCCTATTCCTCTTTCCTCTTTCTCAGTTCTTCCTCGACGGTGTCAGGAGGTGAACTCGGCGGTGGAGAAGCGCTCGTCCGTGAGCGGGCTCGGCTTCACCCCGGTGACGTTCTTCGCGAAGACGAGCGCCGGCGGGGAGTGGGAGATGGGCACACCCGGCAGGAACTTCATGACCTCGGCGTTGAGCTGCTTGTACAGCTCGTACCGGGCAGCCTGGTCCGCGGTGGTGTCCGCCTTCTCGAAGAGCTTGAACAGCTCGGGGTTGTTGAAGCCCCACTCGTCCTTCTGGCGGTCGAACATGGTGCCGATGAAGTTGTAGGCGTCGCCGTAGTCACCGGTCCAGCCGAGCAGGTGCAGGTCGTGCGCGCTGCCAGAGGTGGTGGCGTTGAGGTAGTCCGGGCTCCACTTCAGCGGAATGGGCTCGATCTTGATTCCGACCGCCTGCAGGTCGGCCGAGAGCAGCTCGAAGATGTCCTTCGGGTTCGGCATGTACGGCCGGGTGACCTCGGTCGGGTAGTGGAACCGCAGGGTGAGATCGGTCGCGCCCGCCTCGGCCAGCAACTGCTTGGCCTTGTCGACGTTGTAGTCGTACGTCGTCACCGACGGGTTCCAGCCCTCGACGGTGTCCGGCATGAACTGGGTGGCGACCTTGGCGCCCGGGGGCAGCTTGGAGTCGACCAGCGCCTGCCGGTTCAGCGCGTGCGCGATCGCCTGCCGGACCCGGATGTCGGCGAGCTTCGGGTTCCCCTTCTGGTTGATCGCCAGGTAGAGGATGTTGAAGGCCGGACGGGTCAGGACGTTGAAGCCCTCGTCCTGCAACGGCTTGACGTCGGCCGGGCCCACCAGGTCGTACCCCTGGATGTCGCCGGAGCGGAGCGCCTGCTTGCGGGCGTTCTCGTCGGAGATGGTCTTGAAGACGAGCGTCTTGATCTTCGCCTTCGGACCGCCGGTGTACTCCTCGTACCGTTCGAGCGTCAGCGTCTTGTTGGCGATGTCCCAGGACTTGAACTTGTACGGCCCGGTGCCGGTCGGGTGCTGCATGGCGTACGGCGGGTACTGGATGTTGTCGGCGCTCCCGCCGATGTTGCTCGCCTGGTACTGCTCCAGCGCCTTCGGGCTGTGGATCGCGAACGAGGGGAGCATCAGGGCGGCCGGGATCTTGCTGGAGACCCGGGTGAAGGCGAGCTCCACCGTGGTGGCGTCCTTCGCCGTGCAGGACTTGAAGAGGCTCGGCGGCAGGTCGTCGCGCTCGTTCTTCGCGAAGCCACCCATCACGTCCTGCCAGTACGGCGTGACGTCCGGGCTCTGCATCAGCCCGGTGGCGTTGTACCACCGGTTGAAGTTGGCGCAGACCGCCTCGGCGTTGAAGTCCGTGCCGTCGTGGAACTTCACCCCGGAGCGGAGCTTGAACGTCCAGACGGTGCCGGTGGAGTCGGGTGTCCAGCTCTCGGCCAGGCCGGGCGTGATCCTGGTGCCGCCCTCCTCCGGCCTGACCAGTGTCTCGAAGATCTGCCGGGCGACCCGCAGCGACTCGCCATCACTGGCCAGGCTCGGGTCGAGCACCTTCGGGTCGCCGGCCACGCCGAAGACCAGGGTGTCCTTCGCGCCCGAGCCCGAATCTCCGCGGTCGCTCTCGGCACAGCCGGCTACCGCGAGGGCCGCGACCGCTACGGCCGCGATTGCGGCCTTCGGTCTTGGTGCACGCATGGTGCTTCACCTCGTCCTGTGGGTACGACAAACGCGGTGACGGGGGCCACCGATGGCGAGACATTAGCGGCCACGCGGACGGGGCGGAAACGGCCTTGGAAGGGGTTGGTACCGGATCGTGTCCTGAATGTCATGCTCACCGCGACGACGCGGGGAACATGGTCGATGATCGGGCTGATTTGTCCTGATCGAGGTATGCGAACTTGTTACATGCGGTGCCGTACCGGTCGGCCGACTGTCAGACCGACCGGACACCGCCGAGGACGTGTCCACTGTCGAACACGGTCCACTGTCGAGGGTCCGACCGCGGTCGGAGCGGCCGGGATCAGGAGGGTCCGCGCCGCCGTCCGGACGGGCCGGCACTCAGATCGCGCGGCGCCCCTCGAAGGCCCGACCGAGAGTGATCTCGTCGGCGTACTCCAGGTCGCCGCCGACCGGCAGCCCGCTGGCCAACCGGGTCACGGTGATGCCCATCGGCTTGACCATCAACGCCAGGTAGGTGGCGGTCGCCTCCCCCTCGGTGTTGGGATCGGTGGCGATGATCAGCTCCTTGACCGCGCCCGTGCCGAGCCGGGCCAGCAACTCCCGGATCCGCAGGTTGTCCGGGCCGACGCCCTCCAGCGGGTTGATCGCGCCGCCGAGCACGTGGTAGCGGCCCCGGAACTCGCCGGTCCGCTCGATCGCCACGACGTCCTTCGGCTCCTCGACCACGCAGAGCACCTCGTCGGTGCGCCGCGGGTCGCGGCAGACCCGGCACTGCTCGGCCTCGGCCACGTTGTAACAGACCGTGCAGAACCGCACCAGCTCCTTGACCCGGCGCAGCGCGGTCGCCAGCCGGGTCACGTCGGCCGGGTCGGCGGAAAGAATGTGGAAGGCGATCCGCTGGGCGCTCTTCGGGCCCACGCCCGGCAGCCGGCCCAGCTCGTCGATCAGGTCCTGGATGGCTCCCTCGTACATCGGGCGTTGCTCAGAAGC
>CALGAM010000197.1 GCA_937951935.1 uncultured Micromonospora sp. | reverse complement strand
TCGGTGGAGTGGCCGAGAGGCGAGGCAACGGCCTGCAAAGCCGTGTACACGGGTTCAAATCCCGTCTCCACCTCGGCACAACGAGGGCGATTGGCGCAGTGGGAGCGCGCTTCCTTGACACGGAAGAGGTCACTGGTTCAATCCCAGTATCGCCCACCACTACAGGCTGCGTGTCACATCGATCGGACATGCAGCCCTTTTCGTACCTGTAGAGCGCCCGTAGGCGCCGGCGTGGCTGATGGCACCGGTGGGATTGTGCGGGCCACGCCACGGGCAACGCCGTCGAGGGTTACGCGGCGTTCGCATACTGGGCTCGGCACACGGCGTCGAGGTTGGCGGCCAGTTGGAGATGTCTCCGCCTCGGGCCAGTGCCGGGGCCGGTGGTGCTCGTCGGTGGCGGTCACGATCGCGTCGGCGGCCAGGACCTCACCCCAGTGACCCCCAACTCGTTACGGCCGTAGCGGTGCCGGTAGGGCCTCACGGGTTGACCGGCGGCCCGTCGACCACGTCGAAAAGGATCGCGTCGGTGGCCTGCCGGGCCACCTAGTCGATCCGGGTCGAGTCCATCTCTGGTTCCGTCCACGGCTCGCCTACAACGATCCCAGCCAAACTCGACGGATCGATGTAATCAGGCGCTACCGGCCGCGCTCGCCCGGCCGGGGTCGATGGTCGCGGGTCGGTCAGCCGCTCACCGGGCAGCTGGATCAGCGACTCGGCCAAATACGCGGCCACGGTCTGCCGGTTGCGGCGTGAGGCGTGCAGGCATGCCCGTCGGCCCACGACACCAGCGAGTCGAACGCCCGCCGCAACGCCATGGCCTGTTTCCCGGTCATCCCGTCGCCGTCCGACTCGATGTCCGATGAAGACATGCCCAGAGCCCATCTTTCTCACGGCGGTCGTAGGCGAGGTCGCGTCATGCTTCCGGAGCGGGGAGAGGCTAGCCTCCAGCGATGTCAGCCGGTGCTCCTGGCGAACCGCGCCAAGCCGATCCGTCTCGCCAGACGGCCACCACGTCGTGCGCTTCGAGCAAGCCGACGGCGTGGTCGCCGATGCTCTCGCTGAATAGCGCCAGCATGCGCACGTGCTGCCCACGATGGTGTAGGTAGCGATACGCGAGCAGTTGCGTGAATTGACGAGTAGGCGGGCGGCTACCTGCTGGTGGTATTCGGCGTCGTTCTTTGGCTTGAACTCTGGGGCAAACGTGCTGTGCTTGGTTCGCGGTGGCGGCGTCTCAGTGGTCGTGAAGATGACATCAGGCTGGGTCCGACGCAGTATTTCGATGGTTGGCGTGAGGCCCTCGATGCTCTCAGGCGGCAACGCTTGTCGGATGGCTGCTGCCTGTTGGGCCAACCGCCGTCGGCCCTCGGTGACCCTGTAACGTTGTACAAGCTCGGTAACGCCCTTGTTGAGACTGAGCGTCACGGTGCCAAGTTCCACGGCGAACAGGTACACCACGTACATTCCGCGTTGGGCACTGGTGGTCTCGTCGGGGTCGAACACGGCGATCCAGGGGATGAACGCCGGACGTCCCTGGCCGCCGCTGCCCTGCGCCACGTATCCCGGGTATCCAGGGTGCCATCTCGACGCGGGCCCGACGGAGAAGCTGCTGGGTGGGACTGGTCATTCCCTGCGCAGGGTCGTACTCCCTGCCGATGATTCCGATCAGGTCACGGAGACCCACGCCAACGCTCCTCAGAGGACCATGACCTCGCACGGCACCCTGGCGGTCGTGTGGCGTAGGGCGCGTCAGCCGAACTGAGTGTCAATCGGTGTGCACTCCCCCGGACTTCCACGTACGCCGGCGGACATCACGCAGCAAGTCAGAGCGACTCGCCTCTCAGAAGACAGGAACGGCTCGCTACCGGGATCGGTGGCGAGCCGTCATCGTCTGGGCCGCGACCCCGCCGACCGCGTCGAGCCGACCGGTGTGGGGCCGTCGAACCGGGCCCGTACCCGTCGCCGCGCGGTGTGTCGCGCCGCCACGCGTCGGCGGCGACCGGTGGCGGACCAGGGTGAGAGAACCCTGGATGGAGGGGCGTGGCCGAACCGCACCGTTGGACGGTGAACCGGTGCCGGCCCGGCGTCGTCATGTGGGCGTGCGCACGTCACGTCCATCCGCGGACGGAGCCCGTCCGCCCGTCACGCCATCGGAGAAGCGTATGCCGCCACACGTCCGGTCCCTTCCGATCCGCTGGGCCCGCGTCAGCGGGTACGTCGCGGTCGCCCTCGTCCTGGTGCTCGCCGCCGGCCTGATCGTGGTGATGTCGACCCGCTCCGTCGCGGTCGGCGGGGAACGGGTGACGTTCGTCAACGCCACGGCGGAGACACTGTGGATCGGCGCGGGCGAGAACCCGGACGGTTCACGACGCATCGGTGGCCTTCCCACGCTGCGACCGGGGGAGTCGGCGACGGTCGTCGTCCCGTACGGTGACGGGCCGGGCCACTGGCGCGGCCGGTTCTTCGCCCGCCAGCGGTGCAGCGGGTCTCCCGGCAGTACGTTCCACTGCCTCGTCGGCGACTGCGGTGTCTACCCCGACCGGTGTGAGCGCACCGCGGAGCCGGTGAGCCTCGCCGAGTTCAACTTCGACCAGAACGACCCCCTGGGGCCCTGGTACAACGTCAGCTATGTCGACGCGCTGTCGTTGGCGATCACGATCGAGACGCCCGGTGCCCCCGGTTCCGCCGTGGCGGGAAGCTGCGTCAGGTGGGACTGCTCCGGCGGGCAGCTGCTCGCCGCGTGCCCCGAGGAGCTCGCGGTGAAGGACCCGCAACGTGGCGACCGGGTGAACTGTGTCAATCCCAACCGGGACGCGGAGAGTGCCTACACCGCCGCACTCCGTCCCTTCGGGCCCCGGGCGTACCTGTGGTCCGCCCACGACCTGGTCCCGGGAGCCGAGACCGTGTTCAACTGCGCCGGATGCTCGGACTTCGTCGTCACCTTCCACAACTCGGGCGTCACCTCGCCCGCCGCCGGCGACACCGCCGCCGCGGACTCCCCGGTCTTCGCCCTGCGCGGGTACGCGGACAAGTGCATCGACGTCCCGGGCGGCATCTCGGCCGACGGCGCGCAGTTGCAGCTGTGGGACTGCAACGGTACTCCCGCACAACGGTTCTCACACGGCCCCAACGGATCCCTCGTCGTGCTCGACAAGTGCATGGACGTCGCCTGGGCGTCGCGGGACGACGGGGCCAGGGTGCAGCTCGCGTACTGCAACGGAGGGCCGGCGCAGGTCTGGGTCAGCGAGGGGGGAATGCTGCGCAACCCGCACTCGGGCAAGTGTGTCGACGTACGCGACTGGAACGCCGCCAACGGAGCGCCACTGCAGATGTGGACCTGCGCCCCCGGACAGGCGAACCAGGTCTGGCGTGCCGTCCGTCACTGAGGCCCCCGAGGACCGCCCGTGCCCTGGCACGGGCGGCGGCCGCCGGCCGTTGGGGAACACCCGCGCTCGTGGCGAGAGATGGCCCCCGCGCATCTCTTGCGCCGTGGTCGTGGGAACGGGCCGAGATGGGAGGATGCGGATGGACGCAGGTTGTCGGGGCCGGGCAGCGATGCCGGGAACGGTGGATCGGCCGCGGTCGCGGCGGGCGGTCGGTCGGCGGGCGGCGCTGTGGTGGATCGCGCCGTTCTGGCTGGCGATCGCGCTCGTACCGTTCACCCCGGCGTTGCCGGCCGCCGCCCTGGCGCCCGGTGAGACCGGGAAGTACTACATCGTCGGGCCGCCCGTCAACGGTCAGCGGGAGTACCTGTACAGCATCGCCCTGCGCACCCTCGGCAACGGCAACCGGTTCCGGGAGATCATCGAGCTCAACCGGGGCCGGAAACAGCCCGACGGTGGCACCTTCACAGACGGCGTCGAGCTGGCGCCCGGCTGGATCCTCGTGCTGCCCCGGGACGCCAAGGGACCGGAAGTGCGTACCGGCCCACTCCCGACATTCGGCCCGCAGCCCACCCGACCGTCGCCGAGCACGGTGGCACCGACTCCGAGCAGGACGGCGTCGTCGCCGGCCACCGCCACGCGCCCGGCGACGGACACGGCGACCTCGGGCCCGGCGGCCGGGCCGGCCACGGTCGCCGTCAATGTGCCGCCGGGCTCCGCGCGGTCCGGGTCAGGCCCGTTCGGCCCCGGCCTGGTCCGGATCGGTGCGGGGGTGCTCGCCGTGGTGTTCGCGGTGGTCGCGTTGCTGGTGCTGCGCCAGCGGGGGTACGGGACGCGCGCGGTGACCCTCGATGACGGCCCCTGGCCACCGGAGCGGCACCACACCCCGACCCCGGCGGAACTCGCCGCGCTCGCCGAGGACACGTCGCAGCCGCCTCCGCCAGGGCCTTCGCCGGCCGGGGCTCCGGTCACCCCACCGTCCGGCCCGGCGGCACCGACTCCGCCCAAGCCGGAACCGCCGGTCGACACGCCGCCCGAGTCGTCGCCCGGGCTGCCATCCCCGGTCGGCACCGACCGGTCACCCGAGCCGCCCGGGCCGGCGGCGCCGGAGCCGCCCGGCGCAACGGACGGCGGCGGGCGCACCGACACCGCAGGGCGCCGCCGGCCGGCGCTGCCACTCGACGGAGACGTGCCGTACGTCCGGGTCAACGTCCTGACCGAGGTCGGCCCGGTCCTGGTACGCCTGGCCGGCGTCACGACCGGTCCGGCGACACCCGCGTACGCCTGGCTCGGCGACGACGAGCCGGCACCCGCGGCGGCCGTGCCGCTGGTGCTGGGACGCGAGGGACCGTGGCGGCTCCACGTGGACCTCAGCCGGACCCCCGACGTCTTCACCCTGGTCGGCGCAATGGAGGACTGCCGTCGGCTGGCGGCGCGGTACGCGCGGCAGTTGCGCGGAAGCGGGATCGAGGTCGGTGTCGTCGGCGACACGCTCGGTGACGAGTCGGTCCCGGGCTGCCGGAGCCTGACCGGGCTTCCGGAACCCGGTGACGAGCTTCCGGACCCGTTCGTCGTCATCACCGCGGGCCTGCCGGAGGGCGCGGGAGCCGACCTGCGTGAGCTGGTCGCCGCCACCAGCGGTCGCTGCGTGCCGATGGTGATCGGCCCGGTGCCGCACGGCCGGTGGTCGGCTCAGCTGGGCTCGACGAGGTGAAGCTGCGGCACGACGGTGGAGAGCAACCCCTTGTGCAGCCCGCGTATGCGCCGCCAGGCGTCCCCCTCGGCGCGGTAGGCGCGACGGACCCGCACCCGTCCGTAGGACCGGCTGCCCAGGATCAGCTCCACCTGCGCGGCGCGCAACTGTTCCGCCCGGGTACGGACGTGGGTGAGCGGGGCGAGCACGTCGGCCGTGGACAGGACGTCGATCGCGCGGTCGCGGGGCACCTGTAGTTCCAGCAGCAGCCGGTTGGGCCGGACCGGCGGCTGGCGGCGGTAGAGCCGCAGCCAGTTGCGCGGCAGCCGGACGTGTTCCGCCGGCAGGAGCGCGTACGCGCGACGTGTGCCCGACCTGGGCCAGCGGCACACATCGTGGGGAAGACCGGCGATCGACCGGGCGGGGGAGGAGCAGTGGATCCGCAACGGCTCGCCGTCGCATCGGCCCGCCGGCAGCAGCTGGCCGGTGTGGTCCCGCTCGAAGACGTCCACCGGTACGGTCCGATCGAGCCGGCCCGCCGGAAGCAGGTACACCTCGCGGAGCCCACGCAGGTGCTGCAGGCGCGCGGGCACGTGTGCGCGCAGCGCCGTCATCGGGATCGCACCGCCCGGCCCCACCCGGACCCGCAACAGCCGGCTGCCCTCCGGCACCGACCGGGGATCCAGAAACGCGAGCAGGAAGAGTTCAGCCGTCGGCATTCCGCGCGCCGCCCACCGGGTGTCCGACGGTGAGACGACGAACGCCTCGAACTGCTCGGCGTTGACCTGCTGCCCCGGGGGCAGCCACGCCGGGCCGTACGTCTCCGCCCGGCGGTCGTCGGGAACCAGTGCGGGCCGGGGGAGGGGAGTCGTCGGGACGTCGCCGGCCGCCGGGGACACCGCTGCCGCGGTCGGTGCCGGTGCCGCCGCGGTCTCCTTCGTGGCCGGGGCCGGGTCTGCCGTGGTGTCCTTTGTGACCGGTGCAGCCGGTGTCTCCGCCGCGGGGGACCGCGGCTCCTGCGGTGTCTCCTCCGCTGCCGGCGCAGGCTCCGCCGCGGCCTCCTTCGCGGCCGGCGCCTTCTCCGCCGGTGGCTGCGGCGTGGCCGCCTGTGGTGCCGCCGGCGTCTCCTCCGCGGACGACTGCGGCCTGGTCGGCGTCTCCTCCGCGGGCGGCTGCGGCTCGCTCGGCGTCTTCTCCGTGGCCGGCTGCGGCTCGGTCGGGGTCTCCGCCGTGGGTGGGGCCGGTTCCGCCGTCTCCTCCCCTGTGGCCGGTGTCGGCTCCTCCCGGGTTCTCGCCGCGGGTCGCTGCGGTTCCGCCGGCGTCTCCGCGGTGGGCGTACCGGAGTTCGCCGGCACCGGTGTCGAGGCCGGGGCCGGCCTCGCCGGGACACCACCGGCCGGCACCTCGCGCCCCCCGGGCCCGTCCGCCTCCGACGAACCGTCTGCCCTCGGTGGGTCGGCCTGCGGCGGCGGCACGGTGCGCACGATCACGAGTTCGCGGGCCGACACCGGCACCAGCAGGCCGTCCGGTGTCGCGCGCAGGGTCGGCGCGCCGGCAGCCCACCGGGGCCGGTGGGCCTGCCACCGGGCGACGTTGCCCGCGTGGTCGAGCGCACGCAGGTTCTGCCGGCCGTCGATCAGCTCCGCGCTACCGCCCGGCGGCGGCGTCCAGACCGTGGCGCCGGTGGTCTCGGCCAGCTCCCGTGCCTGTTCCGCCAGGCGATGCTGCTCGTCCGGATCGGACGGCCAGGTCAGCCAGAGTCGCAGGTCACTGCCGTACAACGGAAGGTCGCCCAGCAGGGCGGCGAGTTCGCCGCCGCTGTACACCCGCTGCGTGCCGCCGTAGTCGCCGACGAGGAACCCACCGGCCCGTGCCGTGACCGCGACGGTCACCAGACCGTCCGAGGCCGTGGCGAGCCGGTGTGCGGTGGCCCGTCGGGCGACGAAGTCGGCCCGGGTGGCGAGCACCATCCCTCCCCGCAGCGGCAGACCGACCACGCCCTTGCGGGGCCGGACCAGACCGTGGTCCACGGTGAACCAGCCGGGCAGCGGGGTGGCCAGCTCGGGCGGCTGGATGACGATCCAGTCGCGCACCCGACGGGTTGCCCGGTCCACCGGTACCGCGTGTAGCGGCCCGTTGCCGCCGATCCGGTCGCGGTGCCGTACCTCGGCACCGTCCGGACTCACCAGGACGTCGTGCGCGAGCAGCCCGGCGACCTCGCTCAACAGCTCGGAGTGCCGCTCACCGTCGCTGGTCAGGATCCGTACGTCGTTGCCGGCCTCGCCGGAGCGCTGGACCAGGTCGGCGATCGCCCGCGCGTCGAGCGGCCGGTCGGGTCTTGACGGAAGTACCAGTCCACCGCGCGCCCCCGGCTGCAACCAGAGGTCGAACAGACCGGTGATCCGTCGGTGCCGCCGGGGATCAAACCGGCGCGTGGGCGTCAGGCGCTCGGTGTCCGCGTCTATCGTCGTGCGTATGGCGTGCATGCGCTCTCACCACCGTCCGCTCGGCTCGACGCTCACCATCAAGCATTGTCCGGGTGCGAGACCAGAGGGCGGACACGGCGTATATGGTGCAGCGTGCAGCCTTTGGCCGCGGCAGTTGGCAATCCACCACCTCACCTGCTCTCGTGAACCCCACGCCGTCAACGACGAAGATCATCGGTCGCTGGTTCAGCCCGGTCGATCGGCTATTCCGGTCTGAGTTGAACGATTCGCGATCTGATCCGCTGTAGAGGATGACGGCCGGGTCCGACCGGTTGCGTGCCTCTGAAGGAGGAAGCATCAGTGCTGACGAAGCGCCCGAAACTTGGACGCCTACTCGCGGGCGTGGTGGTTGCCTGTTGCCTGGCGGTGGTGACGGCCGGCCCGTCGGCGGCGCAGAAGGCACCGTCGCCGGACCCTCAGGCGTACGTCAAGTACTACGTCGTCGCCGAGTCGTACCAGGGCCAGCCGGAGAATCTCACCGAGATCGCGACCCGGTTCCTCGGCAGCGCCGAGCGCGCCGCGGAGATCTACAACCTGAACGCCGGTCGGGTCCAGCCGGACGGAAAGAGCCTGACCGACCCGGCCCGGCTCAACCCCGGCTGGTATCTGGTGCTGCCCTGGGACGCGGTCGGTGAGGGCGTGAAGTACGGGCAGATTCCCCGCGGCCCGAAGCCGACCACCACACCCTCCGGGAGCCGCGGCTCCGCCAGGCCGTCCGGTAGCCCGACCCGCACCCCGACCCCGACCCCCACCGCCAGCCCGTCCTCGTCCGCGGGCGCGGGCAACGACCAGGCGTCGCGGTGCACCGCGGTCTCCGCGTCCAGCAGCCGCTCGGACTGGGCCCAGCTGCGGATGGCCGCGGAGGGCGCCTGGGACGTCAGCCGGGGCAACGGCGTGATGGTGGCGGTCGTCGACTCCGGTGTGGACGGCAGGCTCGAACAGCTCAGCGGCCGGATCGCGGTCGGCGCCGACGTCACCGTCGGAAACGGGCGCGGCGACACCGACTGCCTGGGTACCGGCACCGCGATGGCGAGCATCATCGCCGCCAACGCGAGTACCGACCGGACGCCGCTCGGTATCGCGCCCGACGCCACCATCCTGCCCGTCCGCATGGTGGGCACCTCGGGCAACGGCCGGCCCGCCGACGCGGCGAACGCCATCGAGGTCGCGGTGAGCGCGGGTGCCTCGGTGGTGGCCCTCGGCGCGTACGTCGACCTGAGCGCACCGGCGGTGGCCGCCTCGCTGACCACCGCGCTCAACCACGACGTGCTCGTGGTGGCGGGGGCGCCGACCAAACCGGTCACACCTCCGTCGCCCAGCGAGTCGTCCGCCACCGGGGTGCTGCTGCTGGTCGGTGGGGTCGGTGCCGACAACCAGCTCATCGATGCGTACCAGCCGGGTGCGGTGGAGGTGGTGGCGCCCGGTGCGGACGTGACGGGCATCGGGCCGGGGAACGCCGGTGCGCTGAGCTACACGGGTACGCAGTTCGCCGTGGCCTTCGTGGCCGGCCAGGCGGCGCTCGTCCGGGCGGCCTACCCGGAGCTGAACGCGACCCAGGTCAAGCAGCGGATCCGGAGCACGGCCGACTCACTGGGCGACGGCGCCTCCGAGGAGAGGTACGGCTCGGGCATGATCAACCCGGCGGCGTCGGTCGTCCGTACGCTCGAGGGCGAGCAGCCGACCGCGGCCGCGGCGGGGGAGGAGGGTGGCGGCGGCGCGGTGACCGCCATCGTCCTGATCTGCATCGCCGCCGTCGGCGCCGCCGCCTCCGTGACGCTGTGGCTGCGCCGCCGGCGCGCCTTCGCCTAGCCGGTGCGGCGGTTTCGTCGCCGCACACGAGAACCGGGGTACGGGCGTTGAGCCCGTACCCCGGTTTCCGTCTGGCCACGACCGTCTGGTCAGCGCAGCCGCCAGTACTGCTCCGAGTTGGCCACGTAGCCGGAGATGTTGAGCGGCTTGTCCGGGGAGTCCATGTCCACGTCCAGAGCCTTGCCGTTGAGCAGGCTGATGATGCCGCCCCTGTCGTTGACCTTCCAGTCCTGGGCCGGGTTGCCGCTGCAGATGGCCGCCTGGACGGCGGTGCCGTCCGCGGAGGCACCCCAGGCGATGTCCATGCACAGGTTGCGGGAGCGGATCGTCCCGTCCTTGTGGAACTCCCACCACTGTGCCGGCTCCTCGGCGCAGCGCTTCAGCGTCAGCCGGGTGCCGTCACCCCCGGTGCCGGAGCTGACACACAGCCCGGTCATCGGGTGGAAGATCTGCTTGGCGCCGGCGGGGCGCGCGGGCGCCTTCGGCTTGGCGGGTGTCGGGGCGGTCGTGACCGGGGGTGGTGGCGGCGGGGCGGTCGTCGTGCTCGGGCTGGGGTCCGTCTCCACCTCACTGGTCGACGGCGTCGTCGACGGCGTCGCGGGTGGTGTGGTCACCTCGGGCCTGCGCAGCCGGCTGTCGAGCGCGTACAGGTCGGTCAGGGCCTTGACCTCCCGCAGGAACGTCTGGGTCTCCTGGTCGAAGGTGCCGCCGGTCTCCCGTAGCGCGGTCGGGCCGTTGCGGTAGGCGGCGAGCGCCAGCAGGTACGGGTCACCGTCCAGCTTGGACAGCTCCTCGATCATGCCGCACATCGCGTGCCCGACGGTCGGGATCGCCACGGTGGGATCCCACGCCGAACCTCCCTCCGGGCCGTACGCCTGCCACAACTCGGGAAGGAACTGTGCGATGCCGCGCTGCCCGGTCGGACCGAGCATGTTCGGATCGAATCCGGACAGTGCCATCAGCTGGGCGGCGACCATCGGCGGGGTCACCTGTTCGCAGACGGATCCGGCCTCGACGACGAGGGGAACGTACTGCGCGGGAATGTTCTTCGAGCCGTCGGCGGGTGAGGCGGTCGGGGCGGGGGTGCCGGGTCCGCCGAACTGCCGCAACCGCTCGTAGTAGCCGGCGTAGCCACTGACCAGGTCAACGTACTCGACGGCGTCGGCGGGCACGCCCCTGGTCTCGACAACCGGGGAGAGGCCGACGTGAAAGGCCGCGACCGCCAGCCGCCACTGGTCGTCGACGACCCCGGCCAGGCGGAGCTGTCCGCTGAGGTCACACATCTGGTGGGCGAGGGCCAGGATGTTCGCCGAGCTGTCCGCGCGCTGGGCGTCCGGCCACGGCTTCCACCTCTTCCAGTCGTCGTCGTCCAGGCCGGCGATGCCCTGCCCGCCCGAAGCGGTTTCCCGCGCCTTGTTGTTCAGGCCCGACTCGGCCATCAGCTGGCCGGCGATTCGCGCCGGGGTCAGCACCGGGCAGGAGCGGGCGGCGGCCACGATGGCGGTCATCTGCTTTTCGGATACCGGGGCGCCGACCACCGTGTCGTCGCGGGCTGAGGCGACGCCCCAGCTGATGGTGGCGGCGACGGCGGAGAGCACGGCCAGCCCGGCCAGGACGGCCGCCAGTACGGCGCGTGGTATCCGGCCGAGGCGGCGCTTGGTGCGTACGAGAAGGGTTGTCACGGGCCATCCCTTTCGGCGTGCCGACACCTGTCGTGACGGATGTCCAGCATCCTTCGTTCACGCCTTCGACAGACTTTGTTGCCAGGAGAGCGCGGCCCACGGCCGGGCCGGCCGGTCAACCAAGACGTGTGCAGGCTGGTACGTGCCGGTCTCCACCGCGCTGGTAGACACTGTGGACGAACACGTCCTGCTGGTCAACACGGGCCCCCATTGTTCACGGCGTTGTTTGCCGCCGGATGAACGAGCACCCTTCGATCCGCACGGCCCAGCCGACGGCGGCCAATCGGCCGGGGACTATGCTCGCGTCAGGCTGTGAGGACGCCAGCGTCCGTCGTCCGCCCGGCCGAGGGGTGCGATCTGTCCGTCAGGGGAGGCGGTCTGTGTCGGCGGTGCCCAACGAGTCTGCCGAACCACATCTCTCGGATGACGCCGATGGGGGATCCTCCGCCGCCGAGGCGCTTCTGCGACAGATCGTCGACGAGTACCGTCGTCCCCTGCACCGCTTCCTCACCCGCCTGCTCTACGGGCAGGAGGATCTCGCCGAGGATCTGGTGCAGGAGACGCTGCTGCGCGCCTGGCGGCACGCCGCGACGCTTGTGGCCGACCGCTCGAAGATCGCACCGTGGCTCTACACGGTCGCCCGGCACGTGGCCATCGACGCGATCCGGGCCCGACGGGTCCGACCACCGGAGGTGAGCCTGCCGGACCTCCACCGGGTTCCCTCGGTGGAGGACGACATGGATCGCGTGGTGAGTGTTCACGCGGTGCGACTCGCGATGGGAAAGCTCAGCCCGGAGCACCGGAACGTGCTCGTCGAGATGTACTACCGGGGCGCCTCGGTCGCCGAGGCGGCGACGCGTCTGGGGATACCCGAGGGTACGGTAAAATCGAGGGCCTATTACGCGGTGCGCGCACTGCACGCCGCGATCGGCTCGACCGAGTCGTCCTGATCTCAAGGTCGCCCCGGACCAGGCAGACACACCGCGTGGTGCCAACCCGTTGAGGAGAGGGCAGGATGCGCGCAGGCGGGGATCACGCCACGGCTGAGCAGGAGAGGCTTGCCCTCTACCTGCTCGGCGCCTTGGACGGTGCGGAGCGGGAGTCGTTCGAGGAACATCTCGCGGGCTGCTGGCGCTGTCTGGAGGAGGCGGCCGAGATCGGCCCGTCGCTGAGCGGCCTGGCCGGACTGGACGACGCGGACTGGTTGTTGGCCTCCGCCGACGGACCGGCGGGGTCGTCTCCGCCCGGTGCCGATACGCCGGTTCCCGATCGGCCGGCCGCGGAGTCGCCGTCCGGCTCCGCTCCGATCGCCTCGGACGCACCGGCGGAGACGCGTGACATGACGCCCACCGCCGGCCGCGACGTCGTGGAGCGGGAGCGCGCCGACGGCGACCGTCCCGGTGGTTCCGCCCGTCCCGGCGGGCGGCGGGCATCCGGTGCCCGTCCCGCGTCGAGGCCACCCAGGTCCCGCCGCCGGCGGCGGATCATCTGGGCCGGCGCGGCGGCGGCCCTCGTGTTGGCCCTGGGCGGGGGCGTGGTGGCATTCAACCAGTGGACGTCCCCCGCCCCGGTGCTGACCGCCTCGGGAGAGGCGCCAGACCACGGCGCGAGCCTCTCCGTCGCCATCGTCGCCGCTGACGGGGGCGGGTCCACGATCCGGATCACGGTCACCGGGCTGCGGCAGGGCATCCGGTACCGGCTGTTCGCGGTGACCCGCGACGGCGCCACGCACGTGGTGCGGGACTGGACCGCGTCGTCCGGCCCGCAGAAGGTGGTGGGCGAGACGTCCCTGTCCGCCGACGAGCTGTCCTTCATCACCGTCGGGCTGGTCGACGGCTCGGCGGTCGTGACCGCCCCGATCGTCCGGGATCCGGCCTCGCCACGCTGACCTCGCGATCCGGTCCGTACCACGGCGGTGCCCGCTCCGACACGTCGACGGGTTCACCGCGGTGTCGGTGGTTCGCTGGCGCACCGTGACCGGCCGGTGGGGCCGTCACCCGACCCTGCCTCCGCCGCCGGGTCGCCGGGCCCGGTGTCGTGTGGTCCGTGGCGCACCGGGGGCGCCCCCGGTGCCGTGTGAGTTGTGGTGAACCGCGGCACGGCTTCCGTCGTAGAGCCGTCGTCGACGACACCTCAGCCACGGAGGGCACCATGGCAGACCCGTCCGCTCCCTATCCGTCCACGTCGTACCGGTACCCACAGGCACCCTTCTACCCACAGGCGCCCGTCCCGTACCAGCCGCCCGTTGGGCCCGCGCCGGGGTCGCTCGGCCCCGGGAGCCGGCCGGCCCGGACCACCGACGACCGGATCATGCGGGCCGTTCTCGGGCTGATCCGAGCCGACCTCGAGAGCATCAGCCGGCTGCACAAATTGGACCTGCTACACAAGGTGTCGGGCGTGAAGGTGGACGCGTCCGTCATCCGGAATGCGGAGCGGGAACTGAAGCGTCTGGAGGACGAGGCCTACAAGGGCATCCGAGAGGACAGGCGACGGGAAAGGGAGGCGCGGGACAGTCTCTACCGGGCGTTCGATCGGGCTCGACGGTTCGCGTACCTTTTCCGGGGCCACCAGCGAAAGACAAGGTCCGAGGACAAGGCAAAGGCAACGCTCACCCAACGCGGGGTGACGGAAATCGCCGTCGAACATGTGAGAAACATATTGGACTTCAACCCGAGTCTGCGCACTCTCTGGGAAAACGGGCTGGTCACAAGCGTGGACGGCGTGCTTCGGGCCGCTGCTTCCAGAGCCGGCGGCCCGCAGCCGGGGGTTGTGCACGACTCGCGTCTGGATGCCGGTCATGGCCCGGACCCCGGTCATGTCCGCGATCGGCGTCCGGGTGATGGCGGTAATCCCTTCCGGAGAGGTGCGTCTGACCCGAGTCTGGGCGCAGGAGTCGACCCGCACCCCAGTCAGCGGTGGGAGGCTCTGTACGACTCGCGTCTGGATGCCGGTCATGGCCCGGACCCTGGTCACGTCCGCGATCGGCGTCCGGGTGGTGGCAGCAATCCCTTCCGGAGAGGTGCGTCTGACCCGAGTCTGGGCGCAGGCCACGGTCCGGACCCCGATGCCGATCGGTTTCGGGAGGCAGCCGAGTGGTGGTCGCAGCAGGCTGGTTCGCGGTCGCCGATCCACGACCACGGCAACGAGCATCAGTGGGTCCCCGAGGTTGAGCCCGTGTACACCCACACGTCCCAACAGCGCGGAGCCGGCGTCCAGCCTCCGGCGTGGACGGCCAGGGCAGGGGTGCCGAACCACACGCGGCCCGTGGGACGTCGCAGGTGAACGTCCGCGAAGAAAGTCGGAACTCGCGCTGAACCGAGCGGGCGGTTGCGTCGTAGAGGCGGCCGTCACCGGCTCCGGGTCCCCGGGGGGATGGGTCCGGAGCCGGTGACGCCGGACTGCGTCCGGCGACGCCGATCGCGATGAGCAGCGGAGGGAGGCGAGACGGATGGGCACCCGGTCCGCGGTGCTGCAGGAACCGCGAACGTCGGACCCGGGAGTGGGACAGGGCGAGCAGCCCGTTGCGGGGACGCACGACGGTCGTCCGACCGTGCGGCACGGCACCCTCGCCGGGGAGGGCATCGGGTGGATCGGCGCCCACGGCGGTGCGGGCGCGACCACGCTCGCCCGCCTGCTGGGTGGCACGGACATCGGCTGCCGCTGGCCGGACGCACGGCTCGCCGAACCCGCCCGGGTCATGCTGGTCGGACGGACGCACCTGGACGGGCTGCGGGCGGTTTCCCGTGCGCTGTACGCGATGCACCAGGGACGGCATCCGGCGGGAATGCGGCTGGTGGGCGTGGTGCTCGTGGCCGACGCCCCCGGGCGGCTTCCGGCCCCGCTGGTCGCCCGGATCCGCCTGTTGCGTTCGGTCGCCCCGGTGTACCGGGTGCCGTGGGTTCCGGCGTACCGGCTGGGTGAGACGCCGAAGCGACAGCCCCGGCAGCTCGCCCGGTTGGCTGCGGTGGTGAATGCCCGCCCCGAGATGTCCGGGAGGCGACGGTGACCGGGTCGAGACGGCTCGCGTGGGCTGCCTCCGTCCTCGTGGCGTTGTTCGGGCTGGTCGTGCTCGCACCCGGCGCCGCGGCGGCCGAGGACAGCTACAACGTGGACATCGACGGCTCGAAGGCTGCGTTCCTGTTCCAGATCTGTCTGAAGACCACCACGACGGTCAGGGAGTGGAAGTCGAAGGACGGGGACCGGGTCTGCTCGGGAAAGAAGGGCTCGCCGAACGGGAAGTTTTCGCTCTCGGCCAAGTACACGGACGGGGACACCGTGTGGGTGGACATCAACATGTTCACCGACCTGACCGGCGGTTCGCGTGACGTGGACAACGTCGAGATCACCGGCTCCCACAGCTGCAAGTTGTGGGGCGCGTTGTATGCCGGAAAGTTCAAGTGCGACCTCGTGTCCAGGAACATCGAGTTCACGCCGCCGGAAATCCCGGAGTACAAGCCGACCCTCGGCGCGGGCCAGCCGGTGACGGGCCTGCTCAACCTGATGGCGTGGTGTGTGAGCGCCGCCGCGGTGGCTGGTCTGATCATCATCGGTATGACGATGGCGTCCCGGATCCGCAGCGGCGTGTTCGCTGAACGGTCCGAATACCTGCGGCAGTTCATCACCGTGCTTATCGCCTGCCTGATCGCGGCCACCGCCGGCCCGATCATCGAGTGGCTGAAGATCCCGTGACGATTCGACGGGCCGGGTTTCGGCTCACCAGTGTTCGCTGCAAGGAGAAGAAATGAGCGTCACCGACCTCTACTACAACACTCTCGCGCTGCTTCCCGCGGGGGTTCCCCAGCCCACCGGCGGTGGATCGGCGCCGGCGTCCCTCGTCAACAAGGTTCAGCAGGCGTTGAACCTCATCGCCTGGGCGGGCACGGCCGCCGGTGTCGTCGGTGTCCTGATCACCGGCGCGGCCATGGCGATCTCGCACAAGCGGGGTGAGGGCTCGGAGCACATCAGCCGCCTGGGCACGGTGCTGGGTGGCTGCATCCTGGTCTCCACCGCCGGGCCGATCGTCGAATGGCTCTTCACCTGATCGTCGACGACATCGAAGACCCGAACCCGACCGTCGTCCGGGAGCAGCAGCCATGAGATTGAGACCGATACCCGACGAGGCGGACGAGGAGAGGCCGTTCTGGCGGTACCGCCGATGGCAGTTGTCAGCGGTCTTTCTCGCCCTCGCTCTCGGCGTCGGCACCGCGACCGCGATCGGTGGTGGAGACGACGCCAGCTCGCGCGCCGCGCCGGTGTCCGGAGCGGTGATCGGAGGCCTCGGCCCGGACGGCTCCCGACCGCAGGGGTGCCGTACCGACGACTCTGACCAGCGCGTCCCGACGGTGGCACCGCGGGACATCACCTGGCGGGTCCTCAACGGCGCCAAGATCCCGGTTTCCGCCTCGGCCGGACCGCTGAAGACCACCGGTCCCCTGCTGTGGTGCTTCGCGCACACCCCGATGGGCGCGGTCATGGCGGCGCACGTCATATCCCGTCAGATGAGCGGCCCGCACTGGCGCACGGTCAGCCAGCAGCAGCTCGTGCCCGGTCTGAGCCGGGACTACTTCGACGCGATGCGCGAGTCGTTGGAGGACCCCGGGCCGGAGCAGGCCACCGCCACCCTGGCCGGATTCCGCGTGGTCAGGTACTCCGACAGGACGGCCACCATCCGGGTGCTCGTCCGGCATGCGACGACGCTGCACGTCTGCGTCGACTACACGGTGGACTGGGACGGGGTGGACTGGCGGCTGAGACCGTTGAGCACCGGCGGTCTGCACACCCGGGTCACCCCCGTCGTCTCCCTCGTCGGCTTCGTCCTCTGGAACGAGGTGTGAGGTGGGTCAGTGCGCGATCGGAGACACCGTCTACATCGGAGAGATCGGGCAGGTCGTAGGGTTCTTCGAGCAGGGCATCGACGGCATTCTCAGCGACATCGCCGCCGCCATCATGGGCGCGGCGGTCGAGCTCTTCAGCAACCTCGGCAACGTTCCCACGCTGGGCAACGCGGAGATCAACGAGAGAATCCACCGTCAGACCGACTGGCTGGTCGCCACGATCGCGGTGGCGTCGCTGCTGGCCGCGGCGTTCCGGATGGCACTGGAGCGGAAGGGCCAGCCTGGTGGGGCGGCACTGCTGGGCCTGGTCCGCCTGGTGCTCACGGTGGGCGCGGCCTGGACCGTGGTCCGGTGGCTCGCCGACGAGGCGGACCGGTACAGCGACCACCTGTACCAGAAGGGCGTCAAGGAGCAGCTCAAGCTCATCGCCGGCTGCGGCACCGACGGGCTCACGGCCTTTCTGCTGATCGTCGTCGGCCTGCTGCTCCTGCTCGCCGGCTGCATCCACGTCATCCTGATGTACGTCCGGCTCGGTGTGATGGTGCTGCTGACCGGCACGCTTCCGATGGCCGCCGCGGCGTCGATGACCGAGTGGGGCAAGGGCTGGTGGCGCAAGCACATCGCCTGGATGGTCGCCTGGCTGGCGTTCAAACCCGTGGTCGGACTGATCATGTACTCCGGAGCGGTCATGATCGGCGCCGCCGGCAACGACACCAAGCACTACAAACTGGCCGGGGCTGCTGTCCTGCTGATGGCGGCGGTTGCCCTTCCCGCGCTGATGCGGCTGGTCGTGCCGGCGATGGAGGCACTCGGCTCGCGGGACGGCGTCGGTGCCGGCATCACCGCGGGTGCGGCCGGGGCGAGCGCCCTCGCGAGCGGGGCCAGGAGGGTCGCCGGCGGTGGAGGCCGGGGTGGTGCCAGCGGTGCGGTTCGGTCCCGGGCACCGGGCGCGAGCGGCGCACCCGCGGGCCCCGCGGGTGGCGCGCCCGCCGGCACCGGCGGTGGCTCGGGCGGTGGCTCTGGCGGTATCCGGTCGAGCGCCGGGCGGGTGGTGCGCGGAACGGTCACCGCCGCCGCGGCGACGGTGCAGAAGAGCACCCGCGTCGTGACCAACACGTACCGCCACGCCAGCGGGGTCACCGGGAGCGCGTTGCCGGACGACAAGTAGGCACGGCCAACGAGGAGGACGGCCATCATGACCGCGGCAGCGGAATCCATCAAGACACCGACGTACGGCAACTGGCGCCGCCCTCGCAAGGCGGGGCTGGGCCCGCTCGGCCTGCTCGGGACCATCGGCCTGTTCGGCGGACTCGTGCTGGTCCTGCTCGCCTCCATGGTCTCGATGCGGGCGGCTGTCGTACTGGGCATCCCGATCGGGGCGCTGCTGGCGCCGTTGGCGATCCGTACCCAGGACGGTCGCCACGTCTACAGCATGGCCGCGGTCCGCGTCGGTTGGCTGCGGCGGAAGTCCAAGCGACAGCACCTGTACGTCTCGGGCCCGCTGTCGGCCCGGCCCGGAGGACGGTTCCGCCCGCCGGGCCTGTTGAGCAGGGTGAGCATGTTGGAGGGGCACGACCCGTACGACCGCCCCTTCGGGGTGCTGTACCACCGCAGCCGTCACCAGTTCACGATCGTGCTCGGCTGCGAGCCGGACGGCGGCTCGCTGGTCGACCCCGACCAGGTCGAGACCTGGGTGGCCCTGTGGGGTGACTGGCTTTCCCGGCTGGCGCACGAGCCGGGGCTGCGTGGCGCCTCCGTGGTGGTCGAGACCGCACCGGATCCCGGCACGCGCCTGGCCACGGAGGTGCTGGGACGGATCGACCCGAACGCGCCGCCCGTCGCGCGCGCCGTGATGGAGGAGGTGGTGGAAACCTATCCGGAGGCGTCCTCCGAGATGAACACGTACATCACCCTCACCTACTCGGCACCGGGCGGCCAGCGGCGTGACCCGCAGCTGATGCTGACCGACCTCGCCCTGCGGCTACCCGGCCTGATCAGCGGGCTGGTGGCCGCCGGCGGCGGGCGGGCGGAGCCGCTGTCGGCCGAGCGGATCGCCGAGGTGGTCCGCGTCGCCTACGACCCGGCCGTCGCCGCGGAGGTGCTCGACGTGCGGGCCCGGAACGGCTCCTCCGGTGTGGAGTGGGCGGACGCCGGGCCGGTCGCCGCGGTGGAGACGGTCAACTACTACCAGCACGACTCCGGGGTCTCCCGGAGCTGGCTGCTGACCCTGGCACCGCGGGGCACGGTGCACTCCAACATCCTGCGCGACCTGCTCGACCCCGTGCCGGGCATCCGGCGCAAGCGGGTGGCGCTGCTCTACCGTCCGATCGACCCGGCGACCTCCGCCCGGATCGTCGAGGCGGACCGGCGGGCCGCCCAGTTCATGGCCAACTCGACCCGGGGCCTGGTGCGGGCCCGCGCGATCTCCGAGGTCCAGGCCGCCGAGCAGGCGGCGGCGGAGGAGGCGTCCGGGGCGGGCCTGATCGAGTTCTCGATGGTGGTGACGCTGACCGTCGACTCGCCCGAGGAGATCCGCGACGCGGACGTGACGATGCGCAACCTGCTGGGCGCCACCAGGATCGCGATGCGTCCGGCCGACCGGCTGCAGGCCGCGGCGTTCACGTGCGCCCTTCCGGTCGGCATCCTGCCGTGGGAGCAGACGATCGTGCCCCGCGACCTCCAGGAGGCGCTGTGATGTCCCCGGTACGCGACGACGCGACCCAGGTGCGGCTACCGGACTTCGCGGCGGGCTGGCCGGCCGGGGCGTCCGGAGCCACCACGGCCATGTCGGACCTGGTCGTCCCCCCCGAGGAGGCACAGGACCGGGAGATCGACGAGACGGGCAAGCAGACCCGGCGGGCCCTGCGGCGTGCCCGCCGCAGGCGGGAGCGCGAGGAGGCGGCCGAGTGGCGGTACCGCCAGCGCCTGGCCAGGGCGAACCGGGACGACAGCGTGCCGCACCGCGGCTCCCACGCCCCCGGCGGGGGCCGGGTGGCCACGCTGGATCCCCCCACCATGTGGCGGGCCACCACCGTCCAGGCGTGCGGACTCTGGCCGTTCATCTCCGGATCGGGCGCCCCGATGACCGGCGTACCGCTCGGTCGACACCTCAGTACCGGCGCCACGGTCTGCGGAGATCCACTCAACTGGTTCACCCGCGCCCGGTACATCTCCAACCCGTCGCTGTTCATGCTGGGCATGCCGGGTCTGGGCAAGTCGACCCTGATCAACCGGATGGTGATCGGGCTGGCCGCGCAGGGCGTGGTCCCGCTGGTGCTCGGTGACCTCAAGCCCGACTACGCGGACACCGTCCGCGCGCTCGGCGGGCAGGTCATCTCGATCGCCCGCGGCATCGGTGGGCTGAACATCCTCGACCCGGGCGCGATGGGCGCGGCCGCCGCGAAGATCGGCGGGCAGGCGGGCCAGGCGCTGGCCGCCGAGACCCACGGGCGGATCCTCAACATGGTCGCGGCGCTGCTCACCATCGTCCGTGGCGCGCCGATCAGCGACCACGAGCAGTCCGTGCTCTCCGCCTGCCTGCGGCACCTGCGGGAACGTACCCCGAACGGACGGACGTTCCGCCTGCCCGACCTGCTCAGGGTGCTGGAGGAGGGACCGCCCCGGGTACGGCAGGTCACGCTCGACCGTGGTCAGGAGTCCCGCTACCGTGACGCGGTCGACCCGCTGCACCGGTCGCTGCTCGGTATCCTCGACGGCCCACTCGGGGACACCTTCGCGTCGGAGACCTCGACCAAGATCGATCCGGATGCCACCGCGGTCTGTATCGACATCTCGCGCATCGGTGAGGCCGACAGCCAGCTCACCGCCGCGGCGATGCTCGCGGCGTGGTCGGACGGTCTGGGCACGGTGGCCGCCGCGCACGCGCTGGCCGATGCCGGGCTGGCGCCCCGGCGCTGGTTCTTCACCATCCTGGACGAGTTGTGGCGACCGTTGCGCGCGGCGTCCGGCATCGTCGACCGGATCGACGCCCTCACCCGGCTGAACCGCACCCTCGGTCTGGCCGACGCGAAGATCACCCACACGCTGAAGGACGCCGAGGCCCTGGGTACGGAGGCGGACAAGGCCAAGGCACGGGGGTTCGTCGAACGCGCCGGCATGGTCGTGTGCGCCGGGCTGCCCCGGGCGGAGATGGAGGAGTTGGGCCGGGTGGTCGGACTGTCCCGGCGCGAGATCGAGCTGGTGTCGTCCTGGTCCTCGCCCCCGGGTTGGGCCCAGGACGGGGGGCACGAGGAGCCGCCCGGCCGCGGCCGCTTCCTGATCAAGGTCGGCGGACGGCCCGGGATTCCGATCCGGGTGGTCATCACCGACGCCGAGCGCCACCTGCACGACACCAACACCCGCTGGATCGCCGACGGCGAGGCGGACCGGGTGATGGCCGAACGCGCGGCGGTGATGCGCGCCGTCACCGCCGGCGACCTGCCCGATCCCGCCGACCCGCCACTGTGGCGAGGCTCCGGGTGGCACGGACTGGAGCGGTACCAATGAAGCGCGGGGGTGGGCTGTTCGACGACTACCTTCCGTGGTTGATCCCCGCGTTCGCGGTGGTCAACGTCGTGCTCTTCGCCCTGCTGTGGCTCGGCGGCACGCTCGGTGCCGCCATCACCGGCCACGGCTGGCGTCCTCCGCCGTTCACCGCGGACGTCTACCTCGACCTGGTCGGCGGTGCCCCCGAGAAGGTCTGGCCGGGGGTCTCGCCGTACGCGGTCTACGGTGCGACGGCGGTGCTGCTTCTTCTCGCGATCGCCCCGGCGGTCACGCTGGTGCGGAAGGTGGTCCGACGGGAGCGGGGAGTCCGGAGTCTGGCCCGGCCGAGCGAGCTCAGGGCCATGATGCCCAAGGGGATCGAGGCGCGCGCCCGCGAGCTGCGGCCCTCTCTCCGGGACGTTCCCCGGCTGCACCCCGACGACACCGGCAACCTGCTCGGCGACCTCGTCCCCTCCGGGCCCGAGCTGCGCTCATCGTTCGAGGACGTCGAGCTCGACCTGATGGCACCACGGGCCGGGAAGTCCACCGGTATCGCCATCCCGCGGGTGCTGCGGGCCCCCGGCGCGGTCCTGCTGACGTCGAACAAGTCCGACGTCTTCACCGTCACCCGGCAGGAGCGGATGAAAGTCGGTCGGGTCTGGACGTTCGACCCGCAGGGCATCGCGTACACCGAGCGCGAGATGTGGTGGGACCTGCTGGGCAGCTGTGGGACCATCGAGGGGGCGCGCCGCATGGCCGGACACTTCGTCAGCTCGGTCAACGACGACGCCTCCAAGAAGGACTTCTGGATCGCCGCCGCCCAGAACACCCTCACCGCGCTCTTCCTCGCCGCCGCCCGAGGTGGCGCGACGGTCCGCGACGTGCTGGCCTGGCTGGCGGACCCGGCCGACCGTACCCCGGTCGACCTGCTCCGGGACACCGGCATGGCGGCGATGGCCGAGCAGCTGCAGGGCACGATACGCGGCGCCGTGGAGACCCGGGACGGCATCTACGAGACCGCCCGGCAGTGCGTGGCGTGCCTGCTCGACCCGGAGATCGTGGCCTGGGTCAGTTACGACCCCTACCGCCCGCAGTTCATCCCCGAGGAGCACGTCCTCAGCCGGGACACCCTCTACCTGCTCTCCAAGGACGGCGGCGGGTCCGCCGCCGGGGTGATCGCCGGTCTGGCGGACGCGGTGGTCCGCGCCGGCATCGTCGCCGCCGAGCGGATGGGCGGGCGGCTGGATCCGCCGATGACCGCCATCCTGGACGAGGCGGCCAACGTGTGCCGGATCTCCGACCTGCCCGACCTCTACAGCCACCTCGGCTCACGCGGCATCAGCGTGGTGACCCTGCTGCAGAGCTACCGGCAGGGGGTCCGGGTCTGGGGCGAGGCGGGTATGGACGCGCTCTGGAGCGCCGCCACCATCAAGCTGCTCGGCGCCGGACTGGACGACGCCGACTTCGTCGACAAGATCGCCCGTCTGGTCGGTCAGCACGACGTCAAGACGCCGAGCTACTCCCGGAGCAAGGACGGCTCGTCCCGGTCGGTGTCGTACCGCCAGGAGCAGGTGCTGCCGGCGGACAAGATCAGGGCGCTGCCCAAGGGCACCGCCCTGTTGCTGGCCACCGGTGTCCGGCCCGCGCTGATCCGGCTGCGTCCCTGGTACAAGGAGCCGAACGCCGGGCCGATCGCCGCGGCGGCCAAGGCGGAGGTCCAGGCCATCACCGAGCGCGCGGCGGCACGGCATCGCCGGCAGCAGGTCGGCATGGTGGGCTGACCGTCATGGCCAGGTGGAGGCTCCAGGCGGCACGACGGGCACGACAGCGCTCGGTGTTCAGGTTCAGCCCGTCGAATCTGACCCTGTTGCTCGTCGGGGCGGTCGGGGCGCTGCCGTTCGCGGTCATGGCGGCGTTGGCGATGCTCGTCCTGATCGTCATCCTCGCCATCGCCGGCGGCTCGCAGATGACGTCGTACTCGCCGGACCCCTCGAACACCAGCGGCCCGGGGGCCGGCGGCAGCGTGCTCATCGAGCTGTCCGGGGGCAACGGTCGGGGCACCTTCAACGAGGCGGCCGTGCCGGACCAGGACCTCGTCGAGCCCATCAAGGCCGCCGCCGGCGAGTGTGACCTGCTCACCCCCGTCATCATCGCGGCGCAGATCGACTTCGCGTCCAACTTCGACCCGAAGAAGGAGGGGCCGGAGGGCAGGCGTGGCCTCTCCCAGTTGACGCCGGACGTGTTCAACCGGTTCGGCAGGGACGACGACGACAACGGCGAGGCGTCGGCCCTCGACCCGGAGGACTCGATCCACGCCCACGCCCGGTACTTCTGCCACCTCGCCGGGGAAACGAAGAAACTGCTCGACGCGGGAAAGGTCGTCGGTGACCATCTCACACTGACCCTGATGGCCTGGGAGCTCGGCCTGGAGGCGGTCGAACGTCTGGGCGGCATGCCCGTCATCGACCTGAACAGCTACCCGTTCCGGGTCCGCGGGCTCTTTCCGCGCTACACCGTCGACTCGTCGGCGACGGGTACGCCACCGCCGTCCGCGAAAGGTGCGACGTCCGACTCCGGAGGCGGGACGTCGCTGGTCAGCAAATCCCAGTTCGAAGAGATGTTTCCCAGCCGCAACTCCTTCTACACCTACGCCGGACTCACCGACGCGATGGCGAAGTTTCCGGACTTCGCCGGAACCGGCGACGAGCAGACCCGCAAGCGGGAGCTGGCCGCGTTCCTGGCCAACGTCGACCACGAGTCCGGCGGTCTCGTGCACGTCGAGGAGATCAACCGCGCCGCGTGGGGAAACTACTGCGACGCCGGTCAGCCCTACGGATGCCCCGCCGGCCAGACCGCCTACCACGGGCGAGGGCCCATCCAGCTCAGTTGGAACACCAACTACAAGGCTGCGGGCGACGCGCTCGGCATCGACCTGCTGAACAAGCCCGACCTGGTGGCGACCGACCCGTCGGTCGCGTGGCAGACCGCGCTCTGGTTCTGGATGACCCAGAGGGGTGCGGGAACGATGACGGCGCACGCGGCGATGACCGGCGGGGGTGGTTTCGGCGAGACCATCCGGACCATCAACGGTGCCCTGGAGTGCGGTGGCCGTAACCAGGCCCAGGTGCAGAGCAGGATCGACGCGTACAAACGATTCGCCGAGGCACTGGGTGTCGATCCGGGCGACGAGAGCACACTGGGGTGCTAGGCCGGTGGCTCACGGCATGCCCGTGCCGGTCGGTTCGGATCGTCTCAACGATATGGCGTTTCGCCGCCTGGTCGTGCGGCCGCCGGGCCGGTGCCGGACTTTTCGGCGGGTCGCCGGAAACCGTGGGTGTGAAGTGAACCAGCCGGCCGTCTGGGAGGTCGTGTGGGCGAGGCCCGTCGGGGCGCCGATGGAGGATTGGCCGAATCCGTTTCCACGGACTCACTGCCGGTCATTGGAGCTGCTGGAAAAATATGCGTTGGAGGACCCTGACTGGGCTGCGACGGTGCAGCGCGTGGACGTTAATCTCATGTCGCTCACGGGCCCCTGTAACGGTTGCAAGGAGCGTGTGGACTACCTAGCTGATCAACTCAAGGAACTGTTCCCCAACACGCGAGAACTCCGGGGCGACCGTTGGCGAGTTTATGTCACACCAAACTACACACTGGTCAACGGGAGGTCGGTGCGGCCCGGACGTTTCCTTGACGGCCAGGGTCGGGATCCGCACAAACCCGACTACGACCCTTCCACCGCACGGGCCACGACGTCGTACGGGTACCCACCCGAGATGGTCGAGCTGCGTGAGAGCGCGGCGGCTGTCGCGCACGGGTACACGGGCGACGACGCCCTGTACCTCCAGGCCAAGATCACGCCAGGGGATCAGCCCAGCTACGTCTACCCGGAACACCTGGGGCAGATTCCCGACGTGGCGGGCCCGGCGCGGTCCGACCGGTACTCGCCGACCGGATCTCTGCGTACCCCGTCACCGCCCGGCTCGCCCTGGGAGTTTGACCCCGAACGAAATACCTACACCAGCGAAAAGAATGGTCAGTGGTGGGCCGTGGACCCGTCGATAGACGGACGGCATGACGTGATGCCTCTCGCCGAGTTCGATCGGAGGTATCCGTACGGCTACCAGTCGCCGACCGCGCCCCCGGCCCACGGGCAGGGGTACTCGGCATACAACCGGAGTCCGTCTCCCGGGAGGAGCCGGTAGGGCAGCCCTGGCGGCTGGCCGGCCGCGGCGGGTGAGGTGGGTGCCGGGCGGATCCGTTGTCGCGGGTCCGCCCGGCACCGGTGGCTTATCGGGGTCCTGTCGGGGCCTGGCTGGTGCGGTCGACCACAGGTGGAGGTTGCTTCTCGCGGTGGGCGCCCGGTTTGCAGCCGGCGAAGGGTCCGGAGGGGTCTCGAAGGGCGGCCATGGTGGGGCCCAGGAAGTCGCGGTGCCAGACGGCCGGGCCCGTGGGGTCGCTGCCGGCGCCGGTCAGGAGTTCCCAGGCCAGGAAGAGCCCGTGTAGCAGGGCAACCGCCTCGGGATGACGCCACCACTCCGGACACCACGGCGCGGTCGAGCTCACCTCGCGGCCGTACACCGGGATCAGCAGGCGGTGTACCCAGGCCGCCAGCCGGTTGAGCGTGTGCGTGAACTCGTCGCCCGACTGGTAGAGGATGAACCGGGGCCCGACCTTCCGGGGCGGAGGGGGCGGCGGAGGGGGTGGCGGAGGCGCCCCACCGTCGTCCCGGTGCTGATCCGCCTCGTCGAGGAGTTCCCGGTCGTGGTCGTTGCCGGTCCTGGTCGGACTGGTCATGGGAGTACCTTCGATTGACGCGACGTCGCCTGCGCTCCTGTCATGACCATCACG
>CALGAM010000196.1 GCA_937951935.1 uncultured Micromonospora sp. | reverse complement strand
GGTGACGGTGTCAAGCACCTGGTGAAGGTCGTCATCGACACCGACGGACCGCACGGTTCGGAGACGGCCGAGGTGACCGCCACCGACGGCCACCCCTTCTGGGTACCCGAACTCCACGAGTGGATCGACGCCACCGACCTACAACCCGGCCAGTGGCTCCAAACCAGCGCCGGCACCCACGTCCAGTTCACCGCCATCCAACACTGGACGACCTCCCGGGCCACCGTCCACAACCTCACCACCACCAACACCCACACGTACTACGTTCTAGCGGGTAGGACGCCAATCCTCGCGCATAACTGTGGTGGTGATAGTGGCAGTGGTTCTGCGGGCTCTGGCTCAAATGACGGAATCGATCATGTTGCACTCGGTCGGTATGACAAGAGTAGTGGAATCGGTAACGGTGGACTGGGTGCCTTCGCGGCCAAGGTGGGTGCGCGGAGAATTAGTGGTACGCCGGATTATCCCTGGGAGGAACAAGTGAAGGACGCCGTTGCTGGTGTGGTTTCGGGAACGACAAGGATCTCCTTCATGCTGGACGATTTGCCTGGTGCTGGTGGTGGTGTTGAATCGGCCGTTAGATCCGCCAAAACCGCGTTTGAACGGTACGGGCGCGCAGGTATCATGCATACCCAATGGGAGTTGCTGCAGGTGGCCGATGCCGGCCTGCTTGAGAAGGTCGAATTCTATCGGTGGAACAGAAGAGTAAATGACTGGGTGCGAGTGGGGGTCTGATGTATAATTATCGACCTGCGGTTACTCCTCTTGAACTCGATTTCATGGTTCGTCTCTGGGCCTACGAGCCTGGACACTCTAAGCTGTTACTGCGCGGATTCTCGCACCCCGAGGCGGTCGAGAGGCAGAGGATCGTTGACGTGATGTTTCATAGTGTGTCGAGGATGAAGTTAGACTCGGCCTACCACAAATTTTCTGTCAGGCTCGGGTCGGCGTCGGAAAACAGTCCGGGTAATGATGAAGTTGGCCCTTTGGCTCCCGATGACAAAGTGTACTTGATTAATCCGGAGTCGGGAAGTTGGTTTGTGGTGGCAGAGCGGATGGATTGGGCTTTTCTGAAGATTTCTGGATACGAAGAGAGCCCCCTTATTACCGAGGATGCGAGTGCGCTTAGGCGGCTCGCGGTGGGTGACGTTTATTGGCTGTAGATATGGCGAGAGGGCGTCTGATTCATGTGGTTTGTAGCTAATACTCCAGCCGGGGGATGTTGACCTCGGTTGAGCTGCGGCTTGGTGCGGTGGGGGTACGAGGGCAGCCACCGTTGATCATGGACGGTTGTGTGGACTGACCATGACGCAGCGGTGGCTGCCGGATACAGGGTAGACGCCCAGCGGTGGCGGGTGTTGTTCGACGAGCTGATGTTGACTGTCGGGCGGCGTTTCCGCAGGCCCGAGCCGCGCCGCCGGGTGCGTGACTTCGTCCGTGGGCTGCTGGCGCCGCTACCGCGGAAGAACTGCTGGACGATCGCTGAGCACGCCGGGGACGCCGGCCCGGACGGGATGCAGGACCTGCTGACCCGGGTGACGTGGGACGACGCCGAGGTTCGTGCCGATGTCCGCGCCTTCGTCGGTGAGCATCTCGGTGATGTCGAGGCCGTGCTGGTTATCGACGAGACGGGTGACCTGAAGAAGGGCCGGCACACCGTCGGCGTTCAGCGGCAGTACTCGGGCACGGCCGGGAAGATCGAGAACTGTCAGCTCGCCGTGCACCTGGTCTATGCCACCGAGGCTGGGCACGCGATGCTCGACACGGCCCTCTACCTGCCGAAGTCGTGGTGCGACGATCCCGACCGCCGTGCCGAAGCCGGTGTCCCTGAGCAGGTGCGCTTCGCGACCAAACCGCAGCTGGCGACCCGCATGATCGAGGATGCGGTCACCGGCGGGTTGCCCTGCCGGTGGGCGACCGGGGACGAAGCCTACGGCAGCGACCCGCGGCTGGCCGCCCGGCTGCGTCAGCTGCGACTGGGCTATGTCCTGGCCGTGGCCTGCTCACATCAGGTGATCACCGGCCTCGGTGTCCATCGCGTCGATGCTCTCGCCGCCGGGCTTCCCGTCACCGCGTGGCAGCGAATGTCCGCCGGCCGAGGCGCGAAGGGCCACCGCTACTACGACTGGTCCTTCATCGCACTGCCCCACGCCACCGACACCCACGGCGGGCACCACTGGCTGCTGATCCGCCGCAACCGCCGCACCCGCGAACTGGCCTTCCACCGCTGCTGGTCACCCGAATACGTCCCGCTCGGCACCCTCGTCGCGGTCGCCGGCCGCCGCTGGAAGATCGAAGAATCCTTCCAGGCCGCGAAGACCGGCCTCGGCCTCGACCAGCACCAACACCGCCGCTGGACCTCCTGGCACCGCTGGAGCACCCTGGCGATCCTCGCCCACGCGTTCCTCGCCGCCGCGACCGCCGAGCACCACCACCGTCACCAGCCGATCGGACTGATCCCCCTGACCGTCAACGAGCTACGCCACCTGTTCCACATCCTGATCATCGAACCCACCCGCCGACGCTGCGACCCGCTGCTCTGGTCCACCCGCCGACGCCGCCACCAAGCCAGAGCAATGAACAGCCACTACGCCCGACAAGCCCTCACCGAACCGTGATCACGATCCCCGGCTGGAGTACTAAAGATGACGGAAGGCGAAGAGTCCCTGATCGTGGCTCTCGACGAGGCATGGGATGAGGAGGCTGGCTTCCTTGGGAAGCTTCGGGCGGGAGTGTTTGACGAAAGTCAGGGGAATGCGTACGTCGAGCTCCTTCGGCGGATTCCTGCTGCAATCTCGATTGGGTCGGATACGGTGAGTTCGGAGCTAGTGAAACTAATCTGGTTTGCACCGCAATTCGTCGAGTGGCAGATTGATCGGGCTGCGAAAGATGAAGCGGAGCGGGCGCGATTGCAGCGAATAGCGGACAGGGTGCATGAAGCAGTTTCTGAAGTGCTCGGCATTCCCTAGCCTCCGTGATTCGCACCTGACCCGAGTTCCGTCGGCCCGGAGCCTGGTCGCGACTGCTCAATGTGGTGGGTTCCGGGCATGGGTGGTGGGCGAGCAGGTCACGGAGAGTAACGGCTGGCTGTGCATGTTCGTGGTCGGTGGCCCGCGTTGCCGTCACGGTTGCCGTCAAAAACTCTCAACGCATACGGATATGTAAATGCCATGCGGTTCGCCTCGGCTGGCTGGCTGTTCGGTGGCGCGCCGCGTAGCGGTGCGGCGTCGATCCCCGGAACCAAGCTACTCACCCTTGGGCGAAGGATCGTCGCGGCCTCGGCCGGCGGATCTGCGGCGATTCCTCGATGGGGTCCCGGGTGTTGGTGGGCGTGCGCGCGGCCCGGCAGAGCCGGGCCGCTCTTGAATTTGGTATAGCAGTTTTGAGCCAGACATCCCGTACTACACGTGCCTATCGGTCATTTCAGTCAGTCTCGGACTGCTGGCGGGCGGGTGGTGGTCGGGCTGGCGCCGTCAGGTGCCTGTCCGGTGGTGTTGGCGGCGAGGGGCCGTAGAGGTCTTCGGGGTCAAGGGTCGCCTGGAGGGTGGTCGGCGTCAGCGATGCGGTAGCGCCCTTAAGGCCGGAGGAACGGCCTCGTAGCCGCGCACCATCCACCTGATCCTGCCGCGGACGATACTCGCCTTCGAACCACGGCTGTGCGCGTTCGGGCGTTGACGTCTGTTGGCGTTGCCGTCAGCATTGCCGGCAACATCCGCCATCATGAATCCCATGGCTTGCCGGCGAACACGAAAGACCCGGTGAAGTGCGTGATGACATAACGTAAGCAGCCGCGAATCCCACACGTACTATGTGACGGCGGGGACCACGCCAGTCCTCGTACACAACTGCGGCGTGGGCGAGGCCGATGATGACTTGCTCGATTTTGCGGATGAGGCTCTGAACATGCCTCCAGAGGTGCGGCCGAACGTTGCGACCAAGATCACCTCCGCAGACGGAACGCAGGTCGCATTTGCCTATGCAACGGACACTCGGACCGGAGCTATGCCTCCGCAGACCGCGCGAGCTGTGGCTCTCTCGGGCCATCACGGCGGGTGTGGAGAAGTTGGATGCGCCGTCAAGTTCGAGCAAGCGGGTATCCCCCTTGAGGGATCGACATTCCAATCGGTCCGGATTGGTGGAAGGGGGTAGGGGTAACGCCTTCCCACTCGAGGATCACGGGACCCTGATTGGTCCCTGCCCGGCCTGCCAACGGTTCTTGCCCCTAATCGGAAGGGGGTAGGCATGTCTCTTCCGCCAGAGCTGCGGGCAGCGCTAGAGAACTTGCGCAAGGTACGCTCCGAAAGGCCGGTTGGTGACTACGATCCGGAGTCGTATGCCGCCTGGCGGGACCGGATTGCGGATGCCCTGGAATCTCTGTCCACTGTTCTGCTGTACGACGAAGATCGTCGCAAAGCCATTGCCGAGTCGACAGCGGCGCGCAATGAGGCGGCGAATATTCGTGCCGGACTGGATAAGCCAACCTGACCTTTTGGGTGATTGATTGTGAAGTCAATACTCGTAGACCCGACAAGTGTGGGCCAGAGTGATCACGTATCGTAACGAACGGCTATCTCGGGACGCCGTCGAGAGCTCGGGTTGCCGTCATGGTAGCCGTCACGGAGCTGCATGACATGCATGCATCGGTGCTGTTCCGAAACCGGACCGGGTCGTGCTGAGACCCTGCCGCGGGTCGTAACCGACGGGCGGGCCGACACCCACCGCCGAGTGGTCACACACCACCGCCGTGCCACCTCGGGCGCACGGCTGTCGGACAGATTGTGCGACGCCGTTAGACGGGGCTGCGGGGCTAGGCTGGTCTGAGCAGAATGTCCCGCTGAGGGGGTGAGCCCGGATGGCCCAGGCCGCGTACGCGCCCGAGCCGGCGCCGGAGCCCACCGAGCCGTCGTTCGACGTGCTGAGGTGGCGTGACGAGCCGTGGACCGCGCAGCTCGCCCTCGACCTGTTGCCGGAGACCAACGGCCCCAAGGTTGAGGTCCTGAGCGGAAGCGTGATCGTGACACCCCACGCCGGATACGACCACCAGGATGCCGAGCTCGATCTCGGGTACCTGTTGAAGCAGGCGGCCCGCCGGGCCAAGCTGTGGCTCTACCTCGAAGCGAACGTCGTCTCCGGCGACGATCTCTTCATTCCCGACATCGTCGTCCTCAGGGTTCCCGGCGGGGGCCGGACAACCATGGACATCAGGCACGCGGTCCTGTTGGGCGAGGTCGTGTCACCCGGCAACCGTCGCAAGGACGTCATCGACCGGCCCCGCGAGTACGCCGCTGCCGGCGTACCGTTCTTCCTCCGCGTCGACCTGCGCAACCGGGTTCCCACGATCGCCCTCTTCGAGCTGATCGACGGGGAGTACCGGCCGCAGGCCGCGGCGGCGGCCGGAACCACGTTCGAGATGCGGAGGCCCTTCGAGTTCTCGATCGACCCAGGCGACCTGCTCGGTGAGGAGGCCCCGCCGGAGGAGCCGTCCGAGGAGAGAGAAGACGAGCCGGAGGAGCCGCACGGGGAGGCGGCGGACGGGAACACGGGCGAGGACGGCTGAGGCTCCCGGCGGGCGTTCAGGGTCGATCGGGGAGAATGTCCCGGTGAGTTCCCCGCGTGAGATCGTCCTGCTCGGCTCGACCGGTTCGATCGGTACCCAGGCCATCGACATCGTCCGGCGCAACCCCGACCGGTTCCGGGTGGTGGCGCTCGGCGCGGGTGGCGGCAACGTCGGCCAGCTCGCCGCCCAGGCCCTCGAACTGGAGGTCGAGGTGGTCGGGGTGGCCAGGGCAACCGCCGTCCAGGACCTCCAGCTCGCCTTCTACGCCGAGGCGAGCCGCCGGGGCTGGGCCAGCGGTGACGTCAGACTTCCCAAGATCATCGCCGGGCCGGAGGCGATGAGCGAGCTGGCGCAGTGGCCCTGCGACGTCGTCCTCAACGGGGTCGTGGGCTCGCTCGGGCTGGCGCCGACCCTGGCCGCGCTGCGGGCCGGGCGGACGCTGGCGCTGGCCAACAAGGAGTCGCTGGTCGCGGGCGGGCCGGTGGTCCGGGCCGCGCTGCGCCGGCCGGACCAGATCGTCCCGGTCGACTCCGAGCACTCGGCGCTGGCCCAGTGCCTGCGCGGCGGGACCCGGGCCGAGGTGCGTCGGCTGGTCCTCACCGCCAGCGGCGGGCCGTTCCGGGGCCGGCGCCGGGACGAGCTGACCGAGGTCACCCCGGAGCAGGCGCTGGCCCACCCGACCTGGAACATGGGGCCGGTCGTCACGATCAACAGCGCCACCCTGGTCAACAAGGCGCTGGAGGTGATCGAGGCCCACGAGCTGTTCCGGGTGCCGTACGACGCCATCGACGTGGTCGTCCACCCGCAGTCGATGATCCACTCGATGGTCGAGTTCGTCGACGGCTCGACGCTGGCCCAGGCCAGCCCGCCGGACATGCGGCTGCCGATCGCCCTGGCGCTCGGCTGGCCGGACCGGGTCGCCGAGGCGGCCCCGGCGGTCGACTGGACGGCCGCGCAGAGCTGGACCTTCGAGCCGCTGGACGACAGCGCGTTTCCCGCCGTACGCCTGGCGAAGCAGGCCGGGGCGGCCGGGCGCTGCCGTCCGGCGATCTACAACGCGGCGAACGAGGAGTGCGTGGCCGCCTTCGTGGCGGGCCGGCTGCCGTTCCTCGGCATCGTCGACACGCTGGAGCGGGTGCTCGACGCCGCACCCGATTTCCCCGAACCGGGTACGGTCGAAGAGGTGCTCGCCGCCGAGTCCTGGGCGCGGGCCCGCGCCCGGGAGATCATCGCGATGGCGGTGGAAGGAGCCTGATGCTGTACCTGCTCGGGGTGGTGGCCTTCGCCCTGGGGATCCTCATCTCCGTGAGCCTGCACGAGGCCGGGCACATGCTGGTCGCCAAGCGGTTCGGGATGAAGGTGACCCGCTACTTCATCGGTTTCGGCCCCACCATCTGGTCGTTCCGCCGGGGTGAGACCGAGTACGGGATCAAGGCGATCCCGCTCGGCGGCTTCTGCAAGATCGTCGGGATGACTCCGCAGGACGACGACGTCGACCCGGCGGACGAGCCCCGGGCCATGTGGCGGTACCCGCTCTGGAAGCGGACCGCGGTGATGGCGGCCGGCTCGGTGGCGCACTTCATGCTCGCCATCGTCACGCTCTGGTTCGCCGCGATCTTCATGGGGCTGCCGAACCCCGACTTCCCGACCACCGACGACGACTTCCGGGCGGAGCCGGCGAAGATCGCGGTGGCGCCCTGCGTGGTGGTCGAGAACGTCGAGCGAGCCTGCCAGGCCGGCGACCCGGCGAGCCCGGCCGCCCAGGCCAACTTGCGGGACGGCGACGTGATCACGGCGATCGGGACGACCCCGGTGCGCAACTGGGGGGAGCTGCTCGACGCGGTACGCGCGACGGCGGCCGGCCCGGTCCAGGTCACCTTCGTCCGCGACGGTGTCACCCAGCAGGCCACCGTCACCCTCGCCCAGGTGCAGCGCCCGCCGCAGGACCAGCCGGACGGGCCGGTCGGTCCCACCTCCGCGCTCGGCGTCGGCCTGGTGCCGAGCACGCCGGCCACGGTGACGTACGGCCCGATCGAGGCGTTCGGGGCGACCGCCGACTTCACCGGCACCATGGCGGTGAACACCGCGAGGGCGCTCCAGCGGATCCCGCAGAAGATCCCGGCGCTGTGGTCCGCGATCACCGGCGGGGAGCGGGACGTCGACACCCCGATCAGCGTGGTCGGGGCCAGCCGGCTCGGCGGCGAGGCGGTCCAGCACGGCCTCTGGGAGGTCTTCGTCCTCCTCTTCATCTCGCTGAACTTCTTCATCGGCGTCTTCAACCTGCTGCCGCTGCTGCCGTTGGACGGCGGCCACATCGCCATCGCCTGGTTCGAACGCGCCCGATCGTGGATCTTCACCCGGCTCGGTAAACCCGACCCCGGGCGGGTCGACTACTTCAAACTGATGCCCGTAACGTATGCGTTGATCCTGATCGGTGGCGCCTTCACGCTGCTGACCATCACCGCCGACGTGGTGAACCCGATAACCCTGATCCAAAGGTGAGTGCCCAGTGACCGCAGTCAGCCTCGGCATGCCCGCCGTCCCCCCGCCGCCGCTGGCGAAGCGGCGGCAGAGCCGGCAGATCATGGTCGGTTCCGTCCCGGTGGGTGGCGGTGCGCCGGTGTCGGTGCAGTCGATGACCACGACGCTGACCGCCGACGTCAACGCGACGCTGCAGCAGATCGCCGAGCTGACCGCGGCGGGCTGCCAGATCGTGCGGGTCGCGGTCCCGTCCCAGGACGACGTGGCGGCGCTGCCGGCGATCGCGCGCAAGTCGCAGATCCCGGTGATCGCCGACATCCACTTCCAGCCGAAGTACGTCTTCGCCGCGATCGACGCCGGCTGCGCCGGCGTCCGGGTCAACCCGGGCAACATCCGGCAGTTCGACGACAAGGTCAAGGAGATCGCCCGGGCCGCGAGCGACGCGGGGGTGCCGATCCGGATCGGGGTGAACGCCGGCTCGCTGGACAAGCGTCTGCTGGCCAAGTACGGCAAGGCGACCGCGGAGGCGCTGGTCGAGTCGGCGCTGTGGGAGTGCTCGCTGTTCGAGGAGCACGGCTTCCGGGACATCAAGATCTCGGTCAAGCACAACGACCCGGTGGTGATGATCCGGGCGTACCGGATGCTGGCCGAGCAGTGCGACTACCCGTTGCACCTCGGGGTGACCGAGGCCGGGCCGGCGTTCCAGGGCACCATCAAGTCGGCGGTGGCCTTCGGCGCGCTGCTGGCCGAGGGGATCGGGGACACGATCCGGGTCTCGCTCTCCGCCCCGCCCGTGGAGGAGATCAAGGTCGGTACGGCGATCCTGGAGGCGCTCGGTCTGCGCCAGCGCGGCCTGGAGATCGTCTCCTGCCCGTCCTGCGGCCGGGCCCAGGTCGACGTCTACAAGCTCGCCGAGGAGGTCTCCGCCGGCCTGGAAGGGCTGCCGGTGCCGCTTCGGGTGGCGGTGATGGGGTGCGTCGTCAACGGGCCGGGCGAGGCCCGCGAGGCGGACCTCGGGGTCGCCTCCGGCAACGGCAAGGGCCAGATCTTCGTCAAGGGCCAGGTGATCAAGACCGTCCCGGAGAGCCAGATCGTCGAGACGCTGATCGAGGAGGCGGCCCGGCTGGCCGACGAGATGGGCGCCGAGCTGCCGGAGGAGCTGCGCGACCTCGTCGCCCGCCCCACGGTCACCGTGCACTGACGGCCGCGCGCGGGCTTCGCGTCGTACGGGCGGCGGCGCCGCCCCCGGGGTACGGGGACGGCGCCGCCTGTCATCCCGTGATCAGAATGCCGTGCAGGTCAGCGTGGGCGGGCTGTTGACGCCGTTCCACGTGCCGAGGAAGCCGAACGTCGTGCTGGCGCCCGCGGCGAGCGCCCCGTTGTAGCCGGCGTTCGTCGCGGTCACCGTCGCGCCGCTGGTCGTCACGGTCGCGTCCCAGGCCTGGGAGATGGTCTGGCCGTCGGCGAAGGTCCAGGTCACCCGCCAGCCGGAGATCGCGGTCGAACCGGCCGTGACCTGGACGCTGCCCTGGAACCCACCGGGCCACTGGTTGACGATGCTGTAGCTCGCCGTGCACGACCGTCCCGGCACCGGAGGGGTCGTCGGCGGTGTGGTGGTCACCGGCGGCGTGGTGGGCGGGGTGGTCGGCGGTGTCGTGGGCGGGGTGGTCGGTGGCGTGGTGGGCGGGGTGGTGGGTGGTGTCGTGGGCGGCGTCGTCGCTCCGCCCCAGGCGGCCGGGGAGTCGAGCCAGGCGGCCCGCTGGAACATCCAGTCCCGCATGTACTGCACCTGGCCGCTCCAGGTGGGGGCGGTCGGGGTGAAGAACGGGCCGACGATCGGGGCGGAGAGGATTGGCCACTTCGCGAAGTTGCGCTCGGCGGCGGCGGTCAGCGGCGCGGCCAGACTGTTGATCCGGGCCTCGAGCTGGGCGTCGGAGAGCAGGCCCTGCCGGAGCTGCTGCCAGCGGACCTTGACCCGGTTGACGAAGGCCGGGTCCTGGACCAGCCGCTGGAACCAGTCGTTCGGCGAGGCCGGGAAGCGGGTCTGCTGGTACTGCCAGCCGGCGATCTGGTTGTTGTTGAAGTAGCCGCCGACCCCGAACGAGAGGTCGTAGTCCCACAGCGGCCCGGCGGTGATCTTGCCGTCCCGGTCCTTGTAGAAGTGCGCGCTGCGGACGTACGCGTCCATCTCCCGGCTCAGCTCTTCGATGATCATCTGGTTGACGAACGAGTCCACGTCGATCCAGGCGGGATAGCCGGTCACCGGATCGGCGAACCCGGGGGAGTGGAGCATGTCGTGGAACTGTTGGATGTGCTGGGTGAGCCATTCCCGCTGGGCCGAGTTCAGCGGGTCCGGGTCGACCACCTCCAGGTCGCTCCAGCAGGTTTCGGCCGGGCCGGTGCAGGGCAGGGTCGGCTCCTCGGCGGCCATCCACTCGAACTTGAAGATGTAGCCACCGGTGATCTTCGGCAGGGTGACGTCGTCCTCGTCGAGCTGCTTGAGGTCCAGCCGGTTCTTCGAGTTCTTGATCGTCTCGACGATCAGGTAGACGCCCTGGTAGTCGTCGGCGCTCACCGGCTGGTCGTCCAGGTTGACGTACACCTCGGCGAAGGCGAACCGCGGTGCGTACAGCCCCAGGTCGCGGCCGAGACCGTAGACGAAGGCGTCGCGGATCAGCGCCTTGTCGGTGTACGGCCCGCGCAGCACCCAGTCCGAGTCGGCGGGCATGCCCAGCAGCGGGAGGTCGACGTCGTCATCGTCGTTGTCCCACAGCTCCAGCCGGTACGGCACCTTCGGGAACATCGCGCTCGAGTTGCCGCGCAGGTGGAAGCCGGCCCGGCTGACCAGGACGGGGGAGGCGGCCAGCGAGGTGCTGCCGTTGGTGGGCTGGAACTCCATCACCGCGGTGTCGATGTACTCGCGTCCCGGCGCGCCCTGGCCGTACGCGTCGAGCAGCAGCACCGGCAGGTCGTGGTTGGTCTCGACGGCCCGGGCCACGTAGATGGCGGTGCCGGGCGCCCCGGCCGGGGCGCCGTCGACGTACGCCTGGGCCCGCAGCTGGGTGGTGCGGGTGAAGCGCAGCGGGGTGCCGTCGTAGCTCGGCGAGGAGGCGGTGGGCAGCCGGCCGTCGGTGGTGTAGCGGATGACCGCGCCGGCGATCGTCGTGTCGAGCGAGACCGACACCTCGTTCACGAACGTGCCGCTCGGCACCGAGAAGATGATGTCGCCGGTCAGCTCCGCCGCCGCCAGGTCGGCGTCCCGGGCTGCGGCGTCGTCGGCCTCCTCGGCGTCGGCGCCGACCGGCCCGGCGTCGGCCGGCGTGACCGACTCGGCGCCGGCCGCGGTCGCCGGCCGGGCCGCGGCGTTCGATGTTGCGGGGAGCCCGATGTCGGCTCCGATGGCGGCGGCGGCGAGAACGCCGACCGCGTAGTACACGAGTCTGCGCACGGTCACTCCGTTTCCGGTGCGAGGGGACGGGCTGCGCCGGGCACGAGGGCGTGCCCGGCCTCCGGCGGCGTGGTGGTGTGGTGGCGGCCGTCGGCGAGCAGGGGAGCGAAGTGTTGACGCAGGGTACGGCGCCACGGCGTCGCCGGCAGCTCCGGTCGGAGGGCGGCCAGGCCGGTGGCGTACTTGGAGATCCGCACCGGGCGGTGACCCCGGGCCCAGAGCAGGCGGTCGACGCCGGAGGCGGTGGAGCCGGTCTTCGTCTCCACCACCGCCAGCTCGGGCAGGTGCAGCGGCGGACCCGCGCCCTGCCACACCAGGTCGGTGTCCACGGTGACCCGGCTCGCCGTGCTGGGCAGGAAGAGGGTGCTACGCCGGTAGCGGGTGACCAGGGTGGGTACGAACACCGGCTCGGCGCCGAGCCGGATCGACTTCCGGTCCAACACGTCCGCGACGAAGTCCAACCCCGGGGCGAGGGTGGACTGGTGGTCGAGCTGGTACGGCAGGCGGTCCTTCACCGTGCTGCCCCGGGCGCCCCGGGTCTTCACCTCGAGCCAGCACTGTGCCGAGTCGAGGTAGGTGCGCGTCCTGACCTTGAACCGGCGGCGGCGCCGCCGGGCGGTCGACAGGTAGCTGGCCAGGTCGGGGGTGTCGAAGTAGGTCGACGTGTACCCGAAGGACCGGACGCCGTCGATGTCCAGTACCCGGGTGCCCGGCTCGACGAGCGCCAGCACCTCCCACGCCTCGGCGACGGGCAGGACGTACTTGCGGTCCACGCGGGTCTGCAGGGCTGCCCGGGCGACGAGTTCGTCGAGCTCGATCGACTCCAGCGTGCTGAGCGGCGGGCAGGTCAGGGCGGTCATCGCCGGACTCCTCCCGCGGCCGTGGCGGCGGTCCGGGCGGGCGCGGCGGTGGCACCGGTCGGCACCGAGTAGCGGACGTCGACCAGGGTGGTGTCGTTGACCAGGTCCACCCGTTGGACCGACGCGGCGTGTACCCGGGCGCCGAGGAGCTGCTCCAGGTGGGCGACGAGCGTGACCTGGTCGGTGATGGCCTGGTCGAGCAGGATGCTCTGTCGTCGGTAGCCGCGCAACAGCCGGGGATGGTCGCCGACGAACATCACCAGCAGGATCAGGGCCATCATCGCGGGGATGTGCCACGGCGCACTGCCGCCGAGTGCGGAGAGAATGCCCATGGCCAGGGCGGAGAAGTAGTACGCCACCTCGTGCTGGTCGAGTTCGGTCGAGCGCAGCCGAATGATGGACAGGACGCCGAACAGCGCCAGGCCGAGGCCGAGCCCGGCGCCGGCGCCGCCGCTGGTGCCGAGCGAGCTCGCCACGGCCATCACCCCGACGTTGACCCCGAGGTAGGCCGCCACCAGATCACGCCGCCGGTGTCGGGGGAAGTAGAGCCCGAACACCAGCAGGATCACGGCGACGATGTCGATCGCGAAGAGGGCGGGCTGCGGCATCTGCGGATCCTCCTGAAGATCATCGGTGGCCGTCAGGTGAACGGGCACCGACATCCAGGTTACATCGAGACACGTAAATGTGTCGTCCGCTTCGTGCTAACAGTTCGTTAAACAGCGGATCGATCGGGATTGGTGCGGTGTGGGCCGGTGGTGCGGGGTCCGTCGTGGCGCCCGTCGTCGGGGACACGAACCGCGCGGCACGGTGACGCGGCGGCTGGGGTCCCGTCGCCCGGTCCGGTGCCACCGTGCGTGCCGGGTCGGGGCGTCCCCGGTGCTCACCGTCGGTCGCGGTGACCACCGTGACCGGAACAATCCTGCCTCACCGGTGCCGACCTCGTGGCCGGTGGCCAACCCGGGTGGTCGGCGCCGCTCACTCCGTCTCGGCGAGGATGCGTACCGCTTGCGTCGGGTTTCGTCCGGCACCCGGGCGGCCCGTTCGCGTTGCTCGTCGGTGCCGGTCATCATGACCTGGCGAAGCGCGTGCACGGCCTGGAACCCCGCGTCGCGGATCTCGTGCCGGCGGTTGATGGTCTCCGGGGCGAACTCGGGGCCCACGGCGGCGACCGGGCCGCCGGTTCCGCCTCGGCCCTCCCGGCCTCGGTGAGTTGGAAACGTTTCCGACCGCCGGCGTCGTCGGTGGCCGTCGCGACCGGTCCCTCGTCCTCCAGTGGCCGGAGCGTCGGGTAGACCGACCCGGGGCTCGGCCGCCACGCGCCGCCGGTGCGAAAGTCCAGCTCCTGAATCATCTCGTAGCCGTGCATCGGGCGTTCGCCGAGCAGCGCGAGGACGGCGCTGCGGACGTTCGGGCGCCGACTCCGCCCGCGCCGACCGCCTCGGCCGGGGCCGGGGCCGGGTCCGCGCCAGCCGGGTGGGCCGAAGGGTGGGTAGCCGAATCCGCCGCGCATCCGGGCCTCGTGGGCGGACCGGCGTCGATGAGCCCGCCACCCGGTCGTTCATCTGGCAGGCTGTAACCGTGCTCATGGTTCCGGTACGGCAGCTCGGTGAGGCCGAGCGTGCCACGGTGGAGCGGATCCTGGACCTCGATCCCTTCGCCTCCGCCCAGGTGGCCGAGCGTGTCGCCGCCAACGGCCTCTCCTGGTGGCGGGCGGACGGCCGGGTGCTGGGATACGGCACGGGCGACCGGATCGAGGCGCTCTGCTGGTCGGGCGGTCAGCTCACCCCGGTCTGCGCGACCCCGGCGGCGATCGCCGCCTTCGCCGAGGCGCTCGGTGCCGAGGAGCGGTACTGCTCGTCGATCGTCGGGCGGGCCGACGGCGTGCTCGGGCTGTGGGAACGACTCGCCCCGCGGTGGGGCCCCGCCCGGGACGTACGCCCGAACCAACCCCTGCTGGCGACCGACGTGCCGCCCCCGGTCGCCCCGGACCCGCAGGTACGCCCGGTTCGGCCCGGCGAGATCGACCTGCTCTTCCCGGCGGCGGTGGCGATGTACACCGAGGAGGTCGGGGTCTCCCCACTGGCCGGGGACGGCGGTCGGGCGTACCGGGAGCGGGTCGCCGAGCTCGTCCGGGCCCGGCGGGCGTACGCGCGGTTCGTCGACGGCCAGGTGGTCTTCAAGGCCGAGCTGGCGGTCGTCACCCGGCGTACCGCGCAGATCCAGGGGGTCTGGGTCGATCCGGCGTGGCGCGGCCGGGGCATCGCCACCGCCGCGATGGCGGCCGTGGTCCGGGACGCCCTGGCGCGGGTCGCCCCGACCGTGAGCCTCTACGTCAACGACTACAACGTGCCGGCGCGCCGCGTCTACGAGCGGTGTGGGTTCCGGTCGGTCGGCACGTTCGCCACCGTCCTCTTCTGAGACGTGCCCCTCTTCTGAGACGTGCCGAAGGGCCCCCTCGTCCCGCCCGCGGCGTGGGACGAGGGGGCCCTTCTGTCACCCGGGGAGGTCGCAACCGCGTCCGCCCGGGACGTCGTACCCCGTCACCAGGCGCGTTCGTACTGATCCGGGGTCGGTGGGGTCGCACCCAGGGCCGCCGCCGCCCGGCGCGGCCAGTACGGGTCGCGCAGCAGCTCGCGGCCGAGCAGCACCAGGTCCGCCGCGCCGTCGGCGACGATCGTCTCCGCCTGTTCCGGCTCGGTGATCAGCCCGACCGCACCGGTCGGCACCCCGGCCTCGCGCCGCACCCGGGTGGCCAGCGGCACCTGGTAGCCGGGTCCGACGGGGATGTCGGCGTGTGGCGTGACGCCGCCGGACGAGCAGTCGATCAGGTCGGCCCCGGCGGCGACGAGTTCCCGGGCCAGCGCCACGCTGTCCTCCGGCGTCCAGCCGCCGGGAACCCAGTCCGTCGCCGAGATCCGGACCAGCACCGGAACGTCGTCGCCGACCGCGGCCCGGACCGCCCGGGTCACCTCCAGGGCGAGGCGGCTCCGCCCGGCCCGGTCCCCGCCGTACTCGTCGGTCCGACGGTTGGTCAGCGGGGAGAGGAACTCGTGCAGCAGGTACCCGTGCGCGGCGTGGATCTCGACCGCGGCGAAACCGGCGGCCAACGCCCGGCTCGCGGCGGCGGCGAACGCCTCGACCACCCGGGCGATGCCGGCCGCGTCCAGCGCCTCCGGTTTCCGGTACGTCGGCAGGAACGGATCGGTGTGCGGCCCCACCGGGGTCCAGCCGCCCTCGGCGTCCGGCACCCCACCCTGCGTCGGCGCCCACGGCCAGTACGTCGACGCCTTGAAACCGGCGTGGGCGAGCTGTACCGCCGGCACCGCCCCGGCCTCGGCGACGAAGGCGGTGATCGGCCGCCACGCCTCGACGTGCGCGTCCGACCACAGCCCGGTGTCCCGAGGGCTGATCCGCCCCTCCGGGACGACGGCGGTGGCCTCGCTGATCACCAGGCCGACCCCGCCCACCGCCCGGGCCCCCAGGTGTATCCGGTGCCAGTCGGTCGGCAGGCCGTCCGGCCCTGCCGAGTACTGACACATCGGCGACATCGCCACCCGGTTCCGCAGCGTCACCTTGCGCAGCGTCAACGGGGTGAACAACACGCTCATCCGACAGACCTTCCTTCGGTTCGGAATGTGGGTGACGCCGCTGCGTACAGCGGCCGTGTTCCGGTTTCTGTTCTCCTCGCAGAACGTGACGGTTCCCTGCTGTCAACCAACGGTCTCCCGCGGGACCCGTCGGTCTCCTGTAGTCCCTAACGGCTTCCCGACAGGACTCGACGGCGTGCGCGGGACGCGACGGGCGCCGACCCGCGGCCGCCCGTCCCGCGCCGGATCTCCACGCCTGGCCGCCCCACCGCCGGCCGCGGGCACGCGCCGGCCGCCGCCGGACCCGACGGGCCACCCGGGGGTGGCGGCCGTGGCACGTCGCGGGTCCGCCCGACCGCCGGAGACGGTCGGGCGGACCCGCGAACCCGACTCAGGCCGTGGCCGGGGCCGGAGACTCGGCGGGGGCCTCCTCGGTCAGGGCCCGGCGGCCGGCGGAGTCGTACGCGGCCCGGTCCAGCACGCCCTCGCGGGCGGCGACCACCGTCGGCACCAGGGCCTGGCCGGCGACGTTCGTCGCGGTGCGGACCATGTCCAGGATCGGGTCGATGGCCAGCAGCAGGCCGGCACCGGCCAGCGGCAGCCCCAGCGTGCTCAGGGTGAGGGTGAGCATCACCAGCGCCCCGGTCAGCCCGGCGGTCGCGGCCGAGCCGACCACCGAGACGAACGCGATCAGCAGGTAGTCGAGTGGGCCGAGGCTCACCCCGAAGACCTGGGCCACGAAGATCGCGGCCAGCGCGGGGTAGACCGCGGCGCAGCCGTCCATCTTGGTGGTCGCGGCGAACGGCACCGCGAACGCGGCGTACTCACGCGGCACGCCGAGCCGCTCCACGACCCGCTGGGTCACCGGCATCGTGCCGACCGACGACCGCGAGACGAAGGCGAGCTCGATCGCCGGCCAGGAGGCGGCGTAGAAGCGCAGCGGGTTGAGCCGGCCGGCCAGGGCGAGCACCAGCGGGTAGATCACGGCCAGCACGATCGCGCAGCCGACGTACACCCCCGTGGTGAGCTTGGCCAGCGGTGCCAGCAGGTCCCAGCCGTACGCCTCCACCGCGTGGCCGATCAGCCCGAGCGTGCCGAGCGGGGCGAGCCGGATCAGCCACCCGAGCGCCTTCTGCACGATCGCCAGCACCGCGCGGTTGAACTCGACGAACGGCTCGGCGGCGGCCCCGACCAGCAGGGCGGCGAGGCCGGCGACCACGCCCAGGAAGACGATCTGCAGGACGTTGTTCTCGACGAAGGCACCGAACACGTTCGTCGGCAGCAGGCCGGTGAGGAAGTCGGTCCACGAACCGGTGCGCTGTGGTTCCTTGGCCGCGCTGAGGTCCAGGGTGACGCCCCGGCCCGGGTTGGTCAGCAGACCGAGCCCGATGCCGACGGCGACCGAGAGCAGCGCGGTGATCCCGAACCAGAGGAGGGTCTTCAGGGCCAGTCGGGCGGCGCCGGCCACCCCGCGCAGGCTCACCACGCTGACCACGAGGGCGGTGAAGACCAGCGGGGGTACGGCGACGCGCAGCAGTTGCACGAAGAGGCTGCCGATGGTGTCCAGCGTGGTGCCGAGCCAGGCGACGTCGGCGACGCGGGCCAGGAAGCCGAGGCCGAATCCGAGTACGAGGCCGAGCAGGATCTGCACGGAGAAGGGAATCTTGCGCGCGACAGAGAGCATGACGAGTCCAAGCGGTCTGGTCCGGCCGGCCCCGTCGGGCCGGTAACCGTCCGCGGCGCGGCCGGAGGGCGGTCTGACGGTCGAGGGGAGGGGCGTGGTCAGCCGCGACAGCCGGCACTGGCCTGTAGCCGCAGGTCGACGTACAGGCGGGCGGTCAGGAACCAGATGTTCGTCATCGTTGCGTGACGATACGTCGTCCGGTCGGCAAGTAAAAGACGGAACGGGGTGAGGCTCCTTACACGATCAGCGGGTTCCGGCATTTCGCGATAGCCGGGACGGCGGTCGTGCCCGACCTCGCGCCGGTCCGGCTCGCCGGCTCGTCCCCGTCGCCGGGTCTCGTGGCGTCACGCCGATGGCGCGTGTGGGCCGGCAGCCGGTCACACGGTGCGGCGGGGTGGCCGGACGGCACCTGGCGGCGGTGGGACAGGCTGGACGGCATGGCGATGACGGACACCGAGGGACTGGTGACGATCCTCTGCGGCATCACGATCGCGATCGGCGTCGTCGGGGTGCTCCTGCCGATCGTGCCCGGGCTGATCCTGTGCTGGCTCGGCGTGCTGGTCTGGGCGCTCTTCGGGGATGGTTCGGGCGTCGGACCCTGGGTGGTGTTCGCCCTGACCACCCTGGTCGCGCTCCTCGGCAGTGTCGTCAAGTACCTCTGGCCGGGGCGGAACCTGAGACGTGCCGGCGTCTCCAACCTGTCCCTGCTGGCCGGCGGGGTGCTCGGCATCGTCGGCTTCTTCGTCGTACCGGTGGTCGGCCTGGTCCTCGGCTTCGTGCTCGGGCTCTGGCTCGCGGAGCTCGCCCGGCTCCGCGATCTGCGGCTCGCCTGGCCCGCCACCAGGCAGGCCCTGCACGCGGTCGGGCTCGCCCTGCTGATCGAACTGGCCACGGCGCTCGTCGTCGCCGGCATCTGGCTGGTCGGACTCGTCCTGACCTGACGGTCGTCGCACCCCCGGCAGAGCCGCCCGGCGGGCGGGCCACGGTGCGCGCGTCGCCCGACGGGTCGGTGGCGTCGCCGGGCCGTGTCGGACGTCCGGGTCGGCCCGCCCACGGCGGTCACCCGCGCCGCGGGGCGGGCCGACCCGGCACCACCTGACCAGAGCTGTGAGTCGCTGCCCGCGCCGTCCGGCGTGCGGCGCCGCGCTATCCGCCGCGCAGCGCGGCCAGGGCCGCCGGGGCGTCGGCGTGTACCCGTTCCTCCACCAGGTCGAGTACGCCGAGCGCGGCGAGCGTCCGGTGGTGCTCCGGGCGGACACCGGCGAGATGCACCGTGACGTTCCGGTCGTGCAGCTCCTCGATCGCCTCCCGCAGCGCGAGCGCCCCGGAGGCGTCGATCGCGGTGACCTCGGAGAGTTTCAGGAGGACGACGTCGGCGTGCTCCACGGTGGACAGAGTCCGGCGGAGCTGGTCGGCGGCGGCGAAGAAGAGTGGCCCGCGCGGACGGAAGACCGTCAGGGACGGCGTGGGTTCGTTGTGCGCGACCGTGTCGACCCGCATCGACCGGGCGACCGTACGCAGCGCCAGCGCCCCGGCCACGACCAGGCCGATCAGCACCGCCGTCACGAGGTCCAGCAACACGGTGGCTCCCGTGGTGAGGACCAGCACCAGGGCGTCGGAGCGGCTTGCCCGCACGATCGCCCGCAGCACGCCGAGCTGCACCATCCGGATCGCGGTCGCCAGCAGCACCCCGGCGAGCGCGGCGAGGGGAATGCCGGCGACCAGGGGCGCGGCCGCGAACATGACGACCGCGAGGATGACGGCGTGGAGCAGCGCCGCGAGCCGGGACACCGCCCCGGCACGGACGTTCACCGCCGTGCGGGCGATGGCGGCGGTGGCGGGTACGCCACCGAACAGCGGGGTCACGAGGTTGGCGATGCCCTGACCGAACAGTTCCCGGTCGGGATGGTGGCGTTCGCCCCGGCGCATCCCGTCCGCGACGGTGGCGGAGAGCAGCGACTCGAGTGCGGCGAGCGCGGCGACGGCCACCGCCGACGGGAGCAGGGTCACGACGGCGTCGAGGCGGAGGAAGTCCAGCGACGGCTCGGGCAGGGTGGCCGGCAGCGCGCCGATCCGCGCCACGTCGAGGTCCGCCAGCTCCGCACAGAGGGTCGCCGCCCCGACCGCGAGCAGCGAGGCCGGGATCTGCGGGCGCCACCGCAGGATGACCAGGACGACGGCGGCGACGCCGAGCGACATCCCCAGGGGCACCCAGTCGGGCCGGGCGACGAAGTCGCGCACGGCCCGCGCGGCGACCGGCAGGACCTTCTCGCCGTGCGCCGCCGTGCCGAGCGCGGCGGGTACCTGCTGGAGAAAGATGATGACGGCGATCCCGGCGGTGAAACCCTCGACGACCGGTGCCGGCACGAGTCGGGTGTACTGGCCGGCGCGGGCGAGGGCCAGCCCGATGAGGATCAGCCCGGCGAGGAAGCCGACGGTGAGCACGCCGCCGGGGCCGTGCCGTGCCACGATCGGGACCAGGACGACGGTCATCGCCCCGGTCGGACCGGAGACCTGGAGGTTGGAGCCGCCGAAGACGGCGGCCAGCGCACCGGCCACGATCGCGGTGGCCAGCCCGGCGGCGGCGCCGAGCCCCGAGGCGACCCCGAAGCCGAGGGCCAGGGGCAGGGCCACCACCGCGACGGTGAGGCCGGCGAACAGGTCGGCGCGTGGGTTGCGACGTATGGCGGCCAGATCGGCGCGGCCGGGCAGGAGGTCGACCAGCTTCACTCGACTCCGCCCTTGAGTGACGCCAACAGTTCGGCCTGGCTCTGCAGCACCTCGGTCAGGATGCGCCGGGCTGCCCGCATGAGGTCCGCCACGTCGGGACCGGCCAGCGCGTACACGACCTGGGCACCGTCCCGGGTGGAGACGACGATTCCGGCTCGGCGGAGCACCGCGAGCTGCTGAGACAGGTTGGACGCCTCTACCCCGGTCTCCGCGAGCAGGTCGCGGACCGGGCGGGGACCGTCACCGAGCAGTTCGAGTACGCGGATCCGAACGGGATGGCCCAGCATCCGGAAGAACTCGGCCTTGGCTTGGTAGAGCGGAACCTGCATTACACCAATTGAAGACTTCTTCAATGTCGTCCACGTTACCGGGCGGTCGTTCGTGATCCCGGTCACCCGACGGCCGTGGCGCGACGGCGAGGCCCTCCCCACCGCCGTCCCTGGCCCGTCCGCGCCGCGGGCACGACGGCGGCGAGCGGCCGGAGGCGACCGCAACTCCCCGCCGTGACGGTTCCCCCAGACCGGGACGTTTCCCACCACCCGCCGCCTGCGGGAATCACGGACGGCAACCGCGGCCGGTTCCGGCGGGCCGTCCCGGCGGCGGTGACGACCACGGGCGGACGGGCCCACGTCGGACGGCGATAGGCTGGAGACCATGAGTGTCCGCGCCCCGCTGACTCCCGGCACCCTCTCCCCGTGGCGCCAGGTGCCGCCGCACATCGCCCGACCCGAGTACGTCGGGAGGAAACGGCCGAAGGAGTACCGCGGGTCGCACGTGCAGACGGCCGAGACGATCGAGAAGATGCGGGTCGCCGGCCGCCTGGCCGCCCAGGCCACGCAACTCGCCGGAGAGTACTGCAAGCCCGGCGTCACCACCGACGAGATCGACAGGGTGGTGCACGAGTTCCTGATCGACCACGGCGCCTACCCCTCGACGCTCGGCTACCGGGGCTTCCCCAAGTCCTGCTGCACGAGCCTGAACGAGGTGATATGCCACGGCATCCCCGACTCGACCGTGCTGATGGAGGGCGACATCATCAACGTCGACGTCACGGCGTACGTCGACGGGGTGCACGGGGACACCAACGCCACCTTCTGCGTCGGCGAGGTCTCGGAGGAGGCCCGGCTGCTGGTGGAGCGTACCCACGAGGCGATGATGCGGGGGATCCGCGCCGTCGCCCCGGGACGGCAGATCAACGTGATCGGCCGGGTGATCGAGTCGTACGCCAGGCGGTTCGGTTACGGCGTGGTCCGTGACTTCACCGGGCACGGCATCGGTGAGGCCTTCCACAGCGGCCTCTACATCCCGCACTACGACAGCCCGCGCCCCAGCGAGGTGATGGAGCCGGGGATGACGTTCACCATCGAGCCGATGATCACCCTCGGCACGTACGAGTACGAGATCTGGCCCGACGGCTGGACGGTGGTGACCAAGGACCGGCGCTGGACGGCCCAGTTCGAGCACACCATCGTGGTGACCGACGACGGCTACGAGATCCTGACCCTGCCGTGACCGACGACGGCCGACATCCCGCCGTGACCGACACCCTGATCCCGGTCGACGAGAACCACCACGCCGACGTCTCCGGTGGCTGGCTCCGGCCGGCGGTCTTCGGCGTGATGGACGGCCTGGTCACCAACATCGCGCTGATCGCCGGCGTCGGCGGCGGAGGTGTCCCGCCGCGCAGCATCGTCCTGACGGGCCTCGCGGGGCTGGTCGCCGGGGCGATCTCGATGGCTCTCGGCGAGTACACCAGTGTGCGGTCGCAGAACGAGCAGATCGCGGCCGAGGTGGCCAAGGAACGCCGGGAGCTGGAGCGGAACCCGCTCGGCGAGGCCCGGGAACTCGCCGACGTCTGGGTGCGGCGCGGGCTCTCCCGGGAACTGGCCCAGCAGGTCGCGGAGGCACTGCGCGACAACCCGGAGGAGGCGCTGCGGGTCCACGTCCGGGAGGAACTCGGCGTCGACGCCGACGCGCGACCCAGCCCGTGGACCGCCGCCCTCTCCTCCTTCCTCTGCTTCTCGGTCGGGGCGCTGATCCCGCTGATCACGTATCTGCTCGGCCTCGACAGCCTGTGGCTGGCGCTCGCCGTGGGCGGCCTGGGCCTCTTCGTCGCCGGTGCGGTCGTCGCCCGGTTCACCAACCGGAGGTGGTGGGTCAGCGGTGGCCGGCAGCTCCTGCTGGGTGGCCTGGCGACCGCGGTGACCTACCTGGTCGGCAGGCTGGTCGGCGTCGGCGTCGGCTGAGACGCCGCCGGGACGCCCCGCTCCGGCGGCGTCACCACCGTCCGGGCCGCTCAGCCACCGGTGGCGCGCCGTCGCGGTTCGAGCCGGAAGACCCGCAGCCGCCGGGTACCGGCCCGCCGCACGTACGTCTCGTACGGTGGCCACTCGGCGACCAGCAGCCGCCACAGCCGGTCCCGCTCCGCGCCGTCCACCAGTCGGGCGCGTACCGGGATCCGCCGGCCACCCACGGTCACCGTCGCCGTCGGCTCGGCCAGCAGGTTGTACGTCCACGCCGGGTGCTCCGGCCGCCCCCAGTTCGAGCCGACGACGACGTACCCGTCCCCGTCCGGCACGTACAGCAGTGGGGTGCTGCGCGGCTGGCCGGAGCGGCGCCCGGTGGTGGTGAGCACCAGCGACGGGACCAGTCCCAGCGCCACCACCCGGCCGTGGGTCAGCCGGGCGACCAGACGGTCGGCCGGGACCACCAGCGGCGTGCTGGCGGCGAACCAGCGATGGTGGCCGATCCGGCGCAGGAACCGGCCGAACACGGAGGTGGATCGTGCCGAGCCCGACATCGCGGCCGTCACCCGCGGGCCGGCTCGGCCGAGGCGTCGGACCGGCTGGCGGTCACGCCGGCCTGCCCGGGAACGGCACGGTGGCCGGGGCGATGCCGGCTCTCCGGCGCCAGCGGGTAGCCCGGATCGCCGCGTCGGTCAGCCCGTCCAGGGCACGGGTGCGCTCGGCGCCCTCGGTGGCCGGTAGCGCGGCCCGCCACACCGCCGCCGTCCGCTCCTCGACCTGGACCGCCAGTCGGAGCGCGCTGGCCTCGTCGGTCACCGGGAACGGCAGCTCGTAGCCGGCCGCGGCGCCCGGCACCTCGTCGCCCCTCGTGGTCAACAGCAGGACCAGGCTGTCCCGACGGCGGCGGTGGGCGGCCTCCGCCTCCCGGGCCTGCTTGGCGGCGTCGCCGGTCAGCCGCGCCCCGATCGGGCCGTACGCGTAGATCGCCGCGTGCTCGGCGGCCAGCGCCGCGGCCAGCTCCCCGCTCATCGCCCTCTCCCGCTCATGGTTTTCCCCCGCTCGTCTTCCCGCCCCGGTCGCCGTACGTCGCCGGGGTTGCCCTGGTTGTCGCTGTCCTGGTGGTCGCACGTCGCCGAGCGTCGTCCCGCCCGCCGCGCCGGGCGGCCCGACGGGAGGACCCCGACGGGTCGCGAACCGCCTCGGGCGGTGCGGTGACGCTGTCCGCGCTCACCGCAGGATCTCCAGATGGGTGGCCCGGGCGGCGGCGATGGAGCCGAGCAGCGCCGCCTGCTCGGCCGGCGCCTCGGCGCAGGCCGTCCGGGCGGCGTCCCGACCCGCCTGCTCGGCCTCACGCAGGCCGTGCAGCACCGCGGCCCGGCGTTGCGCGCTCCCGGAGCCCGGCGAGACCGCGGCGGTCGCGGCGGGTGTGACGGCGGTGAGGGTGGGCAGGGCCGTCCGGGTCACCCGGGCCAGCTCGGCGGCGTGCGCCCGGTGCGCCTCGGCGATCGGTCGGAGCCGCTCCGCCAGCTCGGGCGCGATCGCGACGGCGGCGTCGTACCGTGCGGCGAGTTCGAGCGCACCGGCGATCAACGGCGTGATCAGGTCCGGCGCCGGGTCGGGCTCGTCCTCGAAGAGCCCGCACCCGGTCAGCCCGGCGGCGCCGACCAGCGCGAGCAGCGCGGCGCCGCGTACCACCGCGCGACGGGACCGCCCGGGTGTGCCGTTCTCCTGGTTCGTGTCCGTGCTTCGCACGCGGCTCAGTCAACACCATCGGGGTCGGCGCCGGAGCGGGCACCGCGATGGTGCCCCGCGTGGTGGGGTCACGGGTCGTCGGTGCGCCGGCCCGGCCATGGGTGCGGCAGCGCGTTACGCTCTGCGCAGCCGCCGGGCGCGTTCGTCCGGTGGCACGCTGGTATGGCCACCAGACGGCGGTCGGTGACCATGAGAGGGGGCGGGGATGACGCAGCGTGGCCGTGTCGCGGGTCGACCGAGGGCGGGGCAGCGCGCCCCTGGGCGCCCCCGTGCCGACGTGCCCGCCGCCCAACGGCAGCGGCTTCGCACCGTGGTCGAGCCGGTGGTCGTCGCCGCCGGCTACGACCTGGAGGATCTGTCGGTGTCCCGGATCGGGCGCCGGTACGTGGTCCGGGTGGTGGTGGACCGGGACGGCGGGCTCGACCTGGACGCGGTGGCGGATGTCTCCCGCGTCCTCTCCAGGGCGCTCGACGAGGCGGAGGAGACCGGCGGGGACCTGATCGCCGGGGAGTACCAGCTCGAGGTGAGCTCCCCGGGCGTCGACCGGCCGCTGACCCTGCCCCGGCACTGGCGGCGGAACGTGGGGCGGCTGGTGAAGGTGACCGTGACTCCCGCCACTCCGGCCGCCTCGACCGACGCCGTGGACGACGCGACCGCGGCCCCGCGGCGGCTGACCGGGCGGGTGGTCGCGGCGGACGAACAGCGGGTGGTGCTGCGCACCGACGACGGTCTGACCGAGTGGACGTATCCGGAACTCGGCCCTGGCCGGGTCCAGGTGGAGTTCAGCCGGCTCGACGAGATCGTCGACGACGACCTGGTCGACGGCGACGGTGACGACGTCGAGGACGGCGACGACGAAGATGTGGAGGGCGAGGAGCGGTGAACATCGACCTCGCGGCGTTGCGCGCTCTGGAGCGTGAGCGGGAGATCCCGTTCGACACGATTCTCGCGGCGATCGAGACCGCACTGCTGACGGCGTACCGGCACACCGAGGGGGCCCAGGCTCACGCCCGGGTCGAGATCGACCGGAAGACCGGCGCCGCCTCCGTCTACGCCCAGGAGCTGGACGAGACGGGGGCGGTCATCCGTGAGGTCGACGACACCCCGCACGACTTCGGTCGAATCGCCGCGATGACCGCCAAGCAGGTGATCCTGCAGCGGTTGCGGGAGGCGACCGACGAGGTGCACTTCGGCGAGTACGCGGGCCGGGACGGTGACCTGGTCACCGGTGTGGTGCAGGCGCACGAGGCGCGGGCCGAGAAGGGGATCGTCTCGGTCGACCTCGGCAAGGTCGAGGCGGTGCTGCCACAGGCCGAGCAGGTCCCCGGCGAGGTGTACGAGCACGGCCAGCGGATTCGCTGCGTCGTGGTCCACGTGGCCAAGACGTTCCGCGGTCCGCAGATCACCCTGTCGCGGTCGCATCCCAACCTGGTGAAGAAGCTCTTCGCCCTCGAGGTGCCGGAGATCGCCGACGGGACGGTGGAGATCGCGGCGATCGCCCGGGAGGCGGGCCACCGCACCAAGATCGCGGTGCGCTCCACGGTGCCCGGGGTGAACGCCAAGGGAGCCTGCATCGGTCCGATGGGGCAGCGGGTCCGTGCCGTGATGAGTGAACTGCACGGTGAGAAGATCGACATCGTCGACTGGTCGGAGGATCCGGCGACCTTCGTCGGCAACGCCCTCTCCCCGGCCAAGGCGCTGCGGGTCGAGGTCGTCGACGCGGCGACCCGGACCGCACGGGTGACCGTCCCGGATTACCAACTGTCCCTCGCCATCGGCCGTGAGGGGCAGAATGCCCGGCTAGCTGCCCGGTTGACCGGTTGGCGCATCGACATCCGTCCCGACACCGAGCCGGGATCGGGCCCGTCCACCCCGGGCCACCGGGGCAATGCTGATCACCGGGCGGAGCCGGACGGGGCGATCTCGGCCGGGTAGGGGTAGACTTTCTCAGTGGTACGACGCTCGTGGCCGGAACGCACCTGTGTGGGTTGCCGGCGGCGTGCGCCTGCCGGCCAGCTGTTGCGGGTGGTCGCGGTCGCTGACGAGACTGGATCCGAGGAGATCGGATACAGCCTCCGGCCAGACCCGGCCCGTCGGCTGCCGGGTCGGGGAGCCCACCTGCATCCCGACGCGGCCTGCCTGGCGCTGGCACTGCGGCGCCGGGCCTTCGGGCGGGCGCTGCGCATCGCTGGCGTACCCGACGCGAGTGAGTTGGCCGCGTACCTCCACGGCGTCGACGCACCACGACCGGTCGGTGGACCGGGCGGGATCGACGCGACGGACCGCAAGCAGGGTAGGACGACCGACATGAGCACGCGATGAAGTCGCTGAAATGACCAGGCTTCAAGTGCACGAGTGAGGTCGTTGCGGGTGCTGCCCGCACGGCCTCGGAGTGAGGAGTGCAGTGGCAGGTAAGGCCCGCGTACACGAGCTGGCTAAGGAGCTCGGGGTCGAGAGCAAGATCGTACTCGCCAAGCTGAAGGAGATGGGCGAGTTCGTCAAGTCCGCGTCGAGCACCGTCGAGGCCCCGGTGGCCCGGCGGCTGCGCGGCGCTTTCAGCGCGTCCCAGGAAGCGGCCGCCTCCCAGGCGGCGTCGGCGGCCCCCGCGGCCCCATCGACGCCGCAGGCGACCCCGACGCAGGGTGGCGGCGAGTCCAGGGTTTCTCCCAAGCCGGCGCCGCCGCGCCGGATGCCACCGTCGGCGAAGCCGAAGGGACCGGTGCCGGGTCCGCCGCCGAGCGCGCCCGTGAAGCCGGCGAGCGCCCACGACATCGAGGTCGCCGCCGCCGAGGCGCGGGCCGCGGCCCTGAAGGCGGAGCAGGAGGCGACCGTCAAGGCCGCCCAGGCCGCCCGGCAGCAGCAACAGCAGCAGGCGGAGACCGCGCGGCAGGAGCGGCCCGGTGGTGGCGGCACCGCCACGGCCCGCCCGAAGCCGGGACCGGGCACGATCCCGCCGCGTCCGGGTCCGGTCGCCCGGCCCACGCCG
>CALGAM010000195.1 GCA_937951935.1 uncultured Micromonospora sp. | reverse complement strand
AACTCAGGCCGACCAGGCACGCGACCCCGAGATCGAACGCACCGGCCGTCACAGGCTCGATCATCCACGTCCGTCCCTGTCGCGCAAAGGTGCGTGACCCGTGCGCGACAGGTGCGCGACGGCGGCGAACCCGACACGCACGCACCGGACGTCACCCGGCCGCCGGGCGGTGGCGGTTACCGGCGTCGCCGGGCTCCCGAGTCGCGGCGATGGCCGAGGTCACCCCCAGCCCGAGGTCACCGCTGTTCCGGCGCGGTGAGCGTCACGTGGTGCCGGTAGCGGGCACCGGCACCGGTGTCCCCGCTGCCGACCTGTTCCAGAATCGGCTCGATGACCTCGGCGATGTGCGCCACCGCCTCCTCCTCGGAGGCCCACTCGGAGAGCAGGAACACGCTCGTTCCGTCGACGCTGATGTGGAAGTTGGCGGCGATGGCGCCGGGGTAGGCCCGCTCCTTGCCCTCCGCCGCCTCCTCCGAGGCCAGCAGGCCATCGACCCAGTTGCGGGCCGCCGTCTCGTTCTCCATCTTGAAGATGGCGGCCGGGAAGCACTGTGGCACCGGAGCCGGGTCGGTGATCGCACCGCCCCGCACCACCCGGTACAGCTTGTACTGCCGGGGTTCGGGGGACTCGACGCCGGGTATCCCCCAGCCCGGCACGCCGCGGGAGATGCCGCCCTCGTCTCGTAGCGAGGCGGCCAGCGCCTGGTCGGAGGACCACTGGGCGTAGGTCAGCACCAACTCGCCGTCGGTGCTGACGAAGCAGGTCAGCGACACGAGGCCGGCAGACCAGGAACAGGACCGCCAGTGGGCCACGATCGCGTCCGCCACGGCCCGTTGCCGCCCGGGGCCACCGGCAACGATCTCGGCGACGAGCACTGAGGTGACGTCTGGCCGGTCGATGACCGGCGGTACGTGGGACATGCGCGACTCTCCTCGGGGTGCGGTGGTCAGCGGTCCTTGTGCCCGATGACCAGGACGTCGTCCGGCATGCCGGCCGGCGCGACCGTTTCCGGGCGGAAGCCCACCTTGGTCAACCAGCCGTGGCACTCCTCCACCGAGTACTCGCTCCCGCCCGCCGACCAGACCAGCATGCTCAGGCTCGCCAGCACGGCGTTGAACGGTGGGTTCGCGCCGTCGACCATCGGGTCGTAGACGAGGACGGCGCCACCGGGGCGGACCGCCTGGTACGCGTTCTGGAGCAGCTTGATCCGGTGTTCCTCACTCCAGTTGTGCAGGATGTGGCCGAAGATCAGCACATCGGCCTCGGGAAGGGGGTCGGTGAAGAAGTCGCCACCCACGAACGAGACCGCGTCGGTGCCGCCGAGGGCGGCCATGTGCCGGGTGAAGGCCGACTCCAGCTGGGGCAGGTCGAACACGATCGCGGTCAGGTGAGGATTCCTGGTCACCAGGGTGTGTGCGAGGTTGCCCCGCGCGCCGCCGACGTCGACCACGCTGCTGTACGGGCTCCAGTCGAGGCTGCTGACGTGCAGCCCGATCGGCGTGTTGAACATGTCCATGCTGTCCAGGAACGCCTCGGTGGCCGCCTCGTCCCGGTACAGCGAGTCGTACGGGTTGCCCTCGATCGCGGCGCGGTTCTGCGGTTGGCCGGTGCGGAGCGCCACGGCGAGGCCGTCCCAGGCCGGGTTCAGCTCGCGCGCGCAGAACTGCAGATAGCCGCCGATGTACTGGGGCCGGCCCCGGACCAGGAACTGCTCGGCCGTGGCCGAGTTGCGCAGTCTCCCATCGTGGGACTCGAGCAGCCCCAGGCCGACCAGGGCCAGGAAGAAACCCTTGGCGCCGGGCATCCGGTAGCCCAGGCGCTCGCTCAGCTCGGGGATGGTCGCGGAGGAGCCGGAGAGGTTGGTGAACAGGTCCGCCTCCACCGCGGTCACCAGGATCTTGGTCTGCCAGTGCCCGGTGGCGATCGCCATGATCGCTCCGAGGTCAGGATCTGCGGGGGGCTCGGGGTGTGCGGAGTTCATGTCGGTCGCCTCCTCGAAACGGGGCCGGTCGCCCGTACGCGGTGCGCCTCGCGCCGGGGCTACCAGCGGTACGGTGTGCCGTCGTAGTTGAAGAACCGGCCGGTGACGCCGTCGTCGTTGTGCAGCGCCAGCCGGACGACGCCGGCGGCGCCCTCGGCGGGATCACCGGCGCCGGGGGGCGGCGA